>CAJJBR010000016.1 GCA_905182475.1 Akkermansiaceae bacterium | reverse complement strand
CATAAGCCGCATAAGCCGCATAAGCCGCATAAGCCGCGTGAGTCGTGCCGTATCCACCATGTGATGAGCCGAATGCAGATCTACCTCACTTCCGGCATTTGGAAAGACCGAAAAAATATCGACCTCCGGATCATTCGGGAAGAATTCGACCGGAAATCTTGAGCATGGGAAAAATGCATCGAGCGGGTATCAATCCAGCACTTTGACCCGGATGTTTTTATAGAGCATCGTGCTGCCCTTGTCGTGTGCTTTGATCGCGCCATCTTCGATGGAGAAATCGTCGGCGTTGTTATTTGCCTTACAGCCTTCAAGAGTCTTGCCATCTATGGGTTAGAGCGTTTTACTCCGAAATTGAAATCCGTCCCACCTCGAATCAATCCGTGATCTGAGGTAGGGCAAATAAGTGCTGTTCGACAAAAATCACAAACAACACTTTCTTTATGAAACTAAAACAAACAAAAGTGGCTACCCTTGCTGCCACTCTAATCACATTTGGATCGCTCGCAGGTTGAGCGAATGCTGCAACAGTCGTTTTCGACTTAACGTCTGCAAGTGGAAGTGGGACATCTCTTGTTACATCATCATCTGGTGGTGTTATCGCTACATTTTCCAATCCAACTCTTCTTGGGGGGGGGGCTGCTTCTTTTATAATTGACTCCGAAGGTTTAGTTATATTCGACGGCCCAGGGGGGGGGCCAGGAGATATACAAGCATTTGATCTGTCGTTTTCTACTCCAGTCAGGCTAGTATCTTTTAGAACCGGATTCCTAGATATTGAAGGAGATGAGTCGATTGCGGTTTCCGTTTTAGGGGGAGACTCTTTTATACAGAAAACAATCACATCAGTGGGCAGCGTTGATTCATTTGATGGTTATTTGACCACTTCTATACCAAATGAGACTATCTCATTTGGTGCTAATTTTGGAGCGGATTCAGCTTCCGATTTATTTCAAATTACTGAGCTTACAGTTGAAACGGTGCCCGAACCGTCATCTCTTCTTCTTCTCGGGCTAGGGGGGTTAGGGTTTATAGCACGTCGTCGCAGAAACTAGACAGTCGAACAAGTAGGTGGACTCAACGCGCTAACGCGCGTGAGTCACCTTAGACGTTGATATGGCTGATAATATGTCAAGTAGATATAGTGGTTTTGTCCTATCATTTTGATGGGTTCTATTGGGGGGAGACAACAGAGTAGAAACGAGGAACGTGGCGGGGTGATGCGGTTTCGCGCAGACGGGTATGCTGATATGCGTGGACTTACCCGCTCGAAGCGGGATTTACCGACAGTTTTTTGTCTTCACCGGTGGCCTTGTTCTCTATCTCGGAGCGAGTGCTTAATCTGCTTTTCAGCGGACCATCTCATAACGTCATCTAGTTCTGACCTTGCGCCTGGGAAGCTCCTCGTCTCTATTCTGTTGTCAGGTTTGTGTGGTTAATTGGTTCGTGGCTTAGTTTATGGGTTGAGTGATGGAGTGATTACGGCGGCAGGGCGGGGATGTAATTTAATCCTTGGAGGGAAGTTGTCCATGATCCGGGTACCCGGGGGAGAATGGGTCTTGCCGAACTCGTCGGACCCCGGGTGGATTGTGGGCAACTTCCCGGACGTGGTAATTTCGGAAGGGGGCATTGTCCGGGTGGCACCGCAGCGGGCATGGGGAATATTAAGTGTCGTTTTTGCAGTAGTCGGAATCGTTGTCGGAGGAATTGCCGGAGCGGCGGGTGGAGCACTCGTTGGCGGCATCGTGGGAGGAGGAGCTGCGGCGGTTCTGAACCACTTCGTCGCGAAAGCCCTGGGCACGGGTAAAATCATGATTGATCCGGCGACCAACCAACAGGTCATGCTAAAGAAATCCAACAGCCTCTTTTTTATCCCCATGTCATGGTTCACAGTGATTTTCGCGACTGCAGGTATCCTCATCGGGATCTCGGGAATGGTCGCCGGGAAGGCTGACAAGGCGATGGACAAGCAATTCCCGGGCAAGGCAGTTTTCGAGGACGCCAACGACCTCATCGACAGCCACCGGACGGATGCCCCTGCCAACGGCAACACTCCAGCCGCCGAGAAAGCAGCACGAGCTTTCGGCACGATGTTCAAAGAGTTCCAATCGGTCTCTTTCGAAGGCGGTGCGGACAAATACTCGGAAAGGGAATTCCTCACCTATTGTCGTCAGGGCACGGATGGAATCACCTTTCTCTGCCAAGTTCCCGGGATGCGGAAATACAAGGACGACGAGTCGAAAAACGCTCTGGCAGAAATCGCATGGATCACCGCATCCAAAGTGGCGAAAGAAATACCGGGCTCTACTGAAGACAACATGCTGACCGTTGGACTCCGGGGAATCGCCATCTACGACTCAGTTCGGCAGGGCACGATTGGCAGCGAGAATCCGGTGAGGAATGACGATAAAAAAGCTCTCTACAAAATCTTCGACCCAGCGAATCTAGCGGTGGAGTAGAGTGGCATAAACAGTCCTCCAAGCTTTGAGGTCTTTCGTCTTACCTCAACACCAACAACGCCTCTTTGGCGGATTCGACGAAATCCCTCATGACTTCCGCCTTCGATCTCATGAAATCCTCGAGACCACTCTTACGGATATTCCCCGTTTTGATCCAAATGACCTTGGGTGGATGTCCGCGTATTCCATGTTGAGAACCTAGCAGACAGAAACGTTTTATCAATGCCGTTTGACAATCGGCGGAACTGGCAACGGCTCCTTACTTTCATTCCCGCAGCCGCAGCCTCCCCCGCAACCGGATTTACTTTCCCCCGGGCGGAACATGCGCCAAGCGAAGACTGCCAGCGTTCCGAGAACGCAGGCGAGGGCGGTGATTGTTTGCCAGTCCATTTAAAACTTTAAACTCTAAACTTTAAATCTCAAGGAAGAGATCCTCCGCTCTCCGCTCTCTGCTCTCTGCTCAAAACACGAGGAGCTTTCCGCCTTGGAAGACGATGAGGGAAGCCGCGTAGGCGAATCCAGTCATGAAGACGAACTGGCCGATGGCCCATTTCCAGGAACCTGTTTCGCGGGCTACTACAGCTGTAGTAGGGAGACACTGGAGGGCGTAGATGAAGAAGATTAGGAGTGAAACCAGTGAGAGGGGCGTGAAGAGAGGCTTTCCGTCGGGCCATTTCGCGTCTTGGATCCTATCCCGAATGCGGTCGCGGGTTTCCACATCGTCATCGGCTTCCTCGACGCTGAAAATGACAGCCAGGGAGGAGACGAAGACCTCACGAGCCGCGAAGGAGGTGAGGATGGCGGTGCCAGTGCGACCGTCGAATCCAAGGGGTTTCACCACAGGCTCGATAAATTCACCGATGCGGCCCATGGCGCTGTGTGCGAGGGCTTCGCTTTCGTCTTCCGAATCAGATTTCGGGTAAGTAGCGAGCGCCCAGAGGAGGATGGAGAGACCGAGGATGATGGTTCCTGCCTTCCTGACGAAAGCCCATGCGCGGTCGATGACGTGGCGGAAAATATAGCCCCACTGCGGTGCGCGGTAGGAGGGCAGCTCCAGCATGAAGTGGTTTGCGGTTTTGTCGGGACCGAGTTTTCCGCGAAGAATGCGGGCGGAGACGAAGGCGGTGAGGGTGCCGATGGCGTAGATTGCGAAGAGGATGAGTGCCTGTTTCCATGTGCCTTCGCTTTCGTGGAGTAACAGCGGGATGATGAGAAAATAGACCGGGAGACGTGCGGAGCAGCTCATCCACGGAGCTACGAAAATGGTGACGAGGCGCTCCTTCGCCGAATCGATAGTGCGGGTGGCCATGACGCCGGGGATGGCGCAGGCGTAGGAGCTGAAGAGTGGGAGGAATGCTTTACCGCTAAGTCCCGCCTTGGCCATGACACCGTCCATGAGGAAGGCAGCGCGGGACATGTAGCCGCTGCTTTCCAGGAGGCCGATGAAAAGAAAGAGCAAGACGATCTGCGGCAGGAAAATCAGCACGCCACCCACGCCTTCGATGACACCATCGACAAGAAGCGAGCGAAAATCGCCCTCGGGCATGAGCCCTGCGACCCAATTGCCGAGAGCACCCTTGCCGCCATCGATCAGATCCATGGGGATGGAGGCGAAAGAGAAAATCGCCCAGAATACAGCAAACATGACTGCCAGAAAACAGACCCAGCCGAAGAACGGGTGGAGCAGGACGGAATCGAGCTTGTCGGAAAACGTGCGCTGATGGGAATCCGGGCGCCGGGCGGCGAGTTCGCAGAGGGTTGCGATGAAATCGCGACGCTGCTTTTCGACATCCGCGTCATCTTCCACAAGCCATGAAGCTTCCGAAGCCGGTGGAAAGGGGTGGCGGAGGGCTTGTTTCAGCTCGATGATCCCCTTGGAGGCATTCGCCTGCATGGCGACAACGGGGATGCCGAGTTCTTCGGAAATTTTCGATGGGTCAAGGCGCAGACCGGCTTTCTCCGCGACATCGACCATATTCAGAGCGAGGACGCAGGGCTGGCCGAGTTCGATAACCTGGAGAACCAGTTGGAGATGGCGCTCGAGATTCGAGGCATCGACGACGCAGACGACGAGGTCGGGTTTTGCAGAGCCTTCGAGTTTCCCGGTGAGGGCGTCGAGGGCGGCTTTTTCATCCGGAGAATTTGCGCGGAGAGAGTAGCAACCGGGAAGATCAAGGACGTTGATCTTGGTTCCCACGTTCGTATAGGCTTCACCGATTTTCACCTCAACGGTGACGCCAGCGAAGTTTCCGACGCGCTGGTTTTCTCCGGTGAGTGCGTTAAAAAGGGTGGATTTCCCGGAGTTCGGATTTCCGATCAGGGCAACCGTCGATGGGGCGTCAGTCGCGGTGGACATCGAAAAATTCGTCAGGGGGGATTAGCGGACAGGGGAAACGAGGACTTGCTCTGCAAGATCACGGCTGATGGCCATGCGCGCTCCGCAAAGGGAGCAAACGAGGTTCCGGCCGTTGGAGAGTTTCCGCAGTTGCATCTGCTCGCAGAAGCCGAGATCCCGAAGGCGGTCGCATGCCGGGCCGCTGAGGCTGCTGATGCGGACGTCGCAGTTCAACCCCACCTCATTCAAGGTGATGGCACGTTCCGCTGGGCGGCCTGGTGCTTGGGCTGTCGTCATCGGGGAAAAGTTAGCTAATTGAGATTGATTTGCAATAGCGAAAAGATCAAATGCGCAAAATTCTCTCCTCTTCCTACGTTCCGCGTCTTTGATTTTATCCGAAAACATCGTTTTTTTCCCTTTCAGGATTTCGTCCAGAAACAGTCCAAACGTTTTTTTTGTCGTCGCGGTAATTGATTGCGGGGATGGAGGCCTCTTCTTCTCCATAGGAGCGGAAAATCGACCTGCTCCCATCCCGAGGCAGGGAGCAAGCCCGCCTGAACTCAGATGCACATGACCATTGGAATCCGTGGTTAAAAAAATCTCCGCCCCCCCTTGTGAAAAATTTCACAAGCTCCGTTTGCCCCCATCCGTGAAGCATGCAAGGCTACGCGCATGGCAAGCAAGCAGACCGCACCACGCAAGGTGCTCATCATCGGCGGAGGATTCGCGGGGCTTGAGTGCGCGCGTAAGCTAGCTAACGACAAGCGCTTCGATGTCACCCTACTCGACCGCACGAACCATCACCTTTTCCAACCGCTGCTCTACCAAGTTGCCACCGCGTCCCTTGCCGCGCCCGACATCGCCCGATCAATCAGGCAGATCCTTGCAGGTGCCAAGAACGTCACCGTCCTGATGGACGAGGTCACCGCCATTTCCCCTTCGCAAAAAACCGTGACCGGAAAAACCGGCGACACCTACACCTTCGACTACCTAGTCCTCGCTGCCGGTGCGAAAACCGGATATTTCGGAAATGACCAATGGGAAGAAAACTCACTCGGGCTCAAATCTCTCGCCGACGCCCAAGACATCCGCCGGAAAATTCTCTCAAACCTCGAGCGCGCCGAATTGACCGAAGACTACGCGGAACGCGAGCGGTTGATGACCATCGGCATCGTCGGTGGCGGTCCCACCGGGGTCGAGCTGGCAGGTGCCTGCGCGGATCTCGTCCACCGCTCGATGAAGAGCAACTTCCGCCGCATCGATACCTCGAAGCTCCGCATCATCCTCATCCAAAGTGCCCCGAAAATCCTCGTGCACTACGGATCCGAGCAATCCGACTACGCAATGGCACGCCTCCAGAAGCTGGGAGTCGAAATCCTTACCGAGACCCGCGTCACCGACGTGCAGAAAGGTAAACTCCTGCTCAATAACGGCTCCACCATCGAGGCGGAAGCCATCGTCTGGGCCGCAGGAGTCGCCGCAAACCCACTCACCAAAGACCTCGGGGTGGAAACCGATCGCGGCGGCCGCGTAACGCCGAAGCTCGATCTGTCCGTGCCCGGCCACCCGGACATTTTCGTTGCAGGCGATCTGACGAACATGCGCGACAGGGATGACAAGCTGGTCCCCGGAGTAGCCCCCGCCGCTAGCCAGATGGGCAACCACATCGCCGCCCTTCTTAAGGAAGAGTTACGTTTGGAAAAAACTGGTTTCGCCGATCGCAAGCACATCCTCCGCCCGCTTTTCAAATATAACGACAAGGGTATGATGGCCATCATCGGCAAAAACGCAGCCGTCGTGAAAGTCGGAAAAATCAACCTCAATGGCTCCATCGCCTGGATCGTCTGGTTGCTCATCCACATTCTTTTCCTCATCGGCTTTCGCAACAAGCTCTCCGTCCTCCTAGGCTGGGCCTACTCCTACATCGTCAACAATCCGGAAGCCCGCCTCATCGTCCATCCCCCGGCTTCCGTAGCGCCGCCGCACAAGTAAGCAGAAGGGTGTTTCCACCCCCTTTGCGGAGGATGGGGGAAAAGCCCTTTCAAAAGCGGGTTCAGTCCGCCCCATCGGCTTCTTCCGCCTCAAAATCCCGAAGTGGTCTGATCAGATTTGCGGAAAGCGGAAACACTCTATCGTAGATACCAGGCGCGACCTCAGTCGCGTGAGTGTATGCATCTTTGAGCATTTCCATCTTCGCATCGAGATTGTCGATAAAGTGCAGAGCGTAGGCCTCCGGTGTCTTCGGCAAAACCGGCGAGCCGAATTCCAACTGCCCGTGGTGACTGCCGATCAGGTGAAGGAGATGCACCCGCACTTCTTCCGTCGATGGTTTCGAGGTGGAAAATTTCTCGAACTCCCCCGCGTCCACAAGGTCACGCCACAGCTTGTTCACCAGCTCAATCCCCAGTGGGATGTGCCCGAGCATTTCCCCGTGGAGCGAGTGAATCTGCCCGAACCCGTCCTCCGGATAGGTATTTTCCCAGAGCTTCCCGCAATCGTGGAAAAGAACCCCGCATACCATCAGATCGCGGTTCAGCTCTGGATACACGCCGCAGATGGCATCCGCCGAGCGCATCATCTGAGCTACGTGCTCCACGAGTCCGCCACGCCGCGCATGGTGGTTCTTCCGCGCCGCCGCCGTGCGCCGGAACCGGTCTCCCATGGTCTCGAAAAAATGCTCCGCTAGCTTCTTCAATCGCGGATCGGTCATTTCACCGCACAGCCTCTCGATATCCGCGAAATCCTTCTCCTGCTTCTTCCGCGTCTCCGGATCTCCCGCCAGGAAATTTGCCACCGCAGCATCATCCAGCAGCGCCCAGCTTACCCCGCTGCCGTTAACACCGTATTGGTTCTGCGTCCACTCCCCCTCCAGCCGCACGATCGTATTCAGAGGCAGCTCCGCCGCTTCTGTATGGAGCGGTGTGTCCGACCAGATTTTGAGATTCAGCGACCCCGTCGAGTCAGCGAAAACCAGATCGAAATACGGCTTCCCGCCCTTCGTCGTCTTCACCCCCCGCGACTGCAGCTGCGCCGCCACCTCCGCGATCAAAGGCACCTCACCCGCCTGTTCCTTGAGGCTGGATATCGTAATCAAACTCATTTCCGAAAGTTGTCACACCCGCCCCGACTGTCACGCGAATACGAAAATTCCAGCGGTCACTGCTTTTCCATGAGATCTCCTTCGACGTATTGATGGATCAGCCCTGAGATCAAAGTCTGGTAGGGAATCCCCTTCCGGGCCGCCTTCCTCTGAATACCGCTCAGATCATGGCCACTCAAACGAATGTTAATCCGCTTGTCTTTTTTGAATGTGTTCCCACCCGCTTCGGCCAAAACTGACAGGAATTCCTTCGTCGGGGTCTCAACAGCCATCTCACCTTCGTCGTAAGCTTTGGAAATTGCTTTCTCTTCTTTGCTCATGGTCGCTCTCCTTTTTCTTTTAGGTAATCTTTGGTGGCGTTCCTGTGTGGAAAGGCGGTTTTCAGAAATATGGTGTCGCCGTCGATGACGAAAGGGACAAAGTAGATATACTCGTTTATTGGAATCAGAAAAATTTCCTGGTTTGGGTATGTGACCGAATTCGGATGTTTCACCCGTTTCCAGAGTGCTCCCTCGGACAGGAGGACAGCAATTTCTTCAAACGAAATTCCCCCGTGCAGCTTAAGCCACTCATTTTTCAGGATCCCAGCCAAACTTCACCTGCACACAATGTGTGCCACTTCGGCATCCCTTTCAATATTTCGCTTCCATTCAATCAATCGGCTTCCAGCTCTTCGCAAGCAGTTCGCGGATCCTCGCCGGGTCGGTGGCGGAGGATTTGGCGACGAAGCCCCTTGCGTGTGCAAAGTGGACATCCGGCTCGTCACCTACACGGGTGAAATCGAAGCCAAGGTGATCGTTGAAGCGAGAGAGTGCGAATCCCGAGCCGCGCCGGTCTGGATAGACCATGCCGGTGACGCGCTTGTCCTCGGGGAGGCCGGCGGCATACCTTGCCAAGCCGGAGGAGGCATCGTCCGCAACATTTTCGCAACGCGGCAGAAACAGTATTCGGAAATTCTTCTCGGGATGGTCGATCTCCCAGATCTCGCTGGTTTTCTCGATCTCGTTGAGCTTTTCACGGAGAGATTTCAGATAGCCGATGAGATCCCCGCCAACCCATTTCATGACTTCCCACATCGGCTCGCCGGGTGAAATCTCAGACATCCCTGCGAAACGCCGAAGGAGGGTGAGATCGACGGTGGAATTCAGTTTCGCAAGAAGCTCCCTTTCCACACCCAGCCACGCGGCGGTTTCCTGAGGACCACGGGTATCGAACCATTCGGCAACCTCCAGCCAATCGCAATACTGCCGCGCATCTTCGTAGAGACCCATATCCATGAGCACGAGGCTCAGCGAGCATGTCGGCGGGTGATCTTTGGGAAATTGGTGATGGTCGAAATTGCCGCGATCCGGTTGGTGTTCGCCACCGACATCGACTACGGCGAAATCCGGATTGTCGAGATCCGCTTGCACCGGCTCGCGACGGACAATAGGCGCATCATGAACGGCGACAAGAAGGCAGCACGCGAGGAACTCATCCTTATGTGAACTGCCGGGATGGGTTAGGATCGTTGTGAAATTTCTCATTGGAAGACAAGGCAACCGATCCCTTCTCGATGCAAGAGGATTCCAATTTTTCCAGAAATCTGTATAAAAAAACACGCCACCCGGTGAGGATGGCGTGTTGGTAGAAATCGGTTTAACCGAGGGAACTCAATCGAATTTCGGAGCTTTATGGCGGTTGAAGTAACCGTCACCGAAATAAGTCATAACTGGATAATCCGGCAGCGGGCCGGCATCAGGTGGCAGGGTTATGTTGGCATGCGCCGCATCCTCGGACTGCGAGTAGGAAATGCTCACCGGAGTCCCGTTGGATACGAGGCGATAGAATTTTGGCGCGAGGTTTTCGTGCATGCGGATGCAGCCGTGGGTGCAGGGGCTGTGTTTTACCCAACCGGTGTGGAAGCCGTAGGCGGACTTAAACTCGCACCAGTAGGGCATCGGCGTACCTTTAAAGTCCCAGCCGGACGGCTTGTTCCTAAGATAGGTCTGCTTCACTTGGTTCCCGCTCTTCGCGTAACCATGAGTGAAGGCACGGTGTTTGTGCTCTTTGTTGAAGATACGGAAGCTCCCGGTCGGGGTCGGGGTGCTCGGTGCACCTACGGAAACTGGCATCGACAACAGGATGTCATTTCCCTCCATCACGTAAACGCGCTGCTTACTGAGCGAGACTTTCACTTTCACCGCCGAAGGATTTTTCGGGAGCTTTGCCGGGCGGTCATACGCCTGGTAGGAACTGAGTCCGCCTCCCGCCGCATTCATCGAACACGAGGAGAACCCCATCGCCGCGGCGAGGCCGAGCGCTGCCATAAAAACAATTTTGTTTTTCATAATTTCCAAAGTCAAACCCACGATGTGCGATGCTTGGCAAAAAGCAAGTCCTCGACTCAAAAGGCGGTTACCTGACGCTCTCCCACTCATTCACACGTCCGCTTACAAACCAGACGGTGCTCTTCCGGTATGGGATGTAAGTGACCTGCGGGCCGAATCCCCCGCCAAGACCAGAGTAGCGGTAGCCACCGCAGTAGCCAGACCGGTAGCCTCCGAAGAAATTGTGGTTCACCACGGCACGGCTGCCCTGGTATTCCCAGCGCTCCATGTTCTTTCCATCGCGAAGCCCATCAACCCGCCGTGAGGGACTGCCCCACGCTAGTGCGACGGCATCCTTGCCCATTCCTTTCGCAAGCTCGCCCTTTCTTACCAGTTCCTTGTGTTTTGCGTTAAGTGC
Organism: Akkermansiaceae bacterium; assembly: GCA_905182475.1. GTDB lineage: Bacteria > Verrucomicrobiota > Verrucomicrobiia > Verrucomicrobiales > Akkermansiaceae > Luteolibacter. Next base: position 71,158 of record CAJJBR010000016.1, on the reverse strand, counting down.
TTCGAAAGCAGCAGGCCGTTCGGAAATCCGGTATTCCGGTGTCGAGGGAGCACAGGAAGCCATCCAAAACGTGGCACCCGCCGCAAAAGCATAGAGAATCGTCTTTTTCATTCCATACATTCCCATCCAATGCGGACGTTTGCAACTATTCCATCTATTGCCCTCCATAATTCGGGCACTTCTGCACAATTTTTCGAGAAATTTTAAAGACGGGCTTGCCAAGCTGGAAAGCATTTGTCCAAACTTTCGGCGAACGATTCAAACCAACCCCCTGCACACCATGTCCGACCTGTTAGAAGATGACGAACTCACCACCGCCCTCAAGAAATGCCCCGAGTGGGAATCCGAAAAGAAATACATCTTCCGTGTCTTCGAATTCGAGGAATTCATGGACGGCATCGACTTCGTAAGCACCGTTGCCGAAATCGCTGAAGAAGCCCAGCACCACCCGGACATCTCGATCAAGCACACGAAGGTCACCCTCAAGGTGACCACACATGATGTCGGCGGCGTCACGGATCTGGACATCCAGCTCGCACAACGCATCGATAACCTTGTCGATTGATCCAAGTAGCTGCCGCGTCGCGCGGCAGGCCGTGGTATCGGCGTCCCGCCGACACCCAACCTCAACCCGGAGCCAAAAAGCCCCGGGTTTTTTCGCGCCCGGAAACCAATAGCGTGGCCCGACCTCTTCCTTGAAAGTTGAAATTTGAGTTTTGAAATTTTACCTCGGCATCATCAACTGGTCATCCTCCAGCCCCGTCACCCGGTGCAAACCTTTAAGAAGTTTCCGTAGAGTAAGGAACAGGAACAGCATGATCGGCACCCCGATCACCAAGAAGCCCCAACCTGTGACTTTCGCCACCTGCGCGTTGTAAAGTTCCCGCGCATCCGGCGCCGTGTGGTCGAGATCGCCGAGGAAATACATCGCCATCCCGAAGTTCATCAGCGTGCTAAGCAAAAACGATGCGGCGAACAACAAAGTCGCATCCAGAATCACCTTCTGGTAATCCGTCTCCTTCCCAAGATCAGCCACCTTGCTCTCGATCTTGTTGATATCGAAAAGCGAATCGGAATAGAGAAACGTCCGGAGAAGCGGCGTCTTCGACCAATGCGAGGCGATAATCGCTACACCCAGCACGAAAGGAATCGAAGCTTCTTTGAGCCCAAAGAGTATTGCCGCGTGTTCCTTCACCGTCCCGTCCTTGTTCCAGAGGAAAAGCGTCAAGCCGCCAGTGAGCAAGACCGAGAACAGACCCAATCCTGAGAAGAAATTCATCTTCTTCGTCTTCACGAAAAACCACACTCCGTAGCAAATCGGAAACGCCAGTGCCACGATCAGCGCCTTAATCGGCCCGATGTGCCACGGCTTCACCGATTTTCCGAGCATTTCCTGGAGCGCTGGATCCTTGCTCAGATAGCTCAAAGCCAGAACGGGGATCAGGACGTTGATCAGGATATTGGCCAAGGGATGTTCCTGCGCCGGCTTGGGCGATTGCTTTTCAGTCGTCATAAAAAAAATTCCGCACGCAGAAAACACCGCCCGCAGCGAACATGAAAGCCCAAACCAACCTGCTTACCTTCCTCACTACGAATTTCCGATACAGAACTAGCGCCCTGAAAATTGGACGGAATGAGGATAGTATTTTCCCCACATCCAGACATTTCTCCTCATTTTTTCCTACGTTCCTACTTTCCTCATTTGATAAGTTCACTCTTCCTTGAGGTTTCGAGTTTAAAATTTAGAGTTTCCCGCATGTCCACCCTCTCCAGCAAGCTCTTCTCCGTCGCCAAGCAATACATCCCCGGTGGTGTGAACTCCCCAGTCCGCGCTTTCAAAAACGTCGATGGGGAACCCTTCTTCGTCCGCCGCGCCAAGGGCTGCCGTATCACCGACATCGACGGAAAAACCTACATCGATTACATCGGCTCATGGGGGCCGAACATCCTCGGCCACGCCCCCGTTGCCGTCACCAACGCCATCCACCAAGTCGCCAAGGACGGAATTTCCTTCGGCATCCCGAATCCCCATGAGGTAGACATGGCGAAAACCATCACCGAGTGGGTGCCATCGGTGGAAAAAGTCCGCATGACCTCCTCTGGCACCGAGGCGACGATGTCCGCGATCCGCCTCGCGCGTGGATTCACAAAGCGCGATTACATCGTCAAGTTCGACGGCTGCTACCACGGTCACAGCGATTCCCTACTCGTCGCCGCGGGTTCCGGCGCACTCACCCACGGCGAGCCGGATTCGGCGGGCGTCCCGAAAGCGTTCGCGGAAAAAACCATCGTCCTGTCCTACAACGACCCGGAAGCGCTCACCAAGCTGTTCGAGGAAATGGGCGAGCAAATCGCCGCGATCATCGTCGAGTCCTATCCCGCCAACGCCGGCCTGGTATTCCCGAAACCCGGATACCTCGATCTGCTTTCCTCAATCACCAAGAAATACGGAGCCCTGCTGATCTTCGACGAAGTCATGACCGGCTTCCGCCTCGGCAAGGCCGGCGTGCAGGGGCTGGAAAACATCACCCCGGATCTTTCCTGCTTCGGGAAAGTCATCGGCGGTGGCCTCCCGGTGGGAGCCTTCGGCGGCCGCGCAGACGTCATGGACATGCTCGCCCCCCTCGGCCCCGTCTACCAGGCGGGCACGCTTTCCGGCAACCCGCTCGCCATGGCAGCCGGCCTCACCCAGCTCGGCGAGCTCTCCGCCGGCACCCCCGACGGCTTCGCCCGCCTCGATCAGCTCGGCCTGCATTTCGAAACCGGCCTCCGCTCCCTGATGGCGAAAAAGGGCATCCCCCACAGCATCAACCGCGTCGGCTCCATGTTCTGCCTGTTCTTCACCGACCGCGAGATCGTCAACGTCGACGACGTCATGAAACAGGACATGGAACTCTTCAAAAAGTTCTTCTGGGCCTGCCTCGACAAAGGCGTCTACATCGCCCCCTCCCCTTACGAAACAGGCTTCCTTTCCCTCGCCCACACCGAGGCCGACCTCGACGATACACTCACGGTCTTCGAAGAAGCGCTCGCGGAAATCTAATGTAGCCGCGATCTTCGGTCGCCGCTTGCGTTAACGTGTTTCAGGCCTATCTAGGGAAATGAAAGCAATCGCCCTACCCTTAGCTCTCGCCGCATCCACCCTCGCCGCCGAACTGTTGCTCGAAGCAATTCATAGTGACGGGGAATCCGAGTGATCCTTCACTCCTCCACACTGATGCGGGTGGAAAGAACATGCGAGCTGCCCGGCATGACAATCACCGCCCTGTCGTTCGCGATCGCTGCTTCGACACAACAAAAAGCCAGATAGCCATCATCTGGCAAGTCGCCCATTGCAGCCGCCTTTTCCAGCCAGGGATTCCAAACCACCGTTGAGGGGCTACCGCTTTTCTCGATCAAAATCGTCCTCCCGGAATCGTCATCCACGAGCAGCACTTTTCCTGAACTGTCGTAGATCGAATCAACTTCCCCTGCAAACTTGACCGCACCCTTCTGCTTCCGCCGGGTGGGCTCCTCAACGGTATCGAGATAGTCCGTATCTTCCAGATTCACCACACGGACATTTCCAATATCCGACACGGAAAAATATGAGTGCAATGCCCCTGAAACCACGATGGGAATCTCGTTCGTATTCAGAGTCTCAAGACTCACCTCCAGCTCCAGTCCAGCTTTCACCGTCACCTCGGCCTTCCAGATCCCCTCTTCCATCCCGAACCGCATCGTGACGCCATTTTCATCCTCCTCTGCGCTAATCATTTCCCAGAATCTCGTTCTGGCTAGCCCGTGCGAAGGCGCATCAGGATTTGTCGGATGCGCGTTAAACCACGGCCAGCAGATCGGGATCCCGCCACGAATCGCCTTGCCCTCTTTGTAGACTGAATCAGGACTTAAATACAAAACCTCGTCCTCATCCCGCGGCTTCCAAGACATCACATGCGCTCCGTGCAGCGCCACACGCGCCTTGCAGGTCGGGTGATCGATTTCGAAAACGGGATAGTCGGAGCCGGACAAACGGACGTTAGGAGGAAGATGCATGTCGGAACGGAAATTGTTCGGGGCGAGACTACACAGATGCGGGATTAGCGCGATCAGATTGATTCGAAATACTGCCTTTGGCCTTTTTGGAGAAATCCATCCAATGATAGCTTGGTTTTGCGGACGCTCCTGATTGGATAGCCACATGTCAGTCAATCCTCACACCGTTCCTTTCGAGCAAACCCCTCCAGTGCTACAAACGGATGATATTTCTCAGAAACTTGCAGGCATTCAATACCCGCTGCACCTGAGCTTCAAAATTATGGCTCTTGCCAGCCAGGCAACTGTCACTGACGCAGCCGGAAACACGGTGCTCTACACCAAGCAGAAGATGTTCAAATTGCGCGAGCACGTGGAAATTTTCACAGACAAGAGCAAGTCCACACACCTGGCCGACATCAAGACAAGAAAAGTTATCGACTGGTCGGCCCGCTACGAAAGCACGGACGCCAGTGGCCAGCCAATCGGAGCAGTCGGGCGCAAAGGCTGGAAGTCAATGTGGCGCGCCCACTACGAGGTTTTCAATCCAGGTGACGAGACCCCGGATTTCTCAATACGCGAGGAAAATCCCGGAGCAAAAGTCATGGACAGCATCCTCGGGGGAATCCCAATCGTAGGTCTTGCCACCGGTTTCCTGTTTCATCCCCGCTACCTCGCCACCCGCAGCAACGGGACACCGGCAATGCGCCTAGAAAAGAAAGCCGCTTTCTTCGAAGGCAAGTTCGAGATCACCAAGGTCGGAGAACTTAGCGCACGCGAGGAGCTGAATCTCATCCTTTCCTTCATGATGCTTGTCATGCTGGAGCGGAAGCGCGGTTAGAATTTTGCGAGAATTCGACCCAAGGTCAGCTATGTGAATTCAGTCCCAACCGGACAGTTCATAAAAGCCTGGGATAAAATCCCAGGACAGTGCGAGTGATCATCCGCGCCCTGAAAGGCAAGCTTCATGGTCATTCGACGCCACCCACCCGATGAGCCGTGCTTTCAGCACGGTAGTCTTAGATCGAATTCCCCCCGGGATTGCATCCCGGGCTGTGATGAATCGTCCCGTTGGGACAAAGAACCACTGCGGCATTCAGCGATACGCCCGTCATGGCTTGGTTGAGATCGACATCACTCTCCCAGCAATCCTCGCTTGCCCAGATTTGCCGCGCGATGAAACCCCCGTCTCGGGAGAGTTGGGTCGGCACTTCCTCCATGTCCTTCACAGAGCAAAATTGGTCGATACAAATCAGTATCGACGCTTTGGAGTTTGGAAAATAGCCTCTGCCTGCGTGGAGATCATAGCGGAATTGGAGGAATATCTGGCGGAGGGCACTTGGGTCGAGAGATTCGAGGAGGAGCTGCGGGGTCTCGGCGGGCGAATGGTTTCCAAGGTGAAAAACCTACGCCTAGACGAGGGCGCTGGTGAAATCTGTTTCTCGGCAATGGTCGCCGGAGCGGAGGTGGACGGAGCGTTTTGGCAAGAGGGCGGCAGTTTCGGGTTCGAGACAACATGCCCCTGCGAGATCGGGGCTTTTTGTGAACACGGATTCGCAGTCGTCGGGAAAATGGCGAAGGAGCGGCGGCTTGGGAGGTATTTCGGAAAGACTGCGGTGGAGGCCGTGGCGGGGGAGTTGGGACTGAGGGATGGAGGGACTGAGGGAACCAGGGAAGCTGCTCCGGATCCGAAGTTCGAACTCTTGATACGGAAGGGCGAGGTGGATCGGGCTACGAAACTGCTTCTGCAATCGCTTGGCGAGAAAGAGCCGGAGGAATGGATTTTTGGCGAAGCCTTCGTCAACTACGGGAATCTTCGCAAACCTCTCGGCGATGCAGGTGAGGGTGGCAACACACCTGCAGAACTGCGAGCCGTTCGGCAACTGCGCGAAACGGGCTTATCCTCGATGAAGTCGAACCCAGCTTGGCGGTTTCTTCTCAGCATGAAATCCCGCTCCGCCGATACCCTTGGCGGAAACGACAGATGGTTCCCTGATCCCGGCAGGATTCCAGTGGATACCTTCTGGCACCAGTTCCGGGGAGAATTGGCAGAAAACCTCGCGGACATGGGCTGGAGCGTTTCATTCGAGGAGAGTGTCGGCCACCAAGTTCATGATGCAGATCCGGACAAGTGGCATACGAAGCTCTCGTCCGAAGGCGATGAAGAGGAGGATTACGACGGGGATTTTTCCGATGGAGGGTGGTTCAGCCTCTCAGTCGGCTTCGATGTGGACGGGCAAAGATACGATCTCATGCCCATCCTCGCGGGATTATTGAAACAGGATTTCCTAGAGGAAACCCTCGACCGCCCCAACAACGGCTTCGTTTACGCCCCACTGCCAAACGGAGATGCGCTCAAACTCCCCATCGGCAGGGTTAGGCGCATCCTCCACCACCTCTCCGCTCTGGTGGATCCGAAGTTTTTCGGAAAAGTTCAGGTTCATGCGCTTGATGCTGCGGCATTGGGCGGATTGGAAGGCCTGGGCATCGATACCCCGAAAGGCCTCGCGAAACTGAAAAAACGCCTGGAAAACTTTTCCAGCATGGAGGAACTGGAAACACCCGCAGGAATTAAGGCAACCCTGCGCGATTACCAAAAATCCGGCTTCCAATGGATGCAGTTCCTCGCCCGTCACGGACTCCACGGTATCCTCGCGGATGACATGGGTCTCGGCAAAACCATGCAGACCCTCGCCCATCTGATGGAAGAGAAAACCAGTGGGCGCAGCGGCGGAAAACCCTCACTTGTTATCGCCCCGACTTCCGTAGTGCCGAACTGGCGTGCCGAGGCAGTCAAATTCGCCCCCGGCCTCACCGTCCTCGTGCTGAACGGTGCCGACCGGAAAAAATACTATCGCTCCATTCCCCACGCCGATCTTGTCATCACTTCCTTCGCCCTCCTGCAGCGAGATATCGAGAAACTACTAGGCTTCCAGTATCACGTATTGGTTCTCGATGAGGCACAATACATCAAGAACCCAAAGGCAAAGGTCGCCAAAGCTGCATGCCGGGTAATCGCCCGCCACCGCCTCTGCCTTTCCGGGACACCCATTGAAAACCACCTTGGCGAGCTGTGGAGCCTGATGCATTTCCTAATTCCCGGCTACCTCGGCACCGAAGACGCATTTACTAAGAACTTCCGCAAACCCATCGAGGACGAAGCCGACGTGGAGAAAAACGAACTTCTCAAAAAACGCATCGCCCCGCTCGTTCTCCGTCGAACCAAGGATCAGGTGGCGACCGAGTTGCCTCCAAAAACGATCATGGTGCACCTCATCGAGCTGCACTCCGAGCAAAAGGATCTCTACGAAACCGTCCGCGCCACCATGGACAAGCGAGTCCGCGAAGCCATCGCCGCACGCGGCATCGAACAATCCCAGATCGTCTTCCTCGATGCCCTCCTCAAGCTCCGCCAAATCTGCTGCGATCCACGCCTCCTTCCTCCCGATTTCTCCGACGGCGTCAAAAGCTCCGCGAAACTGGAATTCCTCAAAAATCTCCTCGGCACTCTCGTCGAGGAAGGCCGTCGCATCCTGATCTTTTCACAATTTACCACCATGCTTTCATTGATCGAAGAGCATCTCGTCAGTGAAAAAATCGCCTACCTGAAGCTCACTGGCGGATCAAAAGACAGGGGAAAACTCGTCGAGCAATTCCAGACCGGAAAGTTCCCCGTTTTCCTCATCTCCCTCAAAGCAGGCGGCACCGGCCTGAACCTCACCGCCGCCGATACCGTCATCCACTACGATCCTTGGTGGAACCCTGCCGCCGAAGCGCAAGCGACAGACCGCGCCTATCGCATCGGCCAGGACAAGCCGGTCTTCGTCCACAAGCTCCTCTGCCAAGAAACCGTCGAAGAACGCATCCACAAACTTCAACAGGAAAAAGCCGCCCTCGCAGACGGCCTCCTCGCAGACGCGGATATCGTGAAAAAGCTCAACGCCTCCATGGTGCGCGAGTTGCTGGGATGACATCAGTCGGCGAACGGAAATCAGGACATCTGCGGTTAAAATCTTCTACCACAGGTGGAGTCGTTCCAAATGTAGATGCCCTAGAGTGGATATTGTCCCAGCTTGACAAATGCAGAATGTGCGTCAAAGTTGTCAACAAATGAAAACAGCTACGGTTCGAGAAGCGCAGCATCATCTTTCCAAGCTGTTAGTTGATGTGGAGGCTGGGGCGGAGATTGTGATCACACGACGTGGGAAGAGCGTTGGGAAGCTGGTTCCCTTGGAAACATCGGAGGACGGGGCGGAACGCAAAGTGGATTGGGCAGGATGGGTGGCAGACCAGCGAGAATGGCTCGAAGCGGCTCCAAAGATTCAGGGAAGCGCGATCGAAGAGGACAGGAAAGGTTACCGCTGGTAATATGATTTATGCGGATACTAGCGTTCTGATCTCTCTTGCGATCCAAGATATAAACACCGGAAGGGCGGCAAAATTGATGACGACGGCGACCGCGCCCCTTTTGTTCAACTCCATGCTGTCGCTTGAGATCTGCAACGCGATTCGACTAGCGGTAGGCAGGAGTGATATCGATGAGGTAAATGCCGTAGAATCCGAAGCAAGGATTTGGGAGCTGAAGCGGGCGAAAATGTTGGAACTTGTCGAACCCGACTGGATAAGGGTTTTCCAGCGGTCTCTTGGCTTTGCCCGGGCGCACACGTCCTCAAAGCGAACGCGCAGCTTCGATATCGTTCAGGTAGCCGCTGCGGTCGAACTCGGAGCGCGAGATTTCTGGAGTTTTGACAATCGGCAGAGATCCCTTGCGATAGAGGTGGGACTGAAGGTGAATCCGTGAAATTACGCTGCTCAGAATCGAAAAGAGGAAAGATCGCCCGAGTGCGGAAGAGAGTGAGCCTAAAAATCATCGAACGCCCTCTGCCCCTCCACGCCGTAGAGTTTTTCAACGCACCAGCTCCCGACGCGAGGAGGACGATGCGACAACGTGAAAAAACTCAACGCCTCCATGGTGCGCGAGTTGCTCGGCTAAAACAGCAGCCTACTTTTTGCGGCTCATGCCAGGCGGAAGCCATTCCTTATCCATTGGCTTCATCGCTTCATCAATAGGCTTCGAATTGTCCTGTGCTCCGGTCGGCACCGGTACCGTTCCGCCACCAACCACACCGTCCAAACCTGCATTCAATTGACCCGCGAAATCGTCTATCGGTACCATTGATGCGGTATGGGCTTTTACCAGTTTTTCCAAGGCAGCCTTGGGTTTACCTCCTGTGAAGCGGTGAACAAGCTGGCCATCAACATAAAACCGGACGTCCGGGATCCTCCTGACACCCAGAGTTTGCGAAAGTTCTCCGGCCTGATCGACATCAATCTTTCCCAACCTAGCCACCCCGGAGTTGGCATTAACCACCTCGGTAAGAACGGGCCCAAGCTTCTTACACGGCCCACACCATTCGGCATGGAAATCCACAATATTCAAACGCCCAGGTTCGGAAATGAATGTGTCGAATTCTGTTTGCGCCAAATCCTGAACTGTCGGGCCGCCCTTCACATCATCGAGGATCTGGCCGATTTTTATCCCGTCGATCCCTTGAGTGCTTTCCTTGCGGAGGTCTTTGAGCTCATCGACCTTGTCTCCCACCGCGTCGATGTGGTCGCAGGAGTTAAGAAGAGGAAGGGTAGCAATAGCCGCTAGGAAAATACGTTTCGAGCAGGCAAAATATCAGGAAAAGCTTATATATCGAGCTATTTTGAAGCCGTTCAGATCTCGGCACCTTCGTGCGCCAGCAGCCAGCCGTTTCCTGTCCAATCCCCCGCATAACCGGTCAGCGAGCCGATCCGGTCTGCGCGTTCGCCATAGCTGACCGTTTTCCCGGCAGGGATGGTCAGTAGCTCATTCTTCGATTAGTGAGGATATTTCATGGATTCTTCATATGCCGCAGTGTCAACGATCCTGATGATTTCGGCCAACCCTCGAGCCGCCTTTGCAGTTGGTAATTGATCCTCAAGTGGAAGGTGGATGAAGCCTGCGGGAATTTTCAATTCAAGTTTCCCGAGTTCGTGGAGAGCGCCGAAAAATATCTGATTGCATAGGTAGCGGCCGGGATCGTCCGATTTAGTGACTGGGTAACGCAATGCCTGGAGGCGGTTATAAATTTCTCCCAAAGGAAGGGTGGAGGAAAGCGATGCAGGAGCTCCACCTTTGATCAGGCGGCCGACAGGCTGTTTCCCAACGATGTCCGGAATCCGGAAGTCCAACAGGTTCCAAGCTGTGGTCTCTAAGCGAAACCCCACGCTTCCCGCCGCTTCTCCTAGCATAATGATCGCCGAGGGGCGGATCAGCCGTATCGCCTGCCTAAGGCGGGACGGTGCAATCACCGAATCCACAGGAAGGATGCGGGTGCGGATCCGCGGGAATTGCTTCCGGAGCACATCCAGAGCCAAGGACGATGCGTTTTTTTCCCGCCCGCCGAACGGGCTGAATGCGGTGACGAGGACGGGCATGGGGAAGTGTAATGATATCTGGGATTCCGATGAAGGATTTTTCTGTCGTCCAGTGCGGGATTTTTCTGACAAAGTCCATCCACAGCTCCATGAAAATTCGCAAGGCAGTCATCACCGCAGCCGGCCCCGACCAGCACCACCTTCCACTCCAGGCAGTCACCAGCCGATCGGGGACATCGCAAACAGCTCTCCAAGTTCTTTTGGACGAGGTGTTCGCCTCCGGGATCACCTCTGCACAGGTGGTCGTCGCCGCCGGCGATACGGAAGCATACCGGAAAGCTTCTGGCCCGCATGCGGAGCAGGTCACCTTCATCGAGCAGGCGAACCCAGCCGGCTACGGCGATGCGATTTTGCAGGCCAGCGATTTCATCGACGGCGACCCTTTCCTGCTGATGGTCAGCGATCACCTTTACCTCAGCCACACGGACCGATCCTGCGTTTCCCAGCTCTTGAAAACCGCAGAGACAAACTCATGCTCCATGTCTGCGGTGCAGGCGACGCATGAGAGCAAGCTGCCGCTCTATGGCGCGATCGGGGGTGTGAAAGTTCCGCAGGCGGCCGGCCTTTACGAAATCCGCAATGTCATCGAAAAACCCAGCCCGACCCTTGCCGAGCAACACCTGACGATCCCGGGTCTGCGGGCGGCACAATATCTCTGCTTTTTCGGCATGCACGCGCTCAGCCCGAAATTCATCGAGATCCTGAACGACGGTTCAGGGAATGGCGTTTCAGCGAGCTTAGGAAAACTGGCGAAAACGGAACGCTGCCTCGCCTACGAGATCCAGGGCCGGCGTTTCAACCTTGATGAGCAGAACGGCCTCCTGATCGCCCAGCTCGCTCTCGCCCTCGACGGTCCGCAGCGTGATGGGGTTCTCGTTTCCCTACTCGAACTCCTCGCCACCAGCAACCGCTAGACATGAGTTCACCATTTCTCAGCGTCATCGTCTCGGATGATCCGGCATACCGGGACACATCGCTCGAATCGCTTTGCGAAGGGCTTTCCATTGACGGGCTTCTTGCTGCCTGCACGGAACTCGATACCTTCCGCCGCCGGAGCGAAAACCTTTACCACCGCGTCCGCTCGCTGTTTTTTCTCTACGCGATCCACCGCTTCCACTTGCCACCGCTGTTGTCGAAAAAGCCTGCGGGCAGCATCCCTTTCGCAGGCTATGAGCATCTCCTGCAACGCCGCTTCGAAGAGGCGATTGACGAATTCATCGACGCGCAAACCGCGCAGGGATCCGGCGATGCCCTCAGCTCTTCGCTGGCCTCCGCCTTCCATTCCCTTGCCTTCCAGACGCTTGCTGATCAGGTGCGCTCCAGCGTGAGATCGGTCGATGGGAATCGCTGGATGTTCCGCATGGGGCATCCCTCGGATCATCCGCTACGTTTCCGGAAGGAGCTACTAGATACATCGGAGAATGGCACCTTTCCCATCCTGCGGGAAACGACCCCCGTCCGCATGGATCTCACGCACTCGGCGTGGTCCGATATCTTTTTTCTCGGCATGGATTTCCCGGAAGGGGCACGTGTGATCAATGTGTCCGTAGATCTCGGTGTCCACGGCCGCGATGCAAAACCCAGCCCTCCGGTGGAGGCATACCTACGCGTGATCGAGAAGCCGGTGATCCGGCTCACCAGCATCGATCTCAATGCCACCGCCGATGTTACCTCGCTCGGTGATGTCTTCGATTTTGCGAAAGACCATCTTGGACTCCTCAAGGCGGCGGTCATCGCCAGCGGCGTGGTGCCTCCGGGTATCGAGGGCTCCGGTCAGACGCTGGAAGCGCTATTGGAAAAACTCGTCGGCCCCGGTCTCGGTATCGAGCTCGTCTCCAGTGTGAACGATATCCCGAAAGGCTCGCGGCTTGCCGTTTCCACCAATCTTCTCGCCGCCCTCATCAGCGCCTGCATGCGAGCCACCGGGCAAACGGCAGAGCTCACCGGCGAGCTCCAGGAAAGCGAGCGCCGCATCGTCCTCGCACGAGCAATCCTCGGAGAGTGGATCGGAGGTTCTGGCGGCGGCTGGCAGGATTCGGGCGGCGTCTGGCCTGGTATCAAGCTCATTGAGGGAGCCATCGCCGAGGAGACCGATCCGGAGCATGGTATTTCACGCGGTCGCCTGATGCCCACCCACAAGGTTTTCACTGCGGAGGAAATCCCGGAAAGCGCCCGCAATGCCTTGCAAGATTCTCTCGTCCTCGTCCACGGCGGCATGGCGCAGAACGTCGGGCCTATTCTGGAAATGGTGACGGAGAAATATCTCCTGCGTGGGGACAAGGAATGGGTCGGTCGTCGCGAGGCACTCGATCTATTGGAAAAGATCGTCGGGGCACTCAGCCAAGGCGATATCAAGAAGCTTGGCGCAATCACCACCGAGAATTTTCGCGGCCCCATCCAGACCATCATCCCGTGGGCGACCACGCTTTACACCGAGCAGCTCATCGCCGCCGCCGAGAAGGAATTCGGCGATGATTTCTGGGGATTCTGGATGCTCGGCGGGATGTCCGGTGGAGGTATGGGTTTCATCTTCGCGCCGGAGCGAAAAATCGAAGCGCAGGCCGCGATGCAGCGCATCATGTCCGCCGCGAAAGCTCGTTTGCAGGACGCCCTGCCCTTCGCGATGGAGCCAGTGGTCTACGATTTTGCGATCAATTCACACGGCACATTTTCGGAAATTCTCACCGGAAAATCCGCCCTACTACCGCCCCGCTACTACAAGCTACAGCTGCCATCAACACTACGCCAAGATCCGCGCAGCCTGCCCGCTAGCACCCGCGCCGAGCTCGACTGCCTAGCTGCAGAATCCCGCAACACCCCTGCATTCCAAGGCTTGGTGCAGAATCTCTTCGATTCTTTTCTGCCACGGAACGAAACCGGTTCGTCCTCCGGGAACTCGCTCGCAGATCTTCTCACGGAAAACGGATTCGACCGCGAACTCCATGAAAAGATCCGCCAGGATCTGCAGAACGGACGGATCGGCCTCGCGCAGAACCGCCTGCCCAACAACTCTATCATCGAGGACGTCAGGCCTGAGGATGTGCAGGATTTCAGCGCCGGTGGGAATGAAGACCTGAGGAAAATCGGCGCCGCTGCGCTTAAAGACGGAAGCGTCGCGGTCATCAGCCTCGCTGCAGGTGCGGGCAGCCGCTGGACCCAGGGCGCGGGTGTGTGCAAGGCGCTCAATCCCTTCGCCAAACTCGGAGGAAAGCACCGAACCTTCATCGAGACCCACCTCGCCAAGAGTCGCCGCGTTTCCAAGGAATCCGGGGCGACGGTGCCGCACATTTTCACCACCAGCTATCTCACCAACGCACCCACGGAGGCCTTCCTCGGCCATGTCGAGAATTACGATTATCCCGGCTCGTTGTTCCTTTCGCGCGGTAAATCCGTCGGCCTGCGTATGGTTCCCACGGAACGCGATCTCCGCTTCGCCTGGGAGGAAATGCCCCAACAGATGCTCGATGAGCAGCAGCAGAAAGTCCGCGACTCCCTCCGCACTGCACTCATCGGCTGGGCGAAGGAAGCCGGGGAAGGCAGCGACTACACCGACAACCTCCCGCTCCAGTGCCTCCACCCGGTCGGCCATTTCTTCGAGCTTCCCAACATGCTCCGCAACGGCACCCTCGCCGCCGTCCTGCGGGAAAGGCCGGGTTTGAAAACGCTTTTCCTCCACAACATCGACACCCTCGGTGCCGACCTCGACCCCACCCTCCTCGGCGCACATTTGGAAAGCGGCGCAACCATGACCTTCGAGGTCATTTCACGCCGCCTGGAGGACAGGGGCGGCGGCCTCGCTCGGGTCAACGGACAGGTGCGGCTCGTCGAAGGCCTCGCCATGCCCAACGAGGAGGACGAGTTCGCCCTCAGCTACTACAACACCCTGAGCTGCTGGATCGATATCGACCAACTCCTCGCCCGCCTTGGCCTCTCCCGCGATGACCTGCTCGCGGAGGACGAAGCAAAAATCACCGCCGCGATTCGCAAGCTCGCCGCCCAGCTCCCGACCTACGTCACCCTCAAAGACGTAAAAAAACGCTGGGGCCACGGCCAGGAAGACATTTTCCCCGTCACCCAGTTCGAAAAAATTTGGGGCGACATGAGCGTCCTTCCCGGGATCACCTGCAACTACCTCGTCGTCCCCCGCCTCCGCGGCCAGCAGCTCAAAGATCCCGCCCAGCTAGATGGCTGGCTGCGCGACGGATCGGCCGCGCATATCGATGGGTTGTGTGAGTGGGAGTAATCAAACATCCAAATGGAAGTTTTGAACTCGGGTGATCACTGCTACAGAGCCTAACCAAAGACTTCGAGTCATTCGCGCAGAAAACCGAAACCGATGTCGAATTCTGGCTCGCCCGCGATCTCCAGTATCTCTTGGGCTATTCGGAGTGGCGAAACTTTCTGCTGGTGATTACGAAAGCAAAAACCGCTTGCGAAGTCAGCGGCACGTCCGAAACCTGCCAGATAGGACTGATTGTCTGATTCCTCAATTTCCCCTTCTGGGATGGCTTTGAAAGTCCGCTCGATCACCGGGTTTTTTCTATTGGGTTGAACGCAAAACTATTCGCCCAACTTTTAGTCGTAAGTGCCATGTCCAGAGTTGCGAGCCTAAGTCCGTGACGTTCAGCGAGGCGGACTAGGTGGGCGTCGGTTGAGTCCTTGTAGTTGGATTTAGGAGAGTCTGTGGCGCTGACATCGTCCGGGAGGAAACGGTGGGATGGACGCGAGAGGAGGCAGGAGAGGGAGCGGTGGGCATCTTCCCAAGTGGCTGAGTAGGCGGGGCTTAAGCTGACACGCATGAAGCCGAGTTCGACGATGGGGGTAGTGTGGAATTCCTGTTGAGAGTCGAGCCATTCGCAGACGGCTTCATGATTCGCGTGGGTTTGCCAGCGGCTAGCGAGGAGGAGGTTTACGTCGAGGAGCCAGCTCATTGGGTTGCATCAAGGATTTGGCGGACGCGCTCGGGGGTCATTTCGGGTGCGCAGGCTGGGGCTGATAGAAGAAAGTCGGAGGGAGGGGCAGAGGTGGATTTATTTTTTCCGGAATTCAGGCCGCGTTTCAGAAGATCTGCCGCCACGTCCTTAAGCTTGCGGCCTTCGTGGACTGCCAAGAGTTTCATTTCCCGAACCAGATCGGAAGGTAGGTCGATAGTGGTTTTCATGAGAGCAAGTTTGCTGGTTTACTGGTTTGCTGTCAAGGTAAGGAGAAGGGACATTTCTGTCGCTTCGAGGATTTGTCGGGACAGGAATGTCCCGACTCCTTACGAGAAATTATACGCATCCATGTCGAAGACGACGGTGACGTCTTCGGGGAGGGTGGTTTTGCGAAGGATGGTCTGGACGTGATTGGTGAGGGGGCGGGCTTTGTGGGAACGGAGGGTGATTTGGAAGCGGAATTGGTCGTGGGAGCGGATGAGGGGGCTGGGGAGGACTTCGCCTAGGGAGATGCTGGGGGGGAGATTCTCTTTGAGCCGGAGGTGGAGGGTTTGGAGGGTGAATTCGGCGCGGCGCTCGTGGGTGCTGCGAGCGGTGAGGACTCCGCAGTGGGCGAAGGGCGGGAATTTGAACTGGCGGCGCATTTCCATTTCCTGCTCGGAGTAGCCATCGAAATCATGGCGGCGGGCGAACTGGATACTGGGGCTGTGGGGGGTGAAGGTTTGGACGATGACTTCGCCTTCGAGCTCGCCCCTTCCCGCGCGTCCGGCGACCTGGGTGATGAGCTGGAAGGTGCGCTCGCCGGCGCGGAAATCAGGGACATGCAGGCCGAGGTCGGCGTTGAGGATTCCTACTAAGGTGACGTTGGGGAAATGCAGGCCCTTGGCGATCATTTGGGTGCCGATGAGGATATCGATCTTCTGGGATTTAAATTTCCGGAGGATGTCTTTGAGTGCGTTTTTGCGGCGCATCGCATCGGCATCGATGCGGGCGAAGCTGGCTTCGGGGAGGACTTTCTTGAGAATCTCTTCGACTTTCTGGGTGCCGTATCCTTGGAGGGCGATTCCGGGATTTTTGCACTCTGGGCATTTCCTGGGGACGATGGACTGGTGCCCGCAGACGTGGCAGACGAGGCGCTCATCGGTGCGATGGTAGGTGAGGGCGACGGCGCAGTGCGGGCACTCGCAGACGTGGCCGCAACCATGGCATTGGAGGGAGCGGGCGAAGCCACGGCGATTGAGGAAAAGGATGGATTGCTCGCCTTTTTCGAGGCGTTGTTCAAGGGCGTTGCGGAGGCGGTCGGAGAGGATGGGTATCTGGCCTTTCTGCTTCTGTTTTTCCAAGCGCATGTCGATGACACGGACGAGCGGCATGGAGTGGGCGTCGGCGCGTTTGTCGAGACGCAGGAGTTTATATTTCCCGGTCTGGGAATTTTGCCAGCTTTCGAGCGAGGGGGTGGCGGAGCCTAGGACGATGACGCATGGCTCGAAGGCGGCGCGGAGAACCGCGACATCGCGGGCTTGGTAGCGGGGGACGTTTTCCTGTTTGTAGGTGGATTCGTGCTCCTCATCAATGATGATCAGGCCGAGATCGGGGAGGGGCGCGAAAACGGCGGAGCGGGCACCGATGACGATGCGGGCCTTCCCGGTGCGGATGCGATGCCACTCGTCAAAACGCTCGCCCTGGGAGAGGTGGGAATGAAGGACGGCGACCTGGTCTTCGAGCTGAGAGAAGCGAGCTTTGAAACGACGAACGGTCTGGGGGGTGAGGGCGATTTCTGGGACTAGGACGAGGACGGTTTTTCCTTGGTCGAGGGCGGATTGGGCGGATTGGAGATAGACTTCGGTTTTTCCGGAGCCGGTTACGCCTAGAAGAAGATAGGGGGAGGGGGCGAGTGGGGGAGAGGGAGAATTTTCCACCGCAGAGGTGCAGAGGTCGCGGAGGGACGCGGAGATTTCTTGAAATGCTGTTTCTTGTTGCTCGTTTAAGGTGAGCGGTTGGGAGGCGATGATGGTTTCTTCGGATTCGGGGTCGCGGCGAACTTCTTCGGTGCCTATGGTGATGAGACCCTTTGAAGCTAGGCTTTTTAGGGAAGGGGCGGAGTTGTCGCCGAGATCGGTAGTGGGGAGGGTTCGGTTTTCTGCGGTTTGGAGGAGACTGAGGATGGCGTATTGCTTCGGGGCGCGCTTTTCGAGTTTCTCCAGATCAGCTATGTCGATGTCTTCCTTGGCAGTGGCGATACGACGGGTCTTGTGGGAATTATCTTCGGTGCGGACGGCCTCTGGGAGGATGGAGCGGATGACGCTTTCAATACTTGATCCGTAGTAGTTGGAAATCCACCGGGCGATTTTTAGGAGGACAGGGGTGATAAGCGGCTCGGGGTCGATGAGGGATTTGAGCTCGCGGACGGCGAATTCACTCTGCTCCGGCGGTGGAATAACCGAGAGGACGGTGCCGGAGGTGGTTTTCTGGCGGATCGGCACACGCACGCGGCAACCCTCGACGACAGCGAGGTCGGCGGGGATAGCATAGTCGAAAACAAGCTCCGAGGGGCCGTCGATAAGGACACGGGCGATCACGGGGCGACTCTAGGCGCTAAATCTTCAAACTCTAAACGCTAAACTTCAAGGAAGAGGGTCGGAGATCATTCCAGGATCGATTCCATCTCTGCGATGCGGGGATTAAGCTTCATAATCATGGATCGGGCGGGCGCCGGGTGTCACCCCGCCTTTTTCGGGATAGAAGGCCTGCCACGCGAACCAGAAAGCGGTGACGGTGGGTAGATGGCAAAAGCTCTAACCCAGTGCCTGAGAGCGGCTCACGGACGCTCGACGAAACGAAGATCTGGCATTTACCCGAAGCCCGCATCTACAAGGCTCGCTCTGGATTTCGAGAAAAGCTTGCGGTGACGCGATATAAATTTGGAGAGATTATTTCCGGGATTGTGGAAACCCGAATTGAGGCTGATGATCACCGAGTGTTACCGGAGATTCTTTCAGAAGTGCCAGGAAAAAAGTCCTTGGAATGGGCGAGGAGATTGAGCGAGGTGGAGTGCCGAAATACCACCTATCTGGGGGACGATTGGCCGATTTTCTGGAAAAAAGCGGAGGGGGTGAATGTCTGGGATGTGGATGGGAACCGGTTTCTCGATATGACCAGCGGGTTCGGCGTAGCGGGGTTGGGATACGGATTTACCGGGGATGCGTTGCGGGAGCAGAGTGCCTCGCTAGTACATGCCATGGGTGACGTGCATCCGGCGCGGGTCAAGGTGGAGCTTTGCGAGGCGCTTTCGGAGATCACTTTTGAAAAATGGGTTGGGGAAAAAGGAAAGTGCCTGTTCGGAAATTCGGGCTTCGAGGCGGTGGAGGCAGCTTTAAAAACGGCAGTCATAGCTACGCGGCGGAGCGGGATACTCTCGTTTGAAGGCGGGTATCACGGACTGGGGTATGGGGCGCTGCTCGGGCAAGGAATCGATTGGTTCCGGGAGCCTTTCGAGGGACAGATGGCGAAGGTAACGCAGCGACTTTCGTTTCCACGGACGGAAGAGGAGTTAGATAAATTTACCGATGAACTCTGGAAGCTGGACGGGCTGGCCATCGGTGCGGTGCTGGTGGAGCCAATCCAAGGGCGGGGCGGGATCGTGGTGCCGCCGAAGGGGTTTCTCAAAATCCTGCGAGAGTGGTGCGATACCGTAGGTGCCATCCTCATTTTCGATGAGATTTACACTGGCTTCTGGCGGACGGGGAAAATGTTCGCATGCGAGTGGGAGGGAGTGGTGCCGGATCTGATTTGTCTTGGAAAAGCTTTAAGCGGAGGTTTTCCCATCTCCGTTTGCGTGGGTCGCGCGGAGGTGATGGACGCATGGCCGCCGAGTGAGGGCGAGGCGCTGCACACGAGCACGTTTCTCGGGAATCCGATGGGTTGTGCAATGGCGATTGAAGCGATCCGGCGCTACCGCGAACCTCGCACGGAGTCCGTAGTGGAGGCCGCCGCCACAAACCTGCAAGAAGCTCTAGCAGGATTGGGCACTTTGAATTGCGTAAAGGAAATCCGGGGACGCGGGTTGATGATGGGAGTGGAAACCGACAGCGGGGACAGGGTGCTGGAGGCGGTGAAAGGACTGCTGCGCGACGGGGTAATTGCCCTTCCCGACGGGCCTATCGGTGATGTGGTGGCCATGACCCCTCCCCTATCTATCTCGCGGGAAGAAGTCGAATTCGCTATCCGGCGGCTCCGGGAGCATCTCGGATAGGACACCATCGCCCCTTGCCCTCATCGCCAAGATGGTCTAAATCATGAGGAACACCTGCTCGCTCACCCTTTGCTCCACCTCAACCCTACCACTTTCACGCTCTGGCTCGGCATCACCGTTTTGATTGGTGTGGCTTTTCTCTGCTACGTTTCGTGGAAGCGCAGCCCACATCCTGGTCGCACTGCGGCTTTGGAAACCCTCCGCTTTTTTATAGCAGTTCTGGTCGTAATCCTACTCTGGCAACCGGAGTGGCGGACGGTGATCAATCCCACTACAAAACCGAAAATTGCGATTCTTTGGGATGATTCTGGGTCGATGAAAACCCTCGATGCCACCCTACCCCCCGAACTTTCCGATCAATCCGACGACGTCGTCTCCCGCGCCGAATGGGTGGAAAAAGCCCTCGCATCTGACCTCTGGACACCCCTACGCGATGGTGGGGCGAACGATCTCATTTCCCGTCCTTTCGCCACTCCGCCGGAAGAAGGGCTTTCCGGCACCGATCTCGACACCCCACTTTCCGATCTTCTTAAAAAGGAAAACAACCTACGGGCGGTCGTCCTGCTGAGCGATGGAGATTTCAACATGGGTGCTCCCCCGGTCGGCGCTGCGCAAAAATACCGACTGCGCGGGGTTCCACTTTTCACCATCCCGGTAGGTAGCGAGACACGGCTACCGGATCTCGACCTCCTCACGGTCACCGCACCAACCTACGGGATCATCGGAGAAAACGTGCAGATCCCTTTCACCATCCGCTCCTCGCTGGATCGGCAGGTGCGCACCATCGTCCGCCTGCGCGACGATTCAGGCCGTGAGCGCACGAAAAACATCATCCTCCCACCGAATGCCGAGACCTACGATTCCATTCTGTGGCGCTTGGAAAAGGAAGGCTCCTCCACTCTCACACTCTCCATCCCGGTGGAGGACGGCGAGCTAGTCTCCGCAAACAATTCCCATAAATTCACGATAGCAGGCCGGCCTGAGAAAATCCGCGCTCTGATCGTCGAGACTCTACCTCGCTGGGAATTCCGCTTCCTGAGAAACGCCCTCCAGCGCGATCCGGGAGTTGAGCTTTCCTGCCTACTTCTCCGCCCCGAACTAGGCCCTGCTGAAGGTGTGGACTACATCCAGAAGTTTCCGGATACTCTGGAGGAGCTTTCCAAATTCGACGTCGTCTTCCTCGGAGATGTCGGCGTCGGACCAGATCAACTCACCGCCGAGCAATGCACCCGCATCCGCGGCCTCGTGGAAAACCAAGCTTCCGGAGTAGTATTCCTTCCCGGTCCATTGGGCAACCAAGCGACCCTGACCGACAGCGACCTTTCCGATCTCATCCCGGTCACGCTTGATGATAAAAACAAAACCGGATTCCCCGAATCCCTTGCCACCCCGCTGAATCTCACTACAGAAGGCCGCGCTTCCCTTCTGACCATGCTCGGTGATTCCGAGGAGGAAAATCCCGCAATCTGGAGGCGTCTACCCGGCTTTTTCTGGCACGCCCCAGTCGTCCGCGCAAAGGGCGGGACGGAAGTCCTCGCCGTCCATGCGAACCGCCGCGGCCCATACGGACCGATCCCGCTTCTTGTCACCAAAACGGCAGGTAGCGGAAAAGTCCTTTTCATGGGAATCGATTCCGCGTGGCGTTGGCGTAGAGGCGTGGAGGATCTCTATCACTACAGGTTCTGGGGGCAGGTCGCACGCTGGATGAGCTACCAGCGAAACATGGCAGCCGGCCAACGGGTGCGGCTGTTCTACACTCCCGAACGACCCGAACCAGGAGCCACCGTAACCCTAAACGCGAATGCCTTCGATGCCAACGGAGCACCTCTCAAGGACGGCGGAGTGGCAGTTGACATCACTTCACCCGACGGGAAAACGCAACGCATTGAGCTCCAGAAAAACGAATCCGAATGGGGTGCATACACTGGCCGATTCAAAGTAAACCTTCCCGGCTCATGGAAGCTCCGCGCAACCGCCTCCGGCGCATCCGACATGCCAACGGAAACGACGATCATCTCCCAAGGTGTCGATATCGAGAAATCCGGTCAGCCATCGCGCCCGGCGGTGTTGGAAGAAATGTCGAAAGTCTCACGAGGCCGGACCATCCTGCCCAGCCAGCTTCCGGATCTGATCAAAGAAATCAACGCTCTACCCGAGCCACGGCCTCTCGAAAATCGTATCCCGCTGTGGTCGCACTGGGCCACGATTACTGTTCTTGTTTTCCTTTTAGGCCTCTTCTGGGTCGGAAGGAAACTGAACGGGGCTTTCTGATTTCCAGGCAGCCACAGCCGCCGCCATTTCCTAAGCATTTGCGCACGACGCTTTTATTGGCATACTCTTTGCGACGGCTATTCCACCGCCGTCGACCCCAGATTGTCTATTTTTCATGATCACCTATTCCGACTCCACACCCACCTCCCGCGAAAGCCGAACCACCCTTGCACGGCTGATCCCCCGTTTGCACAAGGCCTTTCCCAAAGAGGTGGATACTGCGGAGTGGCAGGCGTTTGAAGCTCGTTTGGACGATCACTTCCCCTCCCTCTTCGACCTACTTTGGAGGATCTACGGCCCAAGTTACGACTTCTTCTTCCACGTGGAGGCGGTTGTTCAAACCGCTGCCCAATCATGGCTGGATCGCGATGCGGATTTGAAAAGCCTCGACGCAATTCGCGAAGGACACCCGCATTGGTATCAATCAAACCGCGTCGTTGGAGCGATGGCATACGTGGATCTTTTCTCCGGGGATCTCGAGGGGCTGCGGGGAAAAATCAACTACCTGAACGAACTGGGCATCACCTATCTTCACCTGATGCCGCTCTTCAAGAGCCCCGAAGGAGATGACGACGGCGGCTACGCGATCAGCAGCTACCGTGAGTTAGATCCAAACATTGGGACGATGCAGGATCTCAGCGAGCTCGCGACCGAGTTGCGCCAGCAGGGCATGAGCCTAGTGCTGGATTTCGTTTTCAACCACACCTCGGACGAACATGAATGGGCGGAGAAAGCTCTCGGAGGATCGGAGGATTATCAGGACTACTACCGTATGTATCCGAACCGTAAGGAGCCGGATCAATACGAACAAACCCTACGCCCTATTTTCCCGGATGCGCATCCCGGATCGTTCACCTACCGGACTAGCCTCCGGAAATGGATTTGGACGACCTTTAACAATTTTCAGTGGGATCTGAATTACGCCAACCCCAATGTCTTCAACGCGATGGCCGGGGAAATGCTCTTCCTTGCAAACGCCGGGGTTGAGATGGTGCGGATGGATGCCGTGCCTTTCCTCTGGAAGGAAAAGGGCACCTCTTGTGAAAACCTTGATAAGGCACACCTTCTGATCCAAGCGTTCAACTGCCTCGCTCGCATCGCGGCACCAGCTCTCGTTTTCAAGTCCGAGGCGATCGTCGCACCGGATGAAATCAAGAAATACGTCTCCGAGGAGGAGTGCCACCTTTCCTACAATCCACCGCTGATGGCCATGTTGTGGAACTCCATCGCCACCCGTGACGCCACCATCATTTCCCACTGCCTGCCGAAGCGCTTCCAGCTTCCCCTCGGATGCTCTTGGGTAAACTACATCCGCTGCCACGACGACATCGGCTGGGGGCTCGAAGACCGTGACCTTTGGGAAATCCACGTCAATCCGAACGACCACCGCTGGTTTCTCAACCAGTTTTTCTCAGGAGAGGGAGACAGCTTCTCCCGTGGGAAAATGTTTCAACACAACCTGCAAACAGGTGATGCTCGGATCTGCGGGACCACCGCTTCGCTCTGCGGATTGGAGAAAGGGATTTTCGAAAAAGACGAATACCAGATCGAGATGGCGATCCGCCGCATCCTCCTTCTCCACGGGATCATCTTTACCATGGGCGGAATTCCATTAATTTATCTTGGGGATGAAATCGGGCTGACCAACGACTACGACTACAATTCCGATCCCGGCAAGGACGGCGATGACCGCTGGATGCACCGACCACAATTCGATTGGGAAAAGGCGGAACTGCGGAAGGATCCGGAATCAATCGAGGCACGTATCTTCAGTGGCTTCCTAAAATTTTCCCAGATCAGGAAAAACAACCATGCCTTCCAAGAGTGCCACACCGAGTTCATCGACACAAACAACCACCACGTTTTCGGGTATTTCCGCAGCTACGGCGGTCAGAGCATCCTGTGCCTCGCGAACTTTTCAGAACAGCCGCAGGATCTCTCAGCAACCCGTCTCCGCCAGCTCGGAATGCGCAAAACGTTTACCGATATCGTTGCAGGTAAGAGCATTGTGGCGACCAAGAAACTGACATTGGAACCGCTCCAGTTTGCAGCGCTGATGTGACGATTTTGCGGTAGTCACTTTTGCTATGGCTTTTCCAGTTTTGTAAGGCTAACTTGGAAAACTATGAAAACCTTGATTGGACTCATCATATTTGCATTCGCCAGCCTTCCGATTCTTGCGCAGTCGGCAGGGCAGAAAGCCAAAGCCTATTACCAAAAAGGCGTGGCGGCGGAGAAAGCGGGAAAACCCGACGAAGCCCTAGCCTCCTACAAGGCCGCCCTCAAACTTTATCCGGAACACGCACGCGCCCGCTACCGCGCAGGCCAAGTAAAAATCAACGCGTCCTCCATCAAAGCGGATGCCACGGAAGCGAAAATTGGCGCGGTCGTGATTCCGGTTTACCAGATCGAGGATGCCACGGTCAGCGAAGCCATCGAACTCCTTACCATCGGAATGGATAAAGCAACGAAAGGCAAGATCGCTCCGAACTTCATCATCGAAGATCCGAAAGGGAAGCTCGCCGACACTCGCATCTCAATGCAGTTGAAAAACATTCCGGTGAAGGCCGTTCTCGAATACATCCACAACCAAGCGAATACCAAAGCGCGCTACGACGAGCACGCGGTGGTTATTTTGGCAAGGTAAGTCCTGATAGCTGGACGCCGCCCGGATCCGGTTCATCATCGCGGGCATGCGCGAAGAACTTCTCTCCAATCCGGTTTTTTCCATGGCGGTCGAGCAGTTCGACCGGGTTGCGGATTTTCTAAACCTCGAGCCGGAGATTCGCGAACGCTGCAAGTGGCCAAAGCGGATCATCACAGTCACAGTTCCGATCAAACGGGACGACGGTAGCACTGAGGTGTTTTTTGGTCACCGCGTCCAACACCACCTTACCCGTGGCCCTGTGAAAGGCGGACTCCGCTACCATCCCGAGGTCGATGTCGGTGAAGTCGCTGCCCTTGCGATGTGGATGAACTGGAAGTGCGCCCTGCTCGGACTACCCTTCGGCGGAGGAAAAGGCGGCATCTGTTGCAAGCCCATGGAAATGTCACCCGGCGAACTAGAGCGGATGACTCGCCGCTTCACGATGGAGATGATTCCATTCATCGGCCCCGAGATCGACGTGATGGCACCAGACATGGGCACCAACGAGCAAACGATGGCTTGGATCACCGACACCTATTCCACCCATTTCGGGCATTTGGTTCCCTCCATCGTCACCGGAAAACCTCTGACACTCCAAGGCTCCGAAGGACGCACCCGCGCCACCGGCCATGGAGTTGCCTTTCTCGCATCCGTCGCACTGGGGAAAATCGGAATCAAGACAGACGAGGCAACAGCCATTATCCAAGGCTTTGGTAACGTCGGCGTCCACGCCGCAGAGACGCTCAGTTCCTACGGGGTGAAAATCACCGGGATCTCCGACGTAAGCGGAGCGATCTGGAATCAGGAAGGAATCGATATTTTCAAACTCCGCGAATACACAGCAAAACATCAGGTATTGGAAGGCTTTCCCGGAGTGGAGAAAATCGATCCCGCCGAGATGATCCTACAGGAGTGCGATATCCTCGCGCCGTGTGCTGTTGGCCACGTCATTACCGAAGCAAATGCTGCAGCTTTGAAATGCCGAGTTCTTGCGGAAGGCGCCAACGGCCCGACAACCCCCGGAGCCGATAGGATCATCGAAAAGCGTGACGACATCTTCGTGATTCCGGATGTTCTCTGCAACGCGGGCGGGGTCACCGTATCTTATTTCGAATGGGTTCAGAACCTCCAGCGCTTCCAGTGGACCGAACGTGAAGTGATTTCAAAACTGGAAACCAAGCTGCAGACCGCCTTCGAACAGGTAACCTCATGCGCCAAGCGAAACAAGATACCCCATCGCATGGCGTCCCAGGCGATTGCGATCTCTACTGTCGCCGGTGCAAAAACGTCACGCGGACTTTTCCCGTAAATAAAAATACCGCCCGGCCTTCTCAGGCGGGGCGGTATTGAAAGGATTAATCTGGTTTACTTGGCCTTCACGGTCATCACACCTTGCATGATTGCGAAGTGACCCGGGAATGTGCAGATGAACGGATAATCTCCAGCTGTAGGAGCAGTGAAGGTAATTTCATCAGACTCGCCACCACCGAGAAGCTTGGTGTGGGCTACGATTTTCTTCTTGGACTCAGCATCCTCAGGGATGTAGCCGTTGTCCTTGGCAGGCGCGCATTTCGCGGAGAACGCCGGAACAGCAGTGCCTGTCTTCAAGATCACTAAGTTGTGCCCCATGGCGATGACGGGAAGTTGGCCGATATGCTTGAAGGAAAGAACGACCTTCTGGCCTTCGGTTACCTCGAAAGCTTTGGTGCTGAATTGCATCTGGTCATTGCCCGTGATCTCGATTTTCGCGTCTTCTGCGGAAGCGAATTGGCAAAGGGCGGCGGAAAGAATACTAAGTGCTATTTTTTTCATATTTGTCATGCGTTAGTTACGCGCGGAAATTGGAGTAGTTTTCAAACTTTCGCAACTTCATCTGGTAAAAATTTCCGTAAAACCGGGATTTCCTCTGGCAACACAAAGTGAATCTGCTTAAATTAAATCTAGTCGAAATCTGACACCAACCCCAAAGTTGGCACACCGCTTGCTTTTCGCTACCTACCAATCCGCTGCAAATATGAAAAAAATCGAAGCTATCATTAAACCATTCAAGCTTGAAGAAGTAAAAGAAGCCCTCGCAGAGGTCGGTGTCCAAGGGATGACCGTTACCGAAGTAAAGGGGTTCGGACGTCAGAAAGGCCACACCGAGATCTATCGCGGCTCTGAGTACACCGTTGATTTCCTTCCGAAAGTGAAAATCGAAATCGTCGTTGATGACGAGCAAGCCGAAGGCGTTGCCCAGGCAATCGTCAAAAGCGCCAACACCGGCAAAATCGGTGACGGCAAAGTCTTCCTCTCAAACGTCGAAGAGGCCATCCGCATCCGCACCGGCGAAACCGGTTCTTCTGCGGTTGCCGTGAACTAAGCTCAGGATTCTTCCTAGTAATTTAACAACCGCCGCTTCCTCCGGGATGCGGCGGTTTTTTTATGTAGCAGGTGTAGCACACGCCTTGAGCCATGGCAATGTCTCACCGCCTGAGGAAAACAGGATCTGAACTGCGGGTGGAGACACCTGCTTGAACTCAAGGTGTGAGACACACCTGCTCCACATAGATCATCTCCCTCTCCGGAAACGCTGCACGCCATCAGCAATTCCTCGTGCGATCGCATCGCGGAACCATGCGGTCTTCATTCGGCTGCGTTCGTTCGAGTTACTGACAAATCCACCTTCAACGAGAACAGACGGCATACTGGTATGGCGGATCACGTAGTAGCGGGCGTATTTGACACCGCGATCCGTCACCTTCACCCGGCTCATCACACCGCGATGGACATCCTGGGCGAGCTTGTGGCTCTGTTTGCTGTGGTAAAATGTTTCGATGCCACTGACACCCTGCTTCCACGTGTAGTTGTAGTGAATACTTACGTAAATCGCCTTCTTGTATTTATTCGCAGTAGCCATGCGCCCCGGAAGGGAAACGAAATAATCGCTGCGGCGTGTCATGACGGTGTTGTAACCCATTTTCTTGAGATGTGACTCAAGACGCACTGAGGTATCGAGGGCGAGGTGCTTTTCATAAACCCTCCCCCATTGGCCTCCCTTGTCGTGGCCGCCGTGACCCGGATCAATGATCACGGTTCGGAAGTTGTATGCACTGGCAGCGGACGTGAGCGCCAAACCGACGAAGAATGCACTAAAAATAGTCTTCATGATTGATTTAGATAGAATAATTATTAAGTTTTATTAACTGAATTTGAAAAAATGTAAAGAACCTTTTGAAAAACGATTCTCGGACGAGCTGCCCACTGAATCATTCAAAGGAAATCGGAGGCCTGTCCGAGGCCTTACGAACCTTGGATCTTTCCTTCGCAGCGGCCGCTGGGTCATAGGGAATGCTATTCACAACCCGCACGGAACCATCACCATACGCCATGAGAACCGGATCTCCCTGGGCTGCTCTCTGGTGGATTTTCCTGTCCACGAGTTTTCCATCAGCACTCACCTGGCAATGAACCCACATGGTAGGTGTCGCTAGGAACATCACGTGCATCCGTTGGTTCCTGTCGAGCGTCACCATCGGCTTGCGGAGCATAAGGGTGTCACCGAGGAGGAAGGTTCGCAATTTCATCCCGGTAGTGGCGTCGATCACCTGTGCATAGAGCTGTGATTTCTGGCCGTTCGAAAATGTCAGAAGCTTGAACTCGCGGGTGTGGCTCCCTTTGTCATTGGAGACACCTAGCTTTTGCTTCCAGTAGGTTCTACCTGGATTCAGATTGAAAAGTGTGCGATTTGTAGAGGTTCCTTGAATTTTTTTTGCAGGATCCCGGACAACTGCGGAAACCGCGAAATTTCCCTGGTTATCGAGCAGGAAATACTCTGTGAGATCCACGCGTTTTGCCAACGACTCCCCGGTCTTAATTTTCATCGCACCGAAAGCATTGAGCTTGCGGGTGTTCACAGGGTTGCCACGGGAGTTGGTGACAACGAAAGCCAACCACGGAAGCTCGCGACTGGAGGCGAGGGTCACGTCGCGTCCAGCGTGATTGGTAATGATGATTTCACAAATCACCGGCTCACCGGCGACGTAGTTTTTCTTGTTGAGGCTCAGTGAAGTAGCGAGTTGCGCATGGATGGCGAGACAGGTGCACAGCAGAGCCCCAGCAGTGATAAAAAAGCGTATCATCAGTCCCACGAACATACCGAGCCCACACCGCCCGTCAACCTAACGGTACGGATTCGTAGCGGCTCCTGGTGATTACTTTTCAGATCCCGTTCGCCAAGCGGACGCACTCAGACGTTCTTAAACTCGATGGGATCGCCGTGCCACTGGAGTTTGATCGGTCCGGTCTCGGGATGCTTGGCCGGATACTTGCCGATTTTCTTGTGCCCGCTTGGCCCCGTGCAGTATTCGCCGTGCTGGACGACCACTCCGTTGTGGATGATCGTGACCTTGGTCGGAGTTTTCACCGTTTCCCCTTCGTAAACGGGAGGCTCGAAGAAAATGTCATAGCTGTTCCATTCGCCTTGTGGGGAGGTCGCGTTCACCAGTGGCGGAAGCTGGCCGTATAGCGAACCTGCACCGCTCCGAATTTTTCCTTGGTTTCGATGCCCTTGTCCTTTGCCACCATGGCGCCGTCCTTGATAATCCATGCGGGCTCGCCACCTCCGGGGCCCAGGCATCGAGGTTGGTTCCGTCAAAGAGAATGATCGCATCCGAAGGCGGCTTAATTTCCACCCCCCCTTCAGCTTCGATGATACGTGGCTGGGGACGCTCCCCAGCGTGAACCTGATAAGGCGTTCCCGGGAGCATCGGGGTGTCCTAGTAGCCAAGACCCTGCCCGAAAAAATTGCCCACGCCTACTAACGCGCCGCCAAGAATTACCAATGCTTGATTTTTCATATCCCTTAAAACCGACACTGCGGGGTGAAGCTTTCAATACTAATTTTTTAGGTATCTAGGGAATGTGGGTTGCCGCTACGGGGAAAGTGTGGCTCATTGCCTTCACAAATATGGCTACCTTCACTGCCACTTCACCCCACAACGACCAATTTCCCTTCGACCTTGTCCGCCCGGACCTGGAGAAAGTGGAAACCTCCATCCGTGGCCAGGTTCGTGACTTTGATTCCGCAGTCGAGCCTTACATCGCGTATATCTGCAATACGTCTGGAAAAAGGATTCGCCCGGCCCTTTCCATCCTGATCGGCGGCGCAATTGGAGAAGTAACGGAAGACCACCGCAAGATCGGCGTGATTCTGGAGCTGATCCACATGGCTACTCTCGTCCACGACGATATCATCGATAGCGCCACCGCCCGCCGCTCCATGCCTACTGCTAACGCAAAATGGGGCAACTCCCTCGCCGTCCTTCTCGGCGACGCGATCTTCTCCCACGCCTTGACACTAGCTACGGATTTCAACTCCATCGATATCTGCCGGAAAGTGGGCAAGGCCGCCCGCGAAGTCTGCCAAGGGGAGATCCTCCAAACCCAGCGACGCTTCGACCTCACCCTGTCCAAGGAAGACTACTTCCAGGTGATCGAGATGAAGACCGGTGCCCTCTTCGCAGCGGCAACGGGTCTTTCCGCTGCAGTCTCCGGCCTTAGTGAGGAAGACCAAGCGAAGCTTGCCTCCTACGGGATGAAACTCGGCACCGCCTACCAAATCTACGACGACTGCATCGATCTCGTTGGCTCCGAAGAAGAGGTCGGAAAAACCCTCGGAACCGATCTCGCGAAGGGCAAGCTGACCCTTCCCATCCTGAACCTGCTCGAAGCCGCAAGCGAATCTCAGCGGACGAAGATCAACCAACGCATCCTCGACCAGAAGGAATTGGATCTTCCGGTGCTTGTCGGTATCGCAGAATACGACGGTGCGCTCGAACGTGCGGTCGACACCGCTACAGGTCTCTTATCGGAATGCCGCGAAGATCTGAACGTGCTCCAACCCTCGGAATACCGGGACGCACTTCGACAAATTACGTATTTCCTAGAAGGTCTCTTGGCAAAGTGCCGGAAGTAGTCAGGCGAACTTGCGGGTTTCGTTCTTCCCGAAGTGTATGAAGTGATCCCAGCTCGCGTCGCCCATTCCGTTTTCCTGAAGCCCGTATAGAGGTCTCCACCGTGGTGCGAAGGGCTTGTTTGCAGGGTGCATGTTTGCTTCGCGCGGGAGCTTGTTGGACTTGCGGGTGTTGCACTTCACGCATGAGGTCACGATATTGTCCCAAGACGTTTTCCCGCCCTTGTCGCGCGGGATCACGTGATCGAGGTTCAGCTTCGTTTCCGGGAGGATCTTTGTGCAATACTGGCAGGTGAACTTGTCACGAGCGAAGACATTCCGCCGGGTGAACTTCACCTCAAGCCGTGGCAAGCGGTCGTAGATCGCCAGCACGATGATCTTCGGGACTTTGAGCGCCAGCTTCACGCTGTGGATCACCTCGTCGCTCACGATGCCTTTTGAATAACCGATCCACGATCCGAGGTCGTGGGTGGTGAACTTTTCTTCCCCCTCCACCTGGACCACGTGAGCATGGCCGAGGCAGAGCAAATGGACGGCACGTCTGGCGGAGCAGGTATGCACCGGTTGCCAGAACCGATTCAGCACAAGCACGGGTAATTCAAGTGGAGCACTCATATCTTTTCCCAGCAAAACGCAGAGAACCTAACAAACTTCCGCCCGAGGGCAATCCAAAAGCGCCGGAAAGCAATTTCCGGAGGTAGGAACAATCCGTCCGGAACCTCCCTACCCTTGGGTTCCTACCTTTCGATGATGGCAGTGCTGACGAAAGATTCGAATGTCTCGCGGTTGTTGCGGATCATCTCGGCTTCGCCTGCGATTTTGAAAAACCATGTAAAATCACCTTTTCTCAGAATCGCGGTGCTGATTGCTCCGTGGCGATTTTCACTGAAAAGGGTTTCTTCACTCACCATGTGAGTGAGCAGGAAAGAGCCAGATTGACCTTCCTTTGTCTCCCCGATGGCTGAATTTGAATCCGATTCCAAAGGAGGAAGACGGAGCTGGGCGCGCCAGCGATTGATATTTTCGAGATCGCTTCCGCCATCTCCCGGCAGTGGAATTACGGATACGTCGCCATCGATTCCATCGCTTGAGGGGATGCGGAAACTTGCAACACGCATCTCGCTGCCCGTGTTTTTCTCCCAGTTTTCCGGAACCTCCAGATTGATCCCGGGTTTTTCGAGAGCCTCGGCCTTGTCACCGATTTCGATGCTTTTCAAGAGGGAGATGAATCCCGGCCTCCCCGCTTCGAGTTCACCACTCGGCGTATTCAATTTGAAAAACCATGTCTCGTCACCGACTGGGACGATTGCCGCAAGAATGCTTTCTTTTTCACCGCGTAACTGTACATCTCAAATAAATGGAAGCCTTCTACCGCAGGCTCGGCGGAGCGATGAGCACGGAGCGGTAGATGGAGCCGGGGATGCAGCACGCTTCCATTTCCCTGCAGACATCGCCGTAGCTCCAGACGGCACGGTCAGCACCATAGCCGATGACCTCGGCAGCGCGGATGACATCGATCAAAACTACGGCACCGACGGCGATACCGCACTCGCCCCTCAACTCGACGGATCATGCAAAGTGATGTAATATGAAAACCAAACCTGCTTTAGACAAAGAAATTAAAGCGTTCATGTCTGGATTAAAGAAACGCAATCCAGGCGAGACAGAATTTCAACAGGCAGTCCACGAAGTTGTAGAAACTATTATTCCTTTCACAGCCGAACATACCGAATACCGCGATGCATATATTCTTGAGCGGATGACCGAACCGGATCGGATCATTACCTTCCGCGTTACTTGGGAAGACGACAAGGGAGCCATCCACGCCGACCGCGCATGGCGCGTGCAATTCAACAACTCCATCGGCCCCTACAAAGGCGGCCTTCGCTTCCACCCATCCGTCACCCAAAGCGTTCTAAAATTCCTCGGCTTCGAGCAGGTTTTGAAAAACAGCCTCACCGGCCTCCCCATGGGTGGCGCCAAGGGCGGCTCGAACTTCAATCCGAAGGGCCGCTCAGACCGAGAAATTATGCGCTTCTGCCAGTCTATGATGATCGAACTCCACCGCCACATCGGTGAGGACGTCGATGTCCCGGCGGGCGATATCAATGTCGGTGCTCGCGAAATCAGTTACCTTTTCGGTACATATTAGCGCTTGGAAAACCGATTCGCCGGAATTCTAACAGGGAAGGGACTCGCCTTCGGAGGCAGCCTCGTCCGCAAAGAAGCCACCGGCTACGGCGCCGTCTATTTTATGAAAAACATGCTCGAGCACGCGGGCGATGAGGTCAAAGGCAAGACCGCCGTTGTTTCCGGCTCCGGAAACGTTGCCCTCTACTGCATGGGGGAACTTCTACACCTCGGGGCGAAAGTCCTCACCGCCTCGGACTCCTCCGGTTTCATCCACGATCCCAAAGGCATCACCCGCGAGAAGCTAGACTGGCTTATCGACCTCAAGGAAAACCGCCGAGGCCGCATCCAGGAATACGCCGAAAAATTCGACTGTACGTTCCATCAAGGTAAAACCCCGTGGGAAGTGAAAGCCGATCTAGCATTTCCATGCGCCACCCAAAACGAACTCCTCATCGAAGACGCGCAAGCCATGGTGAAAAACGGCGTCAAAGCCGTCGCCGAAGGCGCGAACATGCCCTGCACGGCAGAGGCGACAGATCATCCCATGGAACACGACGTCCTCTTTGCCCCCGCAAAAGCAGCCAACGCAGGAGGTGTCGCCGTCTCCGGACTTGAACAAAGCCAGAACCAGCTCCGCATCAGCTGGGGTCGCGAGGAAGTAGATGAGCGCCTCAAAGGCATCATGTATGACATCCACGTAAAATGTGTCAAATACGGCATACGCGAAGGCAAGCCGGTGGACTACAAATCAGGTGCCAATATCGCAGGCTTCGTAAAAGTGGCCGATGCCATGATGGCCTATGGCGTAGTCTAAATCCCCCTCAATTATCAAATTCCCAATCTCTAATATTCGTTAGTAAAATGAAAGCATCAGACCTGTTTGTAAAATGTCTCGAAGCGGAGGGCGTGGAATATATCTTTGGTATTCCCGGCGAGGAAAACCTCGATTTCCTCGATTCTCTGTCCAGCTCCAGCATCCGCCTCATCCTCACCCGCCACGAACAGTGAGCCGGCTTCATGGCAGCCACCTACGGGCGGCTGACTGGAAAAGCCGGCGTCTGCCTTTCCACCCTCGGCCCAGCTGCGACTAATCTTGTCACCGCCGCAGCATACGCACAACTCGGCGGAATGCGATGATGATGATCACCGGCCAGAAGCCAGTGAAAAAGAGTAAACAAGGCCGCTTCCAGATTCTCGATGTGGTGGATATGATGAAGCCTATCACCAAGTTCACCCATCAGATCGTCAGCGTGGATAACATTTCCTGCCGGGTGCGGGAGGCGATCCGCCTTGCCGAGGAAGAGCGCCCCGGTGCCGTCCATCTGGAGCTTCCGGAAGATATCGCTGCAGAAAACACAGACGATGTAAACCCGCTTCCAGCATCATCCGTCCGCCGCCCAATCGCCGAAGCAAAATCCATCGCGATGGCCGTGGATTTGATCGCTAAAGCAAAGCATCCTCTTCTGCTCGTTGCAGCCGGAGCCAATCGTAAACTGACCAGCCGCATGCTCCAGCAGTTCACGGAAAAAACAGGTATCTCCTTCATCTCCACCCAAATGGGCAAGGGTGTCCTCGATGAGAATTCCGATCTTTTCCTTGGCAACGCCGCACCATCGAGTCTGCCGACCTCATCCTCAATGTCGGCCACGATGTCATCGAGAAGCCCCCCTTCTTCATGCGTCAGGGCGATGAACGAAAAGTAATTCACATCAACTTTTTCTCCGCTACGGTCGATCCAGTTTACTGGCCACAGGTCGAAGTCGTCGGCGACATCGCCAACAGCATTTGGCAAATCACCGAAAGCCTCACCCCATCCGCACACTGGGACTTCGAGCGTTTCATGACGATCAAGAAGGCCACCGACGCGCAGCGTATCGAAGGCTTCGATGATCCATCCTTCCCCGTCAAACCCCAGCGCCTCGTAGCCGATGTCCGTCGCTCGCGCCATTGACGGCATCGAATGCTGTATTGAGACCCTGCGCACCCAGCACGGAGAGGAAATCCCCATGGGACTGAATCCCGCATCGGCCAATAGGCTAGCCTTCACCTCCCACCAACCCATAGGTTCAGTCCTCGCATCCGTAGTCTCTGACCTAGCCGATCGCTTAGCCTCAGAAGCCGCGAAAATGAAGACCGGCGATCCCACCTTGGAAGACATAGCCATTGGTCCCCTGGTCCGCCCTAAAGAGGTGGACCGGGTGGAGCAATGGGCCAACGAAGCAGTCTCCGCAGGCGCAACCCTCCACACCGCCTTCCGAGTCGATTGGATGCCCTTCGGCGGCCTCCGAGAATCCGGCCTAGGAATCGGAGGCATCCCCCCACACCATGGCAGATATGCAGGTGGAGAAATCACTAATTTTGCGCTCGGATGCCTTGTGAAGTGATAGGTAACGCCACTTACATTAAGACAAACACACCGTGTAGCGTTCCTAAAAACTCCCCTGAGTTTTTTCCGAAAGTATCGGACGTTTTATGAATTTTCCAGACTGGTAAGCCGACACAGGTTTCCAGAATTCTTTTTCGTCCGTTTTTCCTCCCCCTACGGAGGTGATTCCGCTTTATTACCCGCGCGGGAATTACTCGCCCGTTTTCAACACTACCGCACGTTTCTATGCAGCGAAAACACCTCACCCTCCCTCTTCTTTCCTTTATTTTCACCTCCTGCGGCGACGAGGAGATCCGCACCTACAAGGTCGCGACAGATGAGCCCTCCGAATCCACACCTGCTACCGTCGAAGAAGCGCCGCATGACCACGCCGCACATTCCAACAGTACCATCTGGCAGGCGCCTACCGGTTGGGAGCAAGAAGCTACGGGGCAATTCTTAGTCGCGGCTTACGGTCTTCCCGGAGGAGGCCGCGTCACCGTATCCAAGCTAGGCGGTGACGGCGGTGGCCTCGCCGCGAACGTCAATCGCTGGCGTGGACAAGTGGGAATGAAGCCCATCTCGGAAGAAGAGATCGGCGGTCATGCAGTACCAGTTCCGGGCAGCGGAAGGGATATGCTGCTCTACAATCTTGCCCCTGAGAGTCTCGCTGCGGACGCAGATGGCATTCTTGCAGCCGTCCTACCGCTGGATTCCGAAACATGGTATTTCAAATTCACCGCGCCGACTGCCGTGCTGAAGGAAAAAGGCGGAGTATTCATGGACTTTCTGCGCACTGTCCGCATCGCAGGAGAAACAGGTGAATCGCAACCTCCGCAAAGTCCGGCTCCGTCCGCGATCACCGCCACGGCTCCCGAGGGCTGGGAAAAAAGCGAAGGTAGTGCCATGCGAGCCGCAAGTTTTGCCATCACAGGCGAGGACGGCGCGACTGCCGACGTTTCCGTGATCCCGCTCCCAGGGAGTTCCGGTAGCGTGCAGGATAACGTGAACCGCTGGAGAAACCAAATTGGGCTCCCACCAATCGAGGCCGCTGACGACCCGGCTCTCGGCAAGGAAGTCGAAGGCCCGTCTGGTAAGTTTTTCCTCAGCCACATGGTCAGCACTGAGCCTGTCGCGAATGGGAAAAAGGCAGCCATCGGTGCCGCCATCCTCGTCAAACCTGGGAAAACTTGGTTTTTCAAAATCACTGGTGAAGCGGCTTTGGTCGAAGCGAACCGCGAGAAATTCGAAGAGTTCGTGCGCGCCACAACCTTTCCCTGATATTTTTTAACTGCGAATTTACGCGAATTTACGCGAATCAATGCCAGTTTCATTGAAATTGTATCAGGAAAAATTTGCGAAAATCAGCGTCCATTCGCGGTTCAACTTCTTCACCTAAGCAATACTCCCCTT
Source organism: Akkermansiaceae bacterium (assembly GCA_905182475.1). GTDB lineage: Bacteria > Verrucomicrobiota > Verrucomicrobiia > Verrucomicrobiales > Akkermansiaceae > Luteolibacter. The sequence continues at coordinate 34,711 of CAJJBR010000016.1, read as the reverse complement.
CCTCAAAAAGCTTGGTAAGTTCCTGAGTTCCCTGCGCCTCACGGTCACGCTGCTGGGCTTCGCAATGGTGCTCATTTTTGTCGCCACCCTTTCGCAAGTCCACCTCGGCATCCACGAGGTGCAGTTGCTCTTTTTTCGCTCATGGATCGCATGGTGGGATGCCATTCCCGGCGATAAGAAGCTCTCCCTGCCAATGCCCGGTGGCACGCTTCTCGGGATACTCCTCATCATCAACCTTCTCGCCGCCCATAGCGCCCGTTTCAAGCTCCGATGGAACAAGGCGGGCATGATGCTCATCCACTCTGGCATCCTGATTATGCTGCTTGGGGAAATCCTAACAGGTCTTCTTGGGAGAGAGGCGCAAATGCCAATCGACGAGGGAAAATCGGTGAACTACTCCGTTTTCCCACGCGAGATTGAGCTAGCAGTTGCACAGCCGGATGGCACCGGCACAGATACAGTCAACGCGATCCCGCAGAGCCGGCTAAAAGATGGAGCAGAATTTCCAATGGATGGCTTTACTCTGAAAATCCACAGCTATTACCGAAACAGCGACATCGTCCCGGAAGAAAAAGCCACCGGTGAGTTCGAGAGAACGAGAGCGACCGAAGGCGTCGGCAAACGTTACGCAGTGAAGAGCAAGAGCAGGGAGACCAAAATGGATAGGCGTGATCTCTCGGCCGCCTTCGTCGAAATCATTCCCGATGGCGAAAAGGCTCAAGGCCGGTGGTTGCTTTCCAACGTCCTCAAAGGTGAACAGTCATTCGTAGTTGGAGGGAAGCCATGGAAAATGTCGATTCGCCAACGCAGGCTCTACCATCCGTTTTCGATCAAGCTCCTCGACTTCAGCCACGACCGCTACCTCGGCACAAACGTTCCGAAAAACTTCTCCCGCAAAATCCGCATCATCAATCCGGAAACCGGTGAGGACAGGGAGCATCTCATCTACATGAACCATCCTCTGCGCTACGAAGGGCTGACTTTCTTCCAGTCTGGATTCGATAATAACGATACCACCAGCATTCTCCAAGTGGTGCGCAACCCAGTCTGGACGCTCCCCTACATCTCCTGCGCGATGGTCGGATTCGGCCTCCTGTGGGTATTTTCCCAGCACCTCATCAAGGCGATCTCGCGCCGTAACAAGACAATCGCACCATGATCAAACTACCCCGCAAAATTCTCGCGTGGCTGATCCCCTCGCTCTGCCTGCTCTTTGTTGTCAGTGCCGTATTCCGCTCTCTCTCCAAGGAAAAAGGCTTCCATTTCAAAGAGTTCGCCGCACTCCCCGTCGTCTCCAACGGGCGTGTCCAGCCACTCGATTCCCTCGCTCGAAACGCCCTGCTCGCCATCGTCGGGAAACAACGAGTCCCCGGTGACGACGTACCGGAAAGCCCGGCTGCATGGCTTGCAGAACTCGCCTACAAACCAGAGATCGCGGACGATAGAAGAATTTTCCTCATCCATCACGATGAAATTCTAGGCCTAACCGGGCTTACCAGGGGCGAAGAGAAAACCTATTCCTACACCCAGATCCTACCATCGTTCCCAGCGCTCCAGCCGGAGGCGAGAAGGATTGGAGCAAAGGAAGCTCAAACCCGGCCCCCTTACGAAAAAGCTCTGATACGGCTGACCCGGAACCTCGGAATCTACAACCAGCTGAAACACGCTCTCGGCCACCCGGGACTGGTGAATGCGGAAACAGAGTTCGCAAGTCTTGCGGACTCTTCCTCTCCTGCGATGCCAGGTTTGCGCGCGTGGGCTTCATTCACAGAGACCTTTTCCGTGCCCTCCGGGAAAGGCGAAGACGGCTGGAGGAAACTTCCCGATTCCGTGATCGAGTTATTTTACCGCAACGCCATTGGAACAGCAGTCGCTGCCATCGTCGGTTTCGCAACCCTGCTCATCGCCCATCACCTTTCCCTCTCCGGGGATACCTTGGAAATGATGCGGGCAGTGCTGGATACGAATTTCTGGCTGGCAACCCACGTCGTCGTCATCACCCTCGGCTACTCCGCCACCTTCCTAGCGGGAACCATCGCAATCTTTTTCATCTTCCGCCGGCTGTTCGGAACCATCCCGAAGGAAACGGTCAATTCCCTGCGCGGGATGGTCTATGGCGTCCTGTGTTTCGCCACGCTTGCAAGCTTCGTCGGCACCGTGCTCGGCGGGATCTGGGCGGATCAGTCGTGGGGGCGCTTCTGGGGCTGGGATCCGAAGGAAAACGGAGCACTGCTCATCGTGATCTGGAATGCGATCATCCTCCACGCTCGCTGGGGCGGGATGGTGAAAGAACGTGGTATGATGGTCATGGCTATTTTCGGAAACATCGTCACCAGCTGGTCATGGTTCGGTACCAATATGCTCGGCATCGGCCTGCACTACTACGGCTTTACGGATGCGGCCTTCGTCTGGCTCACCGGATTTATCATCAGCCAGGTTGTGATCATGTTACTGGCTTTCATCCCGGTTCGGAGTCGCGCTCTCCAGAACGCGACTCTTGCGAACTAAGACCGACGCTCACTCCCGGCTCTTCGCTTCCAGCCATGCCTCTTCCATATCGTCCAGGCTCGATTTTTCCAGCGACTTTCCGTCCTGCTTGAGAAGTTTCTCCATCTCCCCGAAACGGCGTTCGAATTTGGAGTTCGCCTTCGCCATCAGAATCTCTGGATCGATTTTCCGGAAGCGGGCGAGGTTGACTACAGAGAACATCAGGTCGCCAAGTTCCTCTTCCACGTCATCCATCTTCTGGGCGTCGATTGCAGACTGAAGTTCACAAAGCTCTTCCCGGATTTTTGAGAGAACCCCGGTTTCCATTGGCCAGTCGAAACCTACCTTAGCCGCCTTCTTCTGAAGCTTCGAAGCACGAACCAGCGCCGGTAACCCTTTCCCCGTGCCATGAAGATATGGCACATCCTTCTCGCCCTTTTCCTTCCGCTTGATCTCATCCCATTGCTTAAGCACCGCATCTGAGTCACCAGCGGAAGATGTGGCGAAAACATGTGGATGGCGGCGAACGAGCTTTTCGGAAATCCCACGCGCAACGTCCTCGAGATCGAAGCGCTTTTGCTCCTCCGCGATCTCGCAATGAAACACAACCTGGAGCAAGAGGTCGCCGAGTTCTTCGGTCATGTCCGTATCATCCGCGCGTTGGATTGCATCGACGGTCTCGTATGCCTCCTCAATCAAGTTCGGCACGATGGATTCGTGCGACTGTTCCGCATCCCACGGGCAGCCGCCGGGGGCGCGCAGCCGATGCATGATCGCTTTCAGCCTCTCCACCTGCGCTCCCGCAGCCGTTCCGTTGATCATTTCCTCGTCCGTCATTGCCCTTTATTATTATTCTCCGAAGCGCGGAGAAGTATATCCCGCTCCTCCTGCGTGATACTCTGAAAGCCGTCTTTCGAGATTTTGTCGAGTATCGCATCAATCTCAGATTCCCCGCTCAAATCCACCATCGTCCGGGGTCTGATCTTCGCTTCAATATCAGTTCGCGGGCCACGACGCTTCGATCCCGACATGGGAGAGCGCTCAGATTTTTGCCACCAGATCCAGCTACGGATCAGTAAAAATCCTGCAAGTGCACCACCGAGGTGTCCGGCCTCTCCACCTTCGTTCCCCCCGATACCGAACAGGATGAACAAGATCGAAATACCCATGGCGGCAAGAGCGAGTTGCCTCATAGTCAGCGAGATAGGCGGAAACAGTAGAGTAACCACAAGGGAGGGGGCGATTACCGCAACCCCGGCAAGGATTCCATAAATCCCAGCGGATGCGCCAATCAAGGGAACCACCGTTGCAGAAACCATCAACATATTACCGGTGTTGTCCACTGCTCCGATCACCTCGTCCGGCAGGATACCAACGGAAATTAGAAGTGCGTAAAACAGGGCACCGCCTGCACCGCTCAAGAGATAAAACCCAAGGAATTTCTCCGCCCCCCACCACCTCTCCAGCCATGGCCCGAAGATAAACAAACCGACTGAGTTCATCAGGATGTGCCCCACACTCCCATGAAGAAACTGGAACGTGAAGAACTCCCAGATCCGCCCCTCGGACATCCCGGAGCGGACTGTAAATGCACCGAACGTCCGGAGCGGCCCGTCCAGATCGTCGCCCTTGAGTATTAGGTCGAGCACGTAGATCCCGATATTGAAAATCAGCAGCCATTTCACGACAGGAGTGATCCGGGTAAAATTCCCTCTGCCCGAGTCAGGCCCCATACTTCGATCCGCCCATGCCATGTGGCTCGGATTATCCCGATGTCTGCCGGATCGGCAAGAGATTCCCCGACTTTTGAAAAGGAACTTCCAGAGGGAGTCCGATCACGGTTGCTCGGTTACCGTAATTACTTTACCAAAAGGCCATGAGTATCCGGTTTATCCTTTGCTTTCTGCTTGTCATATCCGGCCTCTGCCAAGGTGCTTCAACACCACTGCAAAGCTTGGAAAACTGCCGTTTTATCCCGACCCCGTGGGCAGATGGCGACAGCTTCCTAGTCCGCACCAAGGACGGAGAAGAAATGACCGTCCGGCTTTACGGAGCGGACTGCATTGAATTCCATGTTACCGATAATTCGGATGCCCGGCGCCTGAGAGGACAGCGGCGGTATTTTGGAATCTCGGGATTTGGTGGCTCCCCACAAAAATCCATCAAGCTCGCAAAAGGTTTGGGCGGCCTCGCAGCCGAGGAAACCGCGAAACTGCTTGCGACCCCTTTCACAGTCCACACCGCCTTTTCCGACGCAAGGGGGGACGGCAAACACAAACGGATCTACGGATTCGTCGAGACATCCGATGGCAGCGATCTTTCCGCGAACTTGGTGTCCAAAGGCCTGGCACGGGCATTCGGCGTGTATAGGGAAACTCCACAAGGAACGTCCGGAAAGGAATACCGTGCGCAACTTGAGGATCTCGAACTCCGCGCCGCGAAGATCGGGCTGGGCGCATGGGCGAAAACCGATTGGGATAAGCTTCCCTTCGAGCGCGGCGAGCAGCGCTCGGAAGATACCGAAATGGATCTCGCCACCGGGGCGAAACGCGAATTTACAGGTCCGCCCATCAATATCAACACCGCCGCCCGAGACGAATTGATGACTATCCCCGGTATTGGCGTGGTCACCGCGAACCGCATCATCGAAGGCCGCCCCTACAAAGCACTCGCCGATCTAGATAAAGTCGAAGGCATCGGGGGAAAGACCTTGGAGAGACTCGCGAAGTATCTGGATTTCGGGGGGAAGCCCTGAGTATCAACGTCCGCGTCTTCGTGCCTGCTTGTAAACTGCGGAGTTATCACGTTTGCCCACTGCGATGACGTAAACCGTGATCTCCCCCTCCGCGACCTCATACACCATCCGGTAACCGGAACTGCGGAGCTTGATTTTGTAATGGTTTGGAAACCCATGGAGGCGATCCGCCGGAACTACCGGATTCTCCAAACGCTGCGCGAGTTTCTTCTTGAGTTGGGCTCGGATGGTGTCGCCCAACTTCTCCCATTCCTTAAGAGCCGGAGGCAAAAATTTCAGATCATAACTCATCTAAGGAGACACTTACCGCAGTTGCTTTGAGATTTTTCCGCTTCTCCACGATACGACCAAGTTCGATGTCCTCCAGGAGATTGCTCATTCGCTCGAAGGTATCCGCAGGAACCAGGTAGGCTGTCGGCTTGTTGTGGTTGAGAATCGCAACAGTCTCTCCGTTAGCTTCCTCGATAAGTCGGCTGGGATTTTTTTTCAGCTCTGAAATACTGGCAGAAAAAGGACTTAAAATAGCTCTCATTTCCAGTCATATTAACCAGGCCGTGTGGGAAGTCAACTCTGCCCGCCACCCATCTTCACGCCGCTTCCCGGGGGGATAGGAGTAATTGGATAAACCTCGTTGCGAATCTGCCAGGTGGCGGATGATTTCTCGTTCATACGTGAGCTCTGATCGGTTGGTTCATGAGGAAACGCTGAGGGAAGAACGGATAGAGGCTGGAGAACGCGGCTCAGCTCCCAGGCAACGCTCTAACCTACCTCCAGGCACAATGCCTTGAGGTACTTCGCTTCGGGGAAATCCGCTGGATGATCCTGTGCGTGGGCGCTCCTCCAAAGCTCCCGCCATTGCCTGCGGGAACCCTGCGCCCCTTCTTCCACCAAGCGATAAAAATCATCTATCGAAACGTGTGCGGAGCATGAGGCGGCCACTAGGATCCCGCCCGGCCGCAGCATCGAAATCGCACGAGAGTTCAGCCGCCGATATGCGCGCAAGGCTCCTTCCTTTTCCGAAGAACGTTTCGCGAGCGTCGGAGGGTCCACGATAATAAGATCATACTCGCCACTCGCCTCGTCCATCCAGCGGAAGGCATCCGCCTGCACTCCGGAATGTTTTGCGGAAGCAATCGCAGGGTTATCCGCATTCAGAGAAAAGTTCCGTTCTGCGCTCTCCAAGGCGTAGGCACTGATATCCACATCCGTGACCGAATGTGCTCCTCCGCGGGCAGCGTAAAGGGAAAAGCCTCCCGAAAAACTGAACACGTTCAGCACATCGCGACCCGCCGCCAGCTCCTCGACCCGCGCGCGGTTGTCTCGCTGGTCGAGAAAGAACCCGGTCTTCTGACCTTTTAAAACGGCGGATTCAAAACTGATCCCATTTTCCAAAAATACCACAGCCTCCTCACCAACCGCTCCACGGAACCCTTCCTCCAGTCCGCATTCCCCTGCTCTTGCCGCCACATTCCGACTCATCCGCAGCACCAGGAAACCCGGAGAAAATACTTCCCGGAGAATCCCCTCAATTTCGTCCCACCTCGCCAGCCATCCGGCAGCATAGATTTTCACCACCAGAGTCCCGGCGTAGAGATCCGCCACCAGTCCCGGAAACCCTTCGCTCTCACCGTTAATAACCCGCGCTCCGTTCGTTGTTTCATTGAGCACCGCTCCAGCACGCCTTTCCAAACACGCGCGCGCCTTCCCAAGCCACCAGTCACTATCCAACGCCGCCGGTTTCCCGCAGTGGAGTATCCGGATCCGGATCGGCGACTCCGCTTCATACATCCCTACGGCCAGAAAGCGATCGCGCTTGTCATACATCACCGCAAGTTCCCCTGTCTCGCCATCTCGGTTCTGGGATTTGATACTATCCGCATAGACCCACGGATGCCCAGAGCGAATGGCCGTCTCAGCCCTCGGAAAAAGAGCCACCCGTAACCTCGATTTCGATCCTCCGCCCATGTAAAAGCAGAGTTAGCGCAACCCGATTGGCTTTTCCAAAATTTCTTTCAGGACGAATGCCTGCCTGAGTTCCCTACGATTCTGCAAACGGCCACGCAACGAACCTGTTGACTCTACAGGTTTCTTTCTCCGCGAAGCCACAGTCGGAGCCTCCTCCCGGCGGCGCTGCCTCTTTGCCTGCTTGAGTTGGTTCACCTGCTCCGCAAGCTTTGCCTGACGATCCAGTTCCCCGGAGATTCCTTCGTAGGGATCAAATTCAAGAGGCGATGGTTCCGATGCGCTGCGTCTCAACACAGGTGCTGGAGCTGCCTGTGGAAGTGGTGGTGGAACGGCCGGCCGAGAATGCGCCTGCTCTACCTCTTCAAAAAATCCCTCCAATTCTTCCGGAGTAAAATCCCGGGTATTACCGCGCTCCTCCTCCTTGGCCGCTTTTGCCTCTTTGGTCGATTTCCACCACTGCACAATCCCCGCAGCAGCGATGACCAGCCAGTAAATATTGTCTAAGATGAAGTCCATGGCGAAGAGGCTGGAATGCTATTTACCTTCGGCGAGATCGACCTTGTAGTCGCCCATCGCCCACTGGATGCCAGCGAGATAGTGTTTCAGAATTTTCGGATTCCAATACATCTCATGGTTGTGGCCGATGGAGCAGTAGAAGACTTTTCCATCATCCCAATTCCTCGCCCATGAGACGCCGTAATCGTTGTCTTCGCGATTTTTCCCTTTCACATCCGCGGATTTTTCGGGATCGAGACGGAGCAGCATGTGGACTTTCTTCGAATCGTAGGGAGCTTTGAACGTGTAGATCTCTTCTTTAAACTCAAGACGCTCGCCGCCGAACATTTCCGCAAGCGGGTGCTCTTCCTGGCCGGGCTCCACCTTGATGTTGACCTTGGTTCCGGCACCCCAGGGATGGCCGTTGAAATAGCCGTTGATCATCTCGCCGTATTCCGCCCATTCGTAGAAAGTATCAGTCGCCGCGTGGATGCCGATGAAGCCGCCGCCGCCCTTGACGAAGGCCATCAGGTTTTCCTTGAGCTGCATCTCGTATTCTTTCGCAGCCTTTTTTTCATCGCCCGACATTTTTTTAAGCTCATCCTTGAAAGGGGAAAACGGGTTCTGCGTGGTACTGAGGAAACAGATCGCATCAAACTCGCCGATCTTGCCCTTCTCGAAGTTTACAAGTTCCTCACTGATCACTGCCTCATAGGCTCCGGTTTTTTTACCCAATTCCGAGAGGGCAACCTTGCCAGTGGCGATGGATGCGTGGCGGAAGCCGTTGGTGCGGGAAAATACCAGCAGCTTGCGGGGTTTTTCCGACTTCGCATACGCTTCTTTCGGAAGTGCTTCAGCGATTTTTTCAACAGCACCACCAGGGAGTTTTTCATCGGCGGGACTATACGCGACGGCGAAAAGCGCCACAGAGCCAACCAAACATGCAGGAATCAATGCTTTCATAGGAATTTTCTAAAAGGGTAAAAGACATAGGAGTCTTCACCATCCCTACCCGGATTCCCACAAAAAACTTTCCGCCTTATCGGACCATAACGGTATGAATGCGGTAGCTCCCATCAAGCTTCGCGACGGCAGCGCGGATGCTCGCCTGGACTGTCGGATCTCCATAGTATGGGCCGGAGCCGGAACCGCCGTTGGTGTGGGTTTCTACGAGAACGAGCTGGTTTCCGGCGATCAGGAAAGCAGGATTTCCACTGTCCCCTACGACAAGGTTTTTTCCCCAGCCGTGTGTGTCGCTTTCGTCCTGTTTGAAACCGATGATCCCCCGTTCGATGCCAGCGACGAGGTGGACGAACAGTTTCCGGTTCTGATCGCTGATGATGGCGTGGCGGCCGATGATGGCGGCCGAATTTGTGGAAGTGGACGGCAAAGGGTAGCTGCGGTAATTGGATGGGACGGGCTCGTCGAGCAGCGCAACCATCACATCCCCCGAAGCGGGGGCAAAGCCGATGATCTTTCGCTTGATGCGGTTGCCGCCACGGTCGTGAAAAACAACGGGAGCACCTGCCGGGCGGGAGTAGTGTTTCGCCATCACAACATGGCGTGGGGTGATGAGGGTCGCTGTCCGGGTATCGTTGAAAGAAACGCCGGACATATCCATTCCCCGCGTCCATCCGTCCGCCATATTCGCATCCCGGTCGGGATAATAGCTGTCGAAGATATCCGGGGGAGCCTTGCGTGGGGGTAACCCAGGGGCACCACCGCCAGACGTCACCCCACAGGAGACAAGGGAAAGAAGCGGAAGTGCCAAAAGCGCGTATGATCTGATCATGCGGATTCTACTGTTATTCGTTTCCATACCGCGAGTATGCGCGGCACAGGATATTCAGCAAACGCCCTTTGCTGAAAATGGCTGGGTAAGATCTAGGATGAAAGTTCCAACTTCTCGCAATAAGGAGAAGGGTGTTTCCAACCCCTTTGCGGAGGACTGCCAATCGTTTTCCATGCGATCGGCAATCTCCTGATCTCGCTCGACGTTTACGTTTTCTACCAACTCCAGTTCTGATCATCGCTTCCGAATGGCTCGCGTCTGGAAAAATTTCCCCATACCCTCCCGCAGATGACTTCCCACACCGCCCCACTCACTCCCGCTCAGGTCGCTAAATTGCGTTCCATACTGGAAGGAAAGGGGTTCGAATTCGTCGCCAAGCAATACACGATCTTCGCAGCAAAAAAAGGGAAGCTGAACATCAGTGTCTATAAAAAAGGACCCAAAGTGCTGATCCAGGGGAAGGACACCGAGGACTTCATCCGATTCACCTTTGAGCCGGAGATCACCGGCGTGGCCAAACTCGGGTACGAGGAGGAAACCGACGATACCGGCCATTACCTCCCGCACTTCGGGATCGACGAAAGCGGGAAGGGCGATTTTTTCGGACCCTTGGTTGTCGCCGGGGTTTATACGGATGCGGAAATCACCCGCCTTCTGGTCAAAGGTGGAATCATGGATTCGAAACGGATTACGACTCCCGCTGCCATCCGAAAACTCGCCGCCATCATCAAGGCGACTCCGGGAATCGAATTCGACGTGATCGCGATCCGCCCGGAGCGCTACAACGAAATCTACGGCTCGTTCAAGAACCTCAACCGCATGCTTGCCTGGGGTCACGCGACGGTTATCGAGGAGCTCGCGAAGAAAGTTCCGAATTGCCCCCGCGCTCTTTCCGATCAATTCGCCCGCGCCGATGTCCTCCAAAGCGCACTCAAGAACAAGGATATCACCCTGAAGCTCGACCAGCGCACGAAGGGCGAATCCGATACCGCCGTCGCCGCGGCCTCCATCCTCGCACGCGAGCGGTTCATCGACTGGATGGACGCCGCCACGAAAAAAGTCGGCTTCACCATCCCGCTCGGAGCTTCTTCACTAGTGATCGATGCCGGAAAAAAGCTCGTCGCAACACACGGCAAAGAGGTGCTTGGAAAATTCGCCAAACTTCATTTCAAGACGACCCAGCAGGTTGTCGGCGAACTATTCTAAAAACAGCGAAATCGGAAACATCGGTATGCCCAAAGCTTTCGCCTCCTTGCGCAACTCCTCGTTCTCCGAAAACACGAGAATGTAATCCACGGGAAGCGGCTTTGACCTGTCAATGCTTTCCAAATCCCCAATCCGCGCTCCCACGCAGCGCTCGTTCACGATATCGCCGTGCACACACCCGGCGGGCAGCTCCATGTCTTTTTGCTCCTCTGTCATCCATACCAGCGCACGGTGCGGATTGCGCCCCCGCACATCCTCTTTGCCCAGCCACTTCGCGGGCGGCACGCCTTCACCTAAATATACCCTCCATCTCTCTTGCAGCCAGAAAACGTCTTCTATCGAGACCCTCATCGCCCTCTCCAAGGCGTCCGAGCAGTTTGCGGTGTCGTAGGGTTTTTCCACGCGATGGTAGCGGGCTTTCCATTTCCCGGGCTCGACCGTGGTGAGGGAAAGCGCCAGCACCTCGCTCTTGCAACGCCTCGCCAGCAGGCTCGGCAGCGGGCTGGAGCGAGTCAGTTTTCCGAAAAACCCGGCAACCTTCCCCTGAAATGCCACACGCTGATCTGCCAGTATCCCCACCACACCGTCGTCTTTCAGGAATCCACTGACAATGTGCAGACTGTCCCTCTTCGAGAAAAGCCGTGACCCATCAAACTCGCGCTCCTTCAGTACCCGTTCGTTCAGGATTGGGTTATTCAGCGGCCGGTAAAAGCCTCCGAGATTCACGATGCCCGGATCGAAAGCTTTAAGTCGCGTGAGCAGTTCCCAGTTCCCCATGTGCGCCAGCAGCAGCACAACCCCATTGCCCTCCGCCAGAGCCTCCTTCATCAACTCCGGGTTTTCCACCTCCATCAGCTCCGTCAGATCCTTGCCCGGCGCCTTCGCGGAAACGGTAGAACAGAGCAGGTTCGCCACCGTCCGCACGAACGACCGGTGTGCCATCACATCGATCTCATCCGGCGTGAACTTTCCTTCCGTCGCGATCCTGAGATTCCGCGCGATGGTCTTCTGCCGCTTTTTCATCAGCGGCCAGATCAGCTTCCCGAGAAATTCGCCAAAGACAAACACCCTCTCTACCGGAAGCTGCCGCATCACCGCCGCCACCACTGAGTGCGCCGCGGCCTCCATTCTCCAGCTCAGACGTTTTGAAAAATCAGCAGCCATCTAGTCCAGTTCCTCCCGCCTCCCTAGTGTGATCGCCAGACCCAAAGTCCCGACGAAAATGAAATAACATGCCAGAAGCTCAAGGTAGCTTTTACAGATGAGGGGAATCTCGGGGGAGAACGAATCACCCAGCGATGCCTGCCAGAACTGCGGTGCACCAACCACGCGGTTGAACACATACAGGATTAGCAAAGCTGCACCGATAAAACCTGAACCCGCATGACGGCCTATCGTTCCGAAAAAACGGATCATCACCTTCCTGTGGCGCAGGAAGGTGATTAGCGCAGCTCCCAGCAGCACGCCGATCACCCAACCTTCAGGAAACGGCCATTTCAAAATTCCGGAAATAAAATCCTCCAACTCACCCACCAACGCCGCAGCAAGACTAAAGGCAAGCACCCGACAGACCGCCCGTCTATGTCCCGAATGCGCCAGTACACCTATCATCACCGCCGTTGCAGCAGCCAAGAGTCCGGCCTGCATTAGCTCTACAGTCCCCCGCGCCAAAGGCGATCCCGGCCTATTCGGAAGCCACGCAGGCAAGAGAATCGTCACCGACCCGGCACAGATCAGCAGTCCCCTCAGGAGAGTTTTCTTCCAAGAAGACTGGTTCACGCTGCGCTTTTCTGAAGTAGCCACTTGGCATCAGTACGGCATTACACCCCTTCCACGCAAGACGGATGAGCGGAAACCTCTACCTGTAGCCAAACGCACCTCCAATTCAGGGTTTGAGATCCGAAGCGTGGCGTCTATCATCCCTCAAACAGTGAAAACACTTTTCGAGAAAATCTACGACGGCGACATCCCCGCCGACATCCTCCACAAGGACGACCTCTGCTGCGCATTCCGGGATATTTCACCCCAAGCACCCACCCACATCCTCATCGTCCCGAAAAAGCCAATCCCAAGAATCGGTGAAGCCACAGCCGAAGACCAAGCCGTCTTAGGCCACCTGCTCCTCACCGCCGGAAAACTCGCCGGAGACCTCGGCATCTCCGGAACCGGCTACCGCATCGCCATCAACCACGGCCCCCACGGCGGCGAGACCGTCCCCCACCTTCACGTCCACCTTCTAGGCGGGCGCCAACTCCAATGGCCGCCAGGCTAAAAACTCAAATTTCAAATTACAAAACTCAAGCAAGAGCCACAGTTCGCGTCCGCTTGCGTCTTCATTGAAATTTGAGCTTTAAAACTTGAAACTTGAAATTTATGATCACCGCCCGCTTCTTCCAACTCTTCACCGGGATCTTTGCCACCGCCGTTTCCTGCCACCCGCAGCCTCAACAACCACGCCACGAAAAAGTCGTGATGGTTCACGGCATTTTCGAGGACGGCAAAGCTTTCGACTCACTGAAGCGCCGTCTCGAAACCCACGGCATCCAGTGCTTCGTGCCTAAACTTACACCTGCAGATGGACGAGGAGGCCTCGATAAACTTGCGGAAGGGCTCAAGGATCAGATCGACAAGGAATTCGGCGAAGACGAGAAATTCGCCCTCGTCGCCTTCAGTATGGGCGGCCTCGTTTCCCGCTACTACCTCCAGAAGCTAGGCGGTGCGGAACACTGCGAGGAATTCATCACGGTCTCCACACCTCACCACGGCACAAAAACCGCCTATAGCTACCCTACCAAAGGCGTTTTTCAAATGCGCCCCGGCAGTGATTTCCTCCGCGATCTTGAGGAAACCGAAGCCACCCTCGGCGAGATGCCCATTGTATCCCACCGCACCCCGATGGATCTCATCATCCTCCCGACGAGCTCTTCCGTATGGTCCCGCGCTGAAAACCATTCCCACAACGTAGTCCTCCATCCACTCATGCTCCACTCGAAGCCTGTCCTAGATGACATCGAGAGACGTTTCACGATCCAGTCGGAATGAACCTTACGCATTGACCCACACCCATAAAACCATATCTCAACCCATATAAAGACAACCCTTGAGCTCCCCGACCAGCTCTTCGCCGAAGCCAAGGCCACCGCCGCCCTCCGACGCGTCACACTCAAGGAGCTTTTCACCCGCGCCCTCGAAAAGGAAATCCACCCGCCCGCCACACCTGCGGAAGATTCCCATTTCACCATCGATGAATACGGATGGCCTGTTTATGATCGCAAAGACTACGACGGCCCGCCCGTCACACAAGAACTGATCAACCGCATTCGCGACGAGGAAGGAATCTAATGCCTGTCCTCGCCGATATAAACGTTCTCCTCGCACGCTTCGACCGCAAGCATCCCCACCACAAGCGTGTAAATCGATTCTTTGCCAGAGAGAGGTTCGAAGCAGTGGCAGCCTGTCCGCTTACGGTGAACGGTTTTGTTATCTGGTTAAAGGCGGCACGGCCTCGTTGTGATCGTCCCGTAGAATTCAGCCTCTTCTTTGAAGTTTCAAATTTAGAGTTTCGAGTTTTAACTGAGGCATGAAGATACGCCTCATCCTCGCTCTCGCTGCAGTCCTCACCGCCTGCTCCCCCGGAAACCCTCCTACCTCAGGAAACTCGGCACCCGCCACCAACCTGACCGCCGCCCAGAAATCAGCTATCGGAAAGAAGATCTGGCAGAACGAATCCAACGGCACACTCAACGGCCTGACCGCGTGGAACAGTGGCGAAGAATTCCCCTCGCTTGGTATCGGCCATTTTATCTGGTATCCCGCAGGCTTTAACGGTCGCTTCGAGGAGTCCTGGCCAGCCTTTATCACATTCGCCAAACGCAACGGAGCGAACCCTCCCGCCATCGCCCAACAACGCTTCAGCCCATGGCGAACCAAGGCGGAGTTCCAGTCGAAATTCAATTCCACTGAAATGACGCGACTGCGGGAATGGCTAGCCTCCGCCGTCACCCTTCAAACGGATTTCATCATCGTCCGCTCCCGTGGTGCCCTGCCGAAAATGCTCGCCGCCGCCCCAGCTTCCGAGCGCGCGAAGATCCAGGCGAATTACCAGAAAGTTTCCACCACCCCCCAAGGCACCTACGCCCTGATCGACTATGTAAACTTCAAAGGCGAAGGCACCAGCTCCACTGAAAAATACAACGGCCAGGGTTGGGGGCTCCTCCAAGTCCTAGGCGGCATGCACAACGTCCGCTCCGGCGCGCCAGCAGCAACCGAATTTGCAGCCTCCGCAAAACGCGTCCTATCCCGCCGCGTATCAAACTCCCCCCCCGCCCGCAACGAAGCCAAGTGGATCCCCGGTTGGCACAATCGCTGTGACACCTACGCCCGCCCGCTGTGATCAGTCTGTAGAAAAAAGAACTCCCGGAGGCTTTCACCCCCGGGAGTCCGACCAGACACAATCTGCACATCAAATCATTAGCGCCTGAAAGAGAAGCTCACACTAGAGCCGGAACTACGGCGTCCACTGTAGCGATTGTAGCTGCTGGAACGCCCACGACTATAGCCGCTATTACAACTGCTCCTGGAGTATCTACGTCTTGGTGCCGAGACAGTGCGGTATCTATAAGTTGGGCGGTTGTAGCAATCATACCCCGTGAAAAATTTCTGGGTATAGACCGGGCGACCGTGGCGGTGTCCGCTCACGTAAACTTGCCTCAATTGAGACTGATTTCCATATCCTCCACGTTGTGGGCGAGCGTCAGAATCAACAGCGGTTCCAATGAATGCGATAGCACTGATGGCGATAGTAGTAATTAATTTTTTCATAGCTTTTAGTAATTTTTGGTTACGCAAGATTTGACCCCTCCCCGCTTCAAATTATTCAGCTTTCCGCAAAAAAAGTTTCCGCATGCCGAAACTCAACCTCCCATTTCAGTGCGATAAGATACTCAAAAGTTCGCACCAGATCCGGATCTTCGAGCGCAATTGGAAAAGCAATTATGAAAACTCTCTCCCACCCCACGAGTTCCTAGCCGCCCACCTCGAAAGCTCAGGCATGAACGCAAGCAAGTGGGGCCAACTCATCGGAATCGACCGCTCCACCGCCTGCCTAGAGAGAGAGGGAAAAACTATACGTAAATGGTTCACGAATAAGACCGCCGCCAACGCTGAGGCAAAGCAAGCCGGGCAGTTGCCGGGATGTGGCCGACTTGCATCGTGGTAGAGTCATCGACGAAATGCGGTGCGGAGGTGGCAGGCTATCTCATGATTTAATCAGCACCATCACGGACTCCACGTGGCGGGTGTGCGGAAACAGGTCGAAAGGCTGGACTTCGTC
Organism: Akkermansiaceae bacterium; assembly: GCA_905182475.1. Lineage (GTDB taxonomy): Bacteria > Verrucomicrobiota > Verrucomicrobiia > Verrucomicrobiales > Akkermansiaceae > Luteolibacter. The sequence goes on along the minus strand of CAJJBR010000016.1, from coordinate 18,679 downwards.
CAAGACATATCCGGAATCCTTCAGAAAATTGTAATCCCGAACTTGTGTCGCAGGATCGCAGGAAACATAAATAATCCGCTGCGGGCCGTAACCGACAAGTTGTTGGAGAAACTCCGGCGTGCAGCCTTTTCTAGGAGGATCGATCACTACTGCCGTCTCTTCCGGTGGCGTATCGATCTGTTCGAAAATCGCTTCCGCGCTCGCCTGGAGGATGCTGACGTTCGTGAGCCCGTTGAGTTCCACGTTGTTCTTCGCCCACTGTGCACCGGCCTCGTTCACTTCCACTCCCATAACTTTTTCGAAACTCCTCGCCAGCGCGATACCGAAAAGGCCTGCGCCGCAATAAGCATCAACAAGATACTTCGCCCCACCAGCCAGCGCCTTTTCACCGACGTAGCCCGTGAATTTCGGCAGGATGAACGGGTTGTTTTGGAAAAACTCCCCCGCCACGAAATCGAACTTCACATCGCCCACCTCCTCGCGGGCAATGGCCTTTGGATTCCGCTCCACCCGCCCCTGCGTCGCCCGCAGAAGCACCGTCGCACCGCGCTTGAACTGCCGCCCGTTCGCCCGCACATCTTCGTGAACAGTAGGTAGTGCCTCGTTAATCTCTTTCATCGCGATCGGGCAGTTCTCCACATTCAGAATCTCGTTGCGGCGTCCTACTTTCAGAAAACCAATCTCCTTCACCACCCCGTCCTTGGGCTTATCGAAGTGAGGCGTGATCTTCGAGCGATAGTTCCAGATCTGCTCCGAGCACTCGCAGAAATTCACCTCCCGCTCCTCCTTCGCCATGTGTTTCAGCAGTTCCTTGATCTGGCGTGTCTTCCATTCCAGCTGCTTTTCATAGGTAAGGTGCTGATACTGGCAGCCTCCGCACTCGCCAAACAGCGGACAACCCGGCTCCACACGGTCAGGGGACTTCTCCAAGACCTCCACCAGATCCCCCTGCGAGTGATTCTTATCATTCCGGAAAATCCTCGTCCGCACTAGTTCCCCTGGCAGCGCGTAGGGCACAAACACCACCCAGCCATCAACCCGCCCCACCCCGGCACCCAAATTCGTCAGTGAATCAATCCGAAGATCAATCTCTTGATGATAATCGAAAGGCGTGGGAACAAACTTTTTCGGTGGGCGGTTGTGCATAGAAGCCGGGTGATAGGGCATTTCTCTAAGGAAAGGAACCATTGGGAACCGTTTTCTTTTCCTGCCTTCCTCATGAAACCCTCTTCCTTTGCGCCTTCGCGGCTTTGCGCCAACCTTTTACCGTTTGGATTGAAAATTTCCGCGCAGCGGCCAGCATCGCGCCGTGATCGACGCCGCCTACCCTATTGCCCGTAAAATTCTTTTCGCCCTCGATGCAGAGGTAGCACATCACACGAGTATGATGGGGCTGCGTTTCGCGGAGAAGACCGGGCTACTGGAATTACTTTCCAAGCCTTTCCCGGAGAGCGAACCCATCGAGCTGATGGGACTGAAATTCCCAAACCGAATCGGCCTCGCGGCGGGACTGGACAAGGAGGGCAATACCATCGATGCGCTGGGGCGGCTGGGATTCGGATTTGTGGAAATCGGCACGATCACGCCTCGCCCGCAGGCGGGGAACCCGAAGCCGCGCCTGTTCCGGCTGATCCCGCACGAGGCGATCATTAACCGAATGGGCTTCAATAATCCCGGCATCGATGCTGGTGTGGAAAACGTCCGCGCCCACAAATCCTTCACCGGCCCCATCGGCTTCAACATCGGCAAGAACAAGGACACGCCCAACGAAAACGCTGCCGATGACTACCTCGCGTGTTTAGAAAAAGCCTACCCGGTGGCGGATTACATCGCGGTGAACCTCTCCTCGCCGAACACCCCCGGCCTGCGCGATCTGCAGGCGGCGGATTCCTCCGCACGACTGTTGGAGTTGCTGAAAAACTCACAGGAAAAGCTCGCTGCGCAGCATGGAAAGCGCGTGCCCATCTTGTTTAAAGTCGCTCCCGATCTGACTGAGGAGCAAGTCGCGGATCTTGCCAAAGCTTTCCTCGAAGGAGGCCTCGACGGTCTGATCGCCACCAACACCACCCTCGACCGGGAGAAGGTCGCGGATCATCCTTGGGCGAATGAAGCGGGTGGGCTTTCCGGGAAGCCGGTTTTCGAAAAATCCAACATTGTGCTCTCCGCTTTCGCCTCCGCCTTTTCCGGGAAAATTCCCATCATCGGGGTGGGCGGAATTTCCTCGAAGGCGGATGCGGAGGAGAAATTCAAAGCCGGAGCCGACCTGGTGCAGATCTACACGGCTTTCGTTTACCAGGGACCGGCACTGGTCAGGGAGCTTTTGGAATAATGGAGAGCCGTGCCCGTGGTCGGATTTTTCTCATCCCTTTGCACAAAACTCTTTCACCACTTCCCCTCCGATGAGGTGGCGCTGGATGATTTTTTCCAAAACCTCCGGCGTGCAGGAGTGATACCAGACACCCTCCGGATACACGACGGCAACTGGCCCCTTCATGCACACCCGCAGGCAGTCTGCCTTCGTGCGGAGGACTACCTTTTCCCCTGCACCGACTAGGCCGAGTTCCTTGAGCCGACGTTTCAAGAAATCCCAGCTCTCCGCGCCAGCAACGGGATCACAACATTTCGCCTCGGTCGGCTGGGCACAGAGGAAAATATGCCGCTCCATTTTATCCAATTTTAACGCCGCGACTGCTTTCCCCAACTCTGTATCCATGGTCTATCCTTTGCCGTTAGGTTCAGTTCCTCAAGCTTTCCGTCGTTTCCCCGTTGAACAATTCCCTAAAATCCCGCGTAATCCTGAAATGAAAAGCGCCCGCCTTCTGATCACACTCACCATCGCCGCCGGACTCATCGGTTATGCGATATGGCGTAGCTCGCAGACCGGGGTTGAGGAGGTGGTGCTGGTCGGATTCCAAGGAGCAGACGCGCCGATGGAGATGCCGGAGGATAAAAAACCGGACATGCGCTTCCATTTTCTCACCGCATGGCAGACGAACCAGATCCCTATCGTGACGAAAATGGATACGCCCATGGGTTCTGAAAATGGCGCGCTGGTTTACAATGCTCAGAAGTTCTGGGAAATGAACAACAAACGCGGCGGGCACCACACCGGGGACGATCTCAACGGCATCGGCGGGATGAATACGGATCTCGGGGACCCTGTTTTCGCGGCGGGCGACGGGCTGGTTGTTTTCACCGGCGAGCCCTCATCCGGCTGGGGAAACATCGTCGTCCTCGCCCATCGCGATACGGAGGGGAAACCCATCCACACGATGTATGCTCACCTCCTCGACATCAAAGCCAAACTCGGGGAGCTGGTCGCGCGCGGCACGCAAATCGGCACAGTCGGCACCGCAAACGGCCATTACCCGGCGCACCTGCACTTCGAGGCGCGTAGCAGCGACGGCATCGATATCGGATCTGGCTACACTTCGCTACCGCTGAATCGTCTTGATCCTGCGGAGGTTGTCGCCGCTCTGCACAACGCCGAGCCGGAGGGTATTTCCCCCGCAGCCCTGGAATTCGCAGATCTCGCCCCGGAGCAGCCTTGGACCACTTTGGAAATCAAAGGCGCCGAGAAGATGTCGGAGCTTGAGAAGTAGATTCCCATCGCAGATGAAAGGAACCGCGATTTGGAAATCGCACCTGCAACGGCTGCGGAGGACTTGGCCTGTGGCTCGGGTTGTCTCGATTTCTAAATCGCGGTTCCTTTCCGCTCCGTAGCTTTCCTCAAATCCCCGTCACGATCTCCACTTCCGGCAGCGCTTTCTGCAGATCTGTGATGGCCTCCTCGGAAACATCCGTCTGCCAGAGATAGAGGCGCTTGAGGTTCGGGAGGGCGGAGAGTTTCTTCACGCCTTCGTCGGTGACTTTCGTTCCGAACAGATTTACCGATTCCAAATTCTGGAGTTTTACGAGCGTGTCGATGGAGGCATCGGTGATTCCGGTTTCATTGAGGCGGATCATTCTCAGGCTTTCCGCTGGAGCGAGCAAGGCCACGGAACGGTCCGTGATTCCAGTCGCAGAGAGATCCACAGAGACCATCTTGTGGATGACCGAGCCGAGTTTTGCGAAGTTCTCATCGGTGAGGTTTTTCCTCAGGGAAACTCCGGTGAAGGTAAGGTTTGAGGATTCCTGTGACTCGAAGGTGAGGCCGCCGGGGAACTCCGAACCGAGCTCTGTAACGGTTTTCAGCAGTTCATCGCTAGGATTGTCTGACTCTTCTTTCTCAACCTCGGATTCCGGAGAGATCGTGAGATCCAGTTTCCCAATGGCATCGCGGATTTCATCGGTGAGTTCGAGTTCGCCGACCTTTATCAAAGGATCCGCACCTTGGTCGATCCACCATTTCACGACGAGAAGTTCGTGGTCTTCGATGTCCTTCTTGCCTTCGGGTGGCATGTGCTCGTCATCGTCCTCTGGTAACTCAGCACGGAAAATGATGTTGCTGTCGAGGGCATTGCCCGGCTCAATGCCATCTCCTTCCTTCCCGCCTTTGACGAGAAGCTCGAAAGTATCCATGCGGAACTTGCCCTTGGATTTCTCTTCCCTGTGGCACTTCACACAGCTTTTGTTCAGGATGGGCTGAATAATGTCCACGTAGACGATCTGCTCCTCCAGAGGCTTGACCACTTTTTCTTCCTTCTTTTCTTTCGGCTCCATACCGAGCAGCTTGCGGATCGAATCCGGTGCATATTCGGTAAGGTAGCCCTTGCCGTGGGTGATAGATGCGCCGTCGTGGCTGGCATAGGACATGACTCCGACACTAGCCAACAGAAAGACGCGGAAGGGTGCTTGGGTTGCGGTTGGGGAAAGGGTCCAGGCGCGGACGATAAAAGTGAAAACCGCGACACATGCGAAGATAGTACCACCCCAGAGGTGGTCTTCGGCAAGCTCGCTACCCTCGAAGCCGCCACCTTGGTAGAGCAGGAATCCGAGAATCACTGCGACCACCGCACTGGCAGAGCCGAGGAACATCGGGACGATGCTACGAGCGGATTTGTGCCGGCTGAACATCGCGATCAACTCTTGGAAGAGCACGAGCACAAAGATGCCGATGGGAAGGTGAAGGATGACCGGATGGAAGTGTCCGAAATAACGGACGATATCCGGCATTTCATCTCCGCCAGGCTCGCCCGCAATGAACGGCATTGCGATCATTCCACCCATCGTTAGCAGCCCGATCAAGCTTAGAAACCAGGGTTTTCTTGTCTTTACGGGGCGGGCGTCGAGGTCGATTTCGTTACTCATGTTGGATTGGGTGAAAGTAGTTTGATGGAAAGGATCAGACGTCGATGGTGACTTCCTTGTCATCGTCGGGTTTTTGGGAGGGCTTGGATTTGCCGTTTTTTCCGAAAAATGGCAACCATTTCCGCATATCGAATCCCAGGGAAGATGTGCATTTCAGGAAAAAGGCGAGCGCTATGGCTTCGTCAATAAACGGCAGGGGGTCGAACGCAGGGAAAGGCAGAGGGCCTATCGTCAACAGATACAATCCGGAGAGGATCGCGCCGAGCCATGTTAGTTTTCGTTTCATTGACACAATCTCATACGGATCCAGAAGAGCGCAACTTTCCGAGTTTTCTTGATTCAGCGGTGCTATTGGCGGAATCTCCCACCAGTCATGGATCCATTTCTCTTAAAAACCCTTCACCTCGCCGGTGTTTTCGCCCTTTTCGCCTCACTCGGTGCCACCACATTGGCTGGCAGTTCGAAGAAAACGACTTCCATCCTGCACGGCGTTTCCCTGCTTTTCATCCTTCTCGTAGGATTCGCTATACTGAAAAAGCCACCGATGGATCAATACTGGTGGATGGCGAAACTCGGGATCTGGCTCTTCATCGGCCTTGCCCCGGCTCTTTCGAAAAAGAAAGTCCTGCCGCCTACCGTTGTCTTTGGCCTGACGCTTGTCGCCGCCATCGCTGCCGCATACCTCGGCCTAGCCAAGCCGTTTTAGGAGATTTTCCCGGTAATTCGCCCCTGGTCGAAATCGTATGGGGTCATTTCCAGCGAGACGGAATCGCCATCCGCGAATTCGGCCTTCGCATCCGTGAGCGCTTTTGAGAGGTGGCCTAGCATCACCTTTCCATTCATCAGTTCCACCCGGTAGATGATTTCCCCTTTGCGCTCAAGGATGGTTCCGGTGGTCTGGATTGCTGCTTCGGACATAGGCCGGGAGTTTCATCCGAGATCCCGCCAGCGCACAAGCCCGGCGAGAGGCATTTCCCCATCCGGGTGCCAGAAAATCCCCGGCTCTTGAGCTTTTCCCGCCGTGCAGATTCGGGGTGGGGCGGCTTCATCGAGCTTTTCAGCATAGCAGAGCGGCTCCACGACGGCGGTGGATAGATATTCCAACTCTGAAGCTAGCGTTTTTTGTGAGATCTCCTCCGGCATCGCCACCACACGGACAAATCCACTACCCGGTCCGGCACGCAGTTCGGCATTTTCACAATCCATCAAAACCGTCCAATCGATCGATCCCACACTCTCCCAGAGTTTTAGTTTGGCTCCGTTCGCGATCCGAAACCGCGCGAGCTCGCGCTCGTTGCGGACTCCGCCGGCCTCCGAAAACGTAGCAGTGATCTTCGGTCGCCTCTCTTCCAGAGCCTCCGCCAGTCTTCCACTAAATGCCTCCACCTCCCCTTTCACATAAACCATCTGCACCGAGAGGCAGCCGCGCTGCCCGTAGCGCATAATATCATCCGCCAAATCCCGAAAAATTCCCTCCCGTTCCGCGAAGACAAACGCCGCACTCAGCTTCGGCCCGTGCTCGATGATCCGCGTCTTCGGCGAGAGCCATTCCCGGAAAAATCCAACCGTCTGCTGGCCGCCGTACACCACCGCCACCTCAGGTTCACGCCATTCATCGGGAAGCTCCCTTCGCACTTCCACCAAATCCACACCCGCCGCCCATTTTTCAAACTCCAGAAGACCCGCCGACGGCACTTTCACCCAAGATCGGCAACCCATCAGAACAGCCCGGAAAAGCGATTGGAACGCCGCGTGTTCCGTATTCCCGCTCACCACATGCAGCACCGGCTCCCGCGCAACCACTCGCGAACCATCCACCCAATCCTCCAACCTCCGCCAGTCACCGATCTCGGCAGAGAGCCATTTCTTTAGAGAAACCTCATCATAAGCTCCCACCCATTTTCCCAAAATCTCCCGCTGGGAAATTAGAAAAATAATCCTCTCCACGAGAGTTCTCATTTCCCGAAGTTCCAAGGATTTACCAACCGAATGCCCGTCTTTTCAAAGTCGGAAATATTCCTCGTCGCAAGTGTCAGGTCATGAGCGTGTGCCGTCGCCGCGATGAAGGAATCGTTGTATGAAAGCCCTAGGAGCGCCCGGAAATCCGCAGCCTGCTCCGCGACTCTCAAGCTAACGCCCAAGAGAGGAAAAATTTCTGGTTGGGCGAGCAGAGTTCGGTACCAGCGCAGTAGTAGCTCCGCGAATTCATCATTTCTCCCTTCCAGTTTGCGTATTCCGAACAGGATCTCGTTCATCGTGATTACGCTCAGATTCGCTGGCCGCCCTCGGCCTGTCTCATGCCATTCGCGAACGGCTCCATCCATCTTATCCCCTTTCCGCAGCTCGGAAACGGTCACCGTGTCCAAAATTATCCTCATCAGTCCTCGAAATTGAAGTCACGTATCACCATGGCCTTGCGATCTTCGAGGGGAAAATCCTTCTCGTAAAACCAATCCGGCATCCCCTCGACAGTCATCGCTTCCACCCAAGTCTTAGGTTTTTCAACCTTTCCCTCCGGCTTTTCCAAATCCCTCTCCAACAGCTCTACCACGTAGGCACTAAGGGATTTCTCCGCGTCAACGGCACGGTGCCGGGCAGCTTTGCAAAGATCATCCGGTAATTTTAGAGTCACATTCATATCTTCGTGCTGCACAGTTACACGAAAGCACGGAAAAATCAATCTTTCTGTTTCAGCACATCCTCGACACCCCGCGAGCACCCCCTCGCAACCGCCGCATCGTCCCTACCGAGCAAACGGAACTCTCTATCTCCCACAGCCACCGCGAAATCCTGAGTGCGGATCGCCGAAACCGTTTCCAGATTCGCCAGATCGATGATCTCCAGATAACCGGCTTCTCCGGGCGCGACCAACTTCCCGGTCGCCACATCCACCACGCGCACGCCCAGCCATGGCGGCCCATTGTGAGTTTCCGCATCTCCCCACTTGTAAAACTGCGAGGAAAGCTCGGTCATGCCATATTCGTTAAGAATGCGGGCTTGCGGAACCCCGAAATGCCCTGAAAGCCGCCCGAGCACCTCCTCAGGGGAAAAGCTTTTCCGTAGGCCTTTGCTACCGCCCGTCTCGAAAATCCATGAGCCGTCGGGCAACCGCATCACCTCCATCTCATCACATGCCTTCAGCAACGCCAGCGAAGTTCCTAAAACCGCCGCCGGCCCGTCCGGAGAAAATTTCCCGGTATCCATCCGCCCCTCCGCATCGATCAACCACTCCCCTGCCTCGTCCAGAATCCCGAACATCCGCACCAAAGATGAATGCGGAACTACTTCTGGCCTCTGCGAGAAAAACCACGGCCTCACCATTTCCGGCAATCCAAACTCCCGCCAGCCGCCTTTAACCGCCGCCTCATATAACTCCAGATCGCACCATTCGTGCTTCCCCTTCACTTCTCGAGTCGTCCCGGATGTCAGGAAAAACCCGGAAACCTCCTCTTCAGGAAAACAGCGCAGCCCCACATCCGGCAGCTTAAACACATCCGTAGGCACCGCCGGGATCTCCAGCCAGCTATCAACCGTTTCCGGCGTCTTCCCCAGCGCCTCGCAATATCTCCGGTAAGGCTCGTTTCCTGAATACTGGAACGCAAAAACTTCCAAAGCCATTTCATCAAAGCAACCACTCCCGCCCCTCATCCATTTCAAGAGGCGCTGTTTAATGTCGTTGGATTCACGCATCAGGAATTCCGTTTTTCCTCCAGACCAAGTACCCTTAAAAATTGACTAGGGGTGTAAACCGGCAATTTCGCCTTTTTGAAGTCCAGCACGTTCTTAGTGACCACACATGTCGCCCCCGATTGCACGGCTGCCTGGTGAATCACAGCATCCTCGTAGTCCGCCATCCCGGTTGCCATCGCCGTTTCCAAAACCGACCTATTCACTACCGCCACCTCAAAGATCGAAAATAAACTGCGGATCCTCTCAACGCTCTCCCGCGTCCCAACTGCCCTTCGCAGAATATAATGAATCGTCGTCACCGAGGTCGCGCAAAGCACCCCCCGGCACCTAGATCTCTCGATCGAATCCAAAACCGAAGCCGACTCCATCAGAAACGGTTCCCGCGCCAACAGCACGTCCAGAACCACATTCGTATCCACCAGCGCAGTCACGAATGCTTTTCTTCCAAATACTCAACATAAGACCGCTCGTCTTCCTTTGCTCCCCGGATGCAACCGATCAGCGAACTCGTCACCGGCGAAAAGCCTTTTTCCCCACCCGGATCGCCATGCTCCAGAGTTCGGAAATAGTCGCTCACCATTTTCGAAACGGAGGTTTCACGCGCCGCCGCCTCCTTCTTGGCAGCAATCACGAGGTCTCCTGGCACGTGCAGAGTTAGTTTTGGCATGACGTATAAAATCACAACTTAACCACGTCATGTCAAGCCAACTTGTCCCGCTCCGCAGAAAATACGCGCAGTCTAACGCAAGCCACGCGATGCACCCTTTCCGGCATCCTGATTCAGTTACGCCATGAACGTCCTCGCCGTTACGATCCTCGTCAGCTCTTGCCTCGCCGCGATTTTCGTAGTGAGGCACGGCGAAGAGGTGTTGCTTGTTGGCGGGAGGGAGGACTACGCTCTCAGGTCATGAATTTCGACCCTTAAACGCCATGCGGACGTAGGCAGCCGACCGGTCGCAATCGAGACAAGATTGAAGCAGCAGTGAAAGCCGTGGATTGCGAGATGCCTCCCCTCGGACACCCCGATTGGCGATGGAATGAAGCAGGCTTTCAATGATGGTTCTCATCGTGTCAGTGTGCATCGACGGCACCCTTGGCGCGCGTTTCGTGCCACGGTTTCGGGTCGAGGGGAGTTCCGGGGAAAAGGCGCTCGTTGCCTTCGACAATGACATCGTCCCCCGGTTTCAGGAGTTCACTGGTCACGATGGCTTCACCCAGCCGCTCGAAGAGAATCTCGACCGGCACCCGCTTTGAAATCGGCGGGCCATCGCCAGCCGGCATAGGCACGAAGACATAGCTGCCGGAAAAGCTTTGCAGCACTGCATCCGATGAAATGACCAGGCGCGGGGCCGGCTTGCCGAGCGGGACGATCGCTTCGACCGAGGATCCGGGCGTCAGTTGGTTTTCAGGATCAGGGATATGGGCGATCAGGTTGAAGAGCCGCGAACGCCCTTCGACATCCGGGATCAGCGAGATCTTGTCGGCGGAGATGGATGCGGAGCGACCCGGGAGGTGCAACTCGATGGTATCCGGAGTCGCTGCCCTGAGGCTCTCGATATGACGCTCGGGAATTTTGATCCAAGCTTCGACTTCGCCGGTGGATAGCAGCGTGACGACGGGATCCCCCTCACTGACCCATTCGCCGAGCTCAGTGTGACGGGCGACCACCCGGCCATCGAAGGGCGCCTTGATGTCCAGGTCGGTTCGCCGCACTTCGAGAAGCTCGAGCCGTTTCGCGGAAGCGGCGATCGCTTCGTCGGCGGCCTCGGCCCTTGCGGCGGCCACCTTCAGTTCGCGCGCACTGTCGAGAAATTCCCGTTCCGATACCGCGCGTTCGTCCCACAGTTCGCTCATCATTTTTTCATCGAGGATCGCCCGTTCATGCTCGGCCAAGCGCTGGGACAGCTCCGCTTTGATCGCAGTCAGTGCCGCACGGCCTTCCTGAAGCTGGGCTTCGAGGCGGCGGTCATCCAGGCGAGCCAGCACGTCCCCGGCCGCGACCGTGTCACCTTCGTCGACGAGGATCGCGTCGACAGCAGCGGACTCCCGCGCGGCCACTTCGGCCCGGCGAACGGCCCGCAAGGTGCCGGTGGCCGAGAGATGCTCCACGACCTCGCGCTCCTCGGCAGGTCGAACGATGACCGTAGCGGGTGGGCGGCCACCACCTGGACCACCGAATGGAGTCTCCGGCTTGCTCTCTTGCAGGGCTTTCCAGCCGAACCAGCCGGTGACGGCGAGCACTCCGACGATGCCGACCCACGCGAGGGCCAGCTTGGAATTTTGAGAATTACTCATGGGAAGGAAACTTGATCGTTTGGTGGTGGCCCCGAATCAGGCATCGGCGAGTTGGTCCTGAAGTTCGGGTTTCAGGTCGGCGCCGATCATGCGGCTGAAGGCTCCGGCGAAATGGCGCACACGCTCGGGATCATTGTGGATCCGAGCCTGTGTGGAGCAGCCTTCGATCAGGGAGAACAGACAAGCAGCGGTTTCGGCGGGATCGGTCAGATCGACCTCTCCCCGCGCCTTGGCCTCGTGCAGCGTGGCTTCCAAGTAAGCTTGGTAGCGGTCGAGGATCGAGCTCACTTTCGCCGCCAGCTCAGGTTCTCCACCTGCGGTCTCCGCGCCGATGTTGAAATAGGGACAACCGAGAACCCGGCCCTTTTCACGCAAGCATTCGAGGGACTTCTCATGCCAGAACTCGATCAGCTTCTCGAAGCGCTGCAGAGGCGGACGGGTGGGGGAGAAGATCTCTTCCAAACTCGGCTGGCTCCGCGTCTCCCACAGATGATCCAGCGCCGCGGCCGCCAGCGCTGCCTTGGATTTGAAGAAGTGGTAGAAGCTGCCCTTGCGCACATCGGCTCTCTCGCAGATCGAATCGACCGAGACACTTCCGTAGCTCCGCTCCCAGATCGCATCGATCATGGCGTCGAGAAGTCTCGTTCGTGCTGTGTTCTCCGCAGGCATGTAGAAGCGCTACTTGACTATTCAGTCAAGTCAATCGGAAAGCGTTCGTTGATCGAGATTGGCTGCTAGCAAATTGCTTTTTGCGGGGTGTCCCTGAGGACGTTGTTGAGCAGGTCGGAGAGGCAGGCGGGCTTTCCAAGCGCTCGGAATAGCGGCTCGTAGCACGGAAGCTGCGCCCGTATCAAATGCCCTCATTCCCCGGACTCGAGCGCCTCACGGAGTTCTTCGATCGCCCGCTCCAGTTGTTTCACGACTGCCTCGGCTCCGTCCAGATTCTCGTCGCGCCCTTTCAATTCTAGCTGTTCCGCCAGATCGAGCGCCTCATTGGGCCCGAAATTGCTGACGGCGCCCTTGAGCGAATGGGCGCCCTCGCGCAGCTCTGCCGCATCGCTCCGCGCGACACCGTCCCGAATCCGATTCAACTGTGAGGGATATTCCTCGAGGAAAGCCTCCACGATCTCCCTCAGCAACCCGGCATCGCCGCCAAAGTTCACGAGCACGGCCTTTCGATCGAAGGAAGGGATCTCTCCGACTCTTGCCCGTGGCGCAGCCGCTCCGGCATCGGAAAATCCCAGGGTTTCCACCACTTCGAAGAGCTCGGCGGGATGCAGCGGCTTCGAGATATACGCATCCATTCCAAGCTTGAGGCACCGCTCGCGGTCCCCCTTCATTGCGTGCGCCGTCATCGCGATGATCGGCACGTGGCCACCGGTCTCCTTCTCGCGGGCGCGGATGAATTTCGTCGCTTCGAAGCCGTCCATCTCCGGCATCTGCACGTCCATCAATACGACGTCGAAATTCTCATGCTGCAGGGTATCGACTGCTTCGCGCCCGTTCGCGGCCATGACGACCTCGTGTCCGCGCTTCTCCAAAAGCCGTTGCGCGAGTTTCTGGTTGACGAGATTGTCCTCCGTCACAAGTAGGCTCAGGCTCGTCTCACAACGCTCGAACGAAGCGGCCGAGTCCGCGTCCCGGCTGTCAGCGGGCGAAGCGCGGAAAGCAGCAAGGATCGAATCGAGCAATTCCGCCTGCCGAATCGGCTTGGTCAGATAGGCGCTCACTCCCAGTTCATGGCAGCGCGCCACGTTCTCGGCCCGATCGCCGGAAGAGAGCATCATCAGGGTCGATCCCGTGAGTTCCGGGCGCAGCCGAATCTGTTCGGCCAGCATGAAGCCATCCATTTCAGGCATCATGTTGTCCAGAAGCACCATCAAGAACGGGTTCCCTTCCTCGTCCAGGGCATGCTGCATGACCCTCAGGGCTTCCTTGCCGCTCTGCACAATGGTCGGTTGCAGGCCCCAGCTACGAAGGAGTTCCTGTAGGATCCTGCAATTGGTCGCGTTGTCGTCCACCACCAGCACCGACATGCCCCGGAGCTTGGCAAGCCCCTCGAGCGCTCGCCTCGGTACCATTTTCTTCGACACGCCGAATCGGGCCGTGAAGTGGAAGGTGCTGCCCTTGCCCTCCTCACTTTCGACCCACACCTCGCCGCGCATCATGTGAACGAGCTGCGCGGAAATGGCCAACCCCAAACCCGTACCGCCGTATTTGCGCGTCGTCGACATGTCGACTTGGGAAAAGGCCTTGAACAGGCGGTCGGTTTTATTCGCCGGGATCCCGATGCCCGTGTCCGAAACCTTGAAATGCAGCCAAATATTTCCATCGGCTTCCTCTTCCTTTGCAGAGTCCCTTTCCACGTTGATGACGACCTCGCCATCGGAGGTGAATTTGATGGCGTTGCCGATCAGGTTGACGATGATCTGCCGCAACCGCCCGGGGTCTCCAACCAGCCCGTCAGGGACGTTTTCGGCAACGCGGCAAGCCAGTTCCAATCCCTTGCTGTGCGCCCGGATGGCCAAAGCGTTGGCGGTATCATCGAGGTGGTCGCGCAGGTTGAAGTCGATCGGGTCCAAGTCCAGCTTGCCGGCCTCGATCTTGGAAGAGTCGAGAATATCGTTGATCACCGCCAGCAGGTAGTCGGCGGACGATTTGACCATCCCTAGGTATTCGTGTTGCTCGTGGGTCAATCGAGTGTCCAGGGCCAGTTCGGTCATGCCGATAATGCCGTTCATGGGAGTCCGGATCTCATGGCTCATATTGGCGAGGAATTCGCTTTTGGCCCGGTTGGAATCCTCGGCGGCCTCCTTGGCTGCAAGCAGTTCCTTCATCGCGTTTTCCAACTCGACGGTGCGTTGTTCCACCCGCCGCCCGAGGTTGGCATTCAATTCACGCACCTCCGCCTCCGAGGCCTGCTGCTGCGCCATGAAGGCCTCAATCTCCGAAGCCATGGCTTCCATGCTCCGGGCCAACTCGCCCAGTTCGTCCTTGGTGTGCACATCAATTTGCGCGACGGTTTCCCGCCGGGCGATACGGGCCGCCGCGGCCTTGAGCGTTCCGATCGGCCGCACGATCCCGCGGGTGGTGAGAGCCCCGATACCGGCGACCGCCAAAGTCAGCAACGCGATCATGATCGACGACACGAGAACCACGCGCGCGTTTTGCGTTTTGGCATCCCCGTAGACTTGATCCGCATCGACGATCTTCGCCTTCATCCACTCGTTGAGTCGTTGATTTACAAGGTCGAATTGGATCTGTTCGGCACCGGTCGCATTGATGAATGCTTCTTCCCGATAGCGTTCGAGTGCCTTCGTCACCGTCACATCCTTCATCTTCTTGTAGTGTTCCCACTCGTCCACGAAGGCTTGAAAAGCCACCCCTTCCGCATCCGCGCCGCTATCGACAACCCAGTCTTTCAGGCTCTTGTCCAATGCCGAGGTGAGTTCTTTTTGCTGCTCCACCAACTTCTCTCGGAGCGTGGGATTCGGAGCCAAAACAATCGAGAGCGACAATTGCCGCACTCCATCGAGAGGGGTGGCGATGTCCTGCGAACCGCGGCGAACCTCCTCGGCCGTCTCGTAGACGTTCTTCACCCAGGTGAAGGTCGACCGGGTGTTGGAAATGCTGTAGATGCCCAGCAAGACGAAGGCCGCGACAGCGACCCCGACGAGCCAAAGCAGCTTGAAACGAACACCCCGGTTGATCATGTGAAGTTCCTGGTCATTGGTCGACAGTTCGAAACGGTTTCACTGGTCGCTTGAGGGCTTCCGCATACGGGCCCTTTCGCAATGACCAATGTTGATCGGTAACCTGAATCTTCCAGAGGGGAATGCACGCCATCTTATAGGGCCGAAACACGACTTCCTTGTTCACAGCGAACACCTTTTTCGGGGTTGGAACAAACAGCATGTAGGATTCCTCGTAGGCACGTCGCATGATTTTCTCGCATACGGACGTGAACTCGGGATCAATCACCGGGGTGCGGAACATGTCCTCGATATATCCATCCATCGTCGGATCAGGAAATATCGTGCTCCAGACGTTGTTCGTACGAAAGACAAAGAACGCGGTGAATGGATGATTGAAGTACCAGTCATCATTTCCCCACACAAGCAGATCCCACTTTTTCTCATTCCGGCCCGCGTTGGTCTGCAATAGCGGCCCAAAGATGTCCTTCTCACTCGTTGTGAATTCGATCCGCAGGGTCACCCCGAACCTCTTCAATTGCGTTTCGATGCCCCGCCACAGCGGCTCGTAGCGATCCTGAGCCAGAACCGTCAATGTCAATCCATCGAGAATGCCCCGCAGACGTTGCTGCTCCGCCGGTTCGTAAGGGTCGTAGCCCGCGGGCACCGGTAGCAGGGTCTCGCAGGCCTCTGAAACGCCCGGGTAATGGGGCGAGAAGGGCGACAAATAACCTTCGTGCTGAAAGACGAAATGCAGCAGGTTTGGCAAATCAAGGGCTTGGTTCAGCGCCCTCCGAACCTCCCGATCGAGCAGGCGGGGATTGCCATTGATCAGATTCATGTGAATCGCAATGTTGTCGGTCGAGGCCGAAATCAGCAGCTTGCTGTAAGGTGCCAGAATCGTCTCGACCTTGTCTTCCGGGGAGATGACGGTGATGTCGAGCAGCCCCTCGTTGTAAAGCGCCATCCCCTTTGCCTCCTCCGTATTCAGCTGAGTGAACACCGTAATCGTTTCCACCTTTGGATAATTCTCCTTGTCCCAGTAATACGGATTCGCCTTCAAGACCGCCTTGTCTGTCTGGCGGTCCCCTTCGATGTAGCCCTCGGTCAGGATGTAAGGCCCGAGCCCGTAAAGTCCGGGCTTGGAAAGATTGGGACAGTTTGCCTTACCGTTCCAGCCGACCTTTTCTCCGGTCTTGGGGTCCGTGTTCGTCTCCAGATATTCCTTCGTGTAAAACTGCATCCAGATCGCGTCGTTCATGAAAGACCCGTATTTCTCCGTGAGGTGGAAGCGCACCGTGTGGTCGTCGATTTTTTCCGCGCGATCGAAGACTTTGTCGATTTTGCTGTACTTCACGGGTGCCCGTTTGAAGTATTCCATGTTCAAAACGACGGCATCGGCATTGAAGGGCGTTCCATCCTGGAACCTCACATTCGGCCGCAACGTGAATTCATAGGTCACGTCGTCGAGCTGACGGTGGGACGTGGCCATGTCGTACTCCCAGCCCTGTGCGTTGCCCGAGGGCTTGATCAGCGCGCCGTTGACGGAATGGGAGGTGTATAGATAGGGCAGGCTCGGGATGAAGACCTTCACATGCGAACCCGGAATCAGAGCGGGACGGGCCCGCGAGGGCGCGTCATCGGCACGCAATTCAAGCGCTTGGACGCGCGGTGCTTGCGCCAGAACCGGGCAAGCAATCAGCGCGCTCCACAAAGTGGCAATGATCCGGACATAGGGAATGGCACGGAGGCACATAGTTTCAGAGGGGCTATTCGTCTTGAATTTCGAGAATGATGCTTCCAAAAACTCGCAATATAGACTTAGCCGGGAATCGCCGAACCGGTCAAGACGGAAATCGGGTAGCAGGCTTCGGAATCGCCGAATCGGGGCCAGAATCCCGATCTTGCCCTCCGTATTTTTACTGAGCGCGCGGGGCGCTTGGAGGTGGGTGTTACTGACGTTAGGCGAGATGCGGTTCTCTGGTGTGGGCGTTGCGATGTGCGTTTCCGGTGAGGCAGCCTGTCATCCTGACGGCGGCTCTGTTGAGACGTTCTCAGCGCGCGGCGGGTGATCCCACCGCGTCGCGACGCTAACGAATCTCGACCGCCATGAGCGAGAGATCGTCCTCTAGATGTTGCGAACCGCGCCACCGGTGGACCGAGTCGATGACCGAGTTGACGCTCTCATCCAGCGGGGCTTGGAAGCTTCCAGCGATGAACTCCGAGAGCCGATCCTCACCGAGTGCCTCGCCCTTGGCATTGTCGATTTCGAATATCCCGTCGGTGTGGAGGAACAGGCGGTCGCCGCGGTTGAGCTTGAGGGTCTGCGTCGTGAAATTCGCCCCCGGGATGATTCCTATCCCTGGAGGGGTCGGCTTGTGTCTGGTCGCGTTCCCGTATTCGTCGACGATGACCGGCCCTGGGTGTCCGGCCGAGGTGTAGTGGAAGGTCCGAGATTCGAGATCGAGGATCCCGTAGACCAGGGTGAAGTACTGCTGCCTCGAGAGGTCGAATGCGAAACTGTGATTGAGCCGTTCCGCGACGCGGGCGGGGGATTCGATGATCATCCCGTTCCCATTTCCGTCGCGCCTCGCGAGGTAGGCATCGGCTGAGTCGAGGTCGGTGAGGATGCGGCTGAGGTGGACGGAGAGCAAGGCGGCGGCGACGCCGTGACCGCTGACATCGATGACGTACATGCCGAAGCGCTTGTCGTCGAAGGGGATGATGTTGATCGTGTCCCCGGCGAGTTCGTCGCAGGGTTCGTAGTGCCAGGCGAAGTTCGCGCGCGGAGACTTGGGCAGATTGTCGGGGAGGAAGGATTGCTGGATTTTCGCCGCCGCCTCGAGCTCCTGTTTCATCCGCGCGTTCGACTGGCTGATCCGCTGGTTGGCGGACTGGAGGAACTCGTTCTTGCGGTTGAGCTTGCTCTCGAGTTCGAGGATACGCTCGCCCGCGCGGATGCGCGCACGCAGCTCGTCTTTGTCGAATGGCTTGGTGATGAAGTCGTCGGCACCCGACTCGATGCCCTCGACCACATCGCTCGTGTCCGAGCGCACTGTCAGCAAGATGGAGTAGAGGCATCCTGAATCGGCGCGCAGCGCACGCGCGCGTTTGATCAGTTCGATGCCGTCGATATTTGGCATGAGCCAGTCGGAAAGAATCATCTCGACGTGCTGATTTTGAAAAATTTCCAACGCCTCGGCACCGTCGGCGGCGCCGAGGGGTTCGTGTCCCCACTCGCGCAGATAGGACTCGATGCGCAGGCGGGTGGTTCGGCCATCCTCTACTACAAGTATTTTCATGATCCCCTCATCTTAGATTGACTAAAATTATGATAAGAGGACGCCCTTTAGCGAGCCTCTAAATGAAATAGTTTCGCCGCGCGGAGAACTATCAATATTCCCGGTTACAATTCAGCACTGAATTCCATGGCATTTCTGTCTGGCTGCTAGCTGCTAGGAATTTGCTTTTGAGGTGGGGAGCTCGAGGTCGCCGGGGGCGGGATGGCAAAGGGGTGGAGGTCTCCGGCGAGGTTCTCCCGGACGAATTGGTCGTAGGGGACGTCTTCGTTGAAGGCGCGGATGAGGTAGTCGCGGGAGCGGGAGAGTGGGGGGATGGTGTAGTCTGATTCGAAGGCCTTCGTTTCCGCAAAGCGGGCGCTGTCCATCCAGTGTCGAGCCCAGCGTTCTCCGAAGTGAGGCGCGGCGGAGGCGCCCTGCCCTTCATCCTATACTGGCGCGCATTGAGCTTTG
>CAJJBR010000015.1 GCA_905182475.1 Akkermansiaceae bacterium | reverse complement strand
TCGTCCACCATCGCCGCGGCCTCATCGAGTTTTCCGTTCTCCCATGCCACGACAAACTCGAGTGTATGATTCCAGTGTATGATTCCAGTGTATGATTCCCGGAAATATGTCGATAAATCTCATGTAATTGCTTCCGCCACCGGCGCAAAAGCCAAAGCACCGCAGTTCCCGCAAAGTGGCCGGAGCGTCTCGCTCCGCCTCCAAGGACTTTGGGAACCGGAGCGCAGCGGAACCGGAACGAAGTGGAGATGGTCCCTAGCAAATAGACTTCCCGGAGGGTAGCCCCACGAGGGTTGGTGCGATAGCGACATCAACGAATTGTTTGTCTTCCACGCCCGCCGCCGCCGCCCTCCGATCCGGCCCAACGGCTGGCTCAGGGGCCTACCCCAAAAGCGAATTCCTAGCAGCAAAGTCAGAGCCCACGAAAGCAGCCCGATCATAAAGCGCATGCACCGCGCCATGGTTCGTCTGCGTTTAACCGGATTTGCAAAAGACAAGCTTACCCTGGTGATCAACTACGCGCTCGGCCAGTGGAGCGGGATTGTCCGCTATCTTGAGGACGGGCGTATGGAGATCGATAACAATCTGACCGAGAACGCCGTGCGCCCACTCAAACTGGGCGCGAAGAACTGGATCTTCGTCGGATCCGAAGGGGACGGGAATCAGGCAGCGGTCATCTACACCCTCGTTGAGAACTGCAAACGCCACGGACTCGATGTCGCCCGCTACCTTGAGCAGGTCATACTACAGCTCGCCGAGCACGGCCCGGACATAGCTGCCGAGATCACTCCGGCAAAAGTCGCCGCCGCGAAGAGTGGCGGGCTGCGGACAGAAAGCGTCGCATAGTCAGCACGCGGGAGATTAATCAAGTGTCTTCAAGGGGAAGCGGGGACTACGTATACTCGGAGAGAGGGTCATGGGGTGATAAGGGGGGGGGCGTGGTGGGGGGGGTAGAGAATAGAGAATGACTGCCAGATGAAGGAGGAATTGTGGGTTATTTCTTTCCTTGATGGGTGATTGAGCATGATGTGTGCTTATAAGCGCCAGCACGGAGTTTAGTCCCTTACCCGCCGTGCCAAGGAGATTCTTCGCAGCGGGTGTGAAATACGGTTATCAATGGAGTTTATGTGGGATCGAGAACCAGGGCGCGGCCATCGCCGAGCGGGATTTCTATGGGCCTCCAATTCGATCTTTGGTCGTAGCTCTCGGACTTTGCGCCGGTGGGATTCCTTTCCTGGTTGAACCAGTTCAGAACGGGTTCGTCATCGGGAATGCTCCCGCCGCATTTAGGCGGCGAATGATGAAAACAAGATCCGGAGGAGGATCTTGCAGGTGGCATGGCCAGAGCGGAGCGCCGGCAATCCATTCCTTGATGGCTTGCCAGGGTGGCTCCATGGGCTCATGGTGTCTATTTCGAAGGGCGGCGGTGGTGGACGCGGGAGACAAACAATGCCTTCCCAAAGGCCGTGGAACCGAAGGAAGAATTGATTCAGGGTCGCCCCACAGCCCTTCACCCCTGCGGGGCACGTCACCCGCTGCGCGGGTTCCTGTCCAAAACACCTACAAGCCTTCGGCGTTTTTCGATTTCCTCGTGCCAAATGAAGCTGCGGACGAAGCGCATGGTGCCCTTGCCGCAGGGGCACTGGAGCGCGGGTCACCGCCCCACACCTTGAGGATGAGGTCACGTGTCCAGAGGGGCCGCATGTCGCGGACCCTGCGTTTGGGAGGTGCGGGGATAAGGAGGATCTGGGTGGAATGTGAGCGATGGCGGAGGCGATAAAGTCGGCTGCCTTGAAAATCTGAAAGTTGCGTTTGATGTTGTGGTGACGAGCTGCTTGCGGTAAGGTCGGTAGGCGGGATGAAAGGCGGAAACCCGGAACGGGTGGCGAAGATGCTGCGCTGCCGGGTGCGATATTTTACGGATGGCGCGGTGATCGGTAGTAAGGGGTTTGTAGATGATGTGTTTGCAGGATCGCGGGAAAGGTTTTCGGAGAAAAGGAGCGATGGTGCGCGGCGATTGCGGGGATGCGGGAAGGCGGCGGCTGTTGTGTTGTGGAGTATGCGGGATCTTCGGGTGGGTGTCTGATCTGAAGATCGCCTCGCCCCCGCCACCTGATCGGGGCTTGATGTTTCGTCGCTTCCGCGTTCAATTCCCGCAGGGAAAATTTCAATGAGCGCAATCAAGGAGAAACAGGAGAGTTTGTTGGAGGATCTAAAGATTTTCCAGGACTGGACGGAGCGGTATGAGTATGTGATCGGGCTGGGGAAAAGGCTCGATCCGCTGCCGGAGCATGCCCGCAACGGGGAGCATCTCATCAAGGGCTGCCAATCCCAGGTCTGGCTGGATGCGGAGGAAAAGGACGGGCTTGTGCATTTCCGTGCGGACTCCGATTCCCTGATCACGAAAGGGATGATTGCGCTTTTTATCAATGTCCTGAACGGCGAGACGCCGGATGCGATTCTTACGGCGGATATGAGTTTCGTGGAAAAAACGGGACTGAAAGAGCATCTCGCCCCCACCCGAGCGAACGCCCTCAATCTCATGGCCACCCAGATGAAACAGCGGGCGCTCGCTTTCGCGAAGTAGCGCATTGCCGTTGACCTTTGGCGCTGGGGACATAGAAGGTCGGAAAATGTTTATCGATCATATCAGGATTTTGGCAAAAGCCGGAGACGGGGGAGACGGCGCGGTTTCGTGGCGGCGTGAGAAATTCGTCCCACGCGGCGGCCCCGACGGCGGCGACGGCGGCAACGGCGGACACGTCACCCTCGTGGTGGACAACTCCACCGACACCCTCCGTCAATACCACTACGATCCGAAGCTTATCGCTGAACACGGTAAGCCGGGCGGAAAACACAAGAAGACCGGCAAGGGTGGAAAACATAAAGTCGGTAGGGTTCCTCCGGGCACGGTCGTTTACAAGACCACTGCCGCGACCGTCCAACAGGCCGTGGAAATGGAGCGCAGCGATGAAGGGATCGATCTCGACCCCATCGCCGACCTCACTGATGAAGGGGATACATTCACACTCTGCGAAGGTGGGATCGGTGGTGAAGGCAATTTTAAATTTCGCACCGCAACCAACCAAACACCAACTGAGCACACGCTCGGGACACCAGGTGACCAGGGTATCTATTACCTTGAATTGCGACGCATCGCGGACGCGGGTCTCGTCGGTTTCCCTAATGCAGGTAAATCGACTCTGCTCGGAAAACTCTCCGCAGCGAAGCCCAAGGTAGGATCATATCCTTTCACCACACTCCAGCCGATGATAGGCGTGGTGGAGTTCGGAGGATTCCGCCGCTGCACCATCGCGGACATTCCCGGTCTCATCGAAGGGGCGCATGAAAATAGGGGGCTAGGCCACGAGTTCCTGCGCCATATCACCCGCTGCCGGGTGCTGCTTTTCGTAATCGATATGGCGGGCAGCGAAGGCCGCGATCCAATCAGCGACCTGCAAATCCTGCGGACTGAGATCAAGGAATACGACGAGGATCTCGCCAAGTTCCCTTGGAAGGTCATCGCCAATAAAATGGATATCGAAGGCTCGGAAGAGAATCTGAAATTTTTCAAAGCTCGTTTTCCGAAAGTCGAAACTATCGCGATTTCCGCCGACAAGGAAACTGGCCTCGACGATCTCCGCGTGATGCTTAATGGCGAGATCTCACAAAAGCTGCAGAAGTGAACACGAACCCGGTTTTCGTTTACGGAACTCTCCGGAAAGGTGGTTCGAATCATTTCCGCATGGAGGGTTCTGATTTCATCGGTGAGGGGGAAATCTCCGGGAAAATGTACCGGATCGACTGGTATCCCGCGCTCCTTCGTGGCGGCGATACTTTCGTGAAAGGCGAACTCTACCGGGTGGATGACTCTACCTTGGAGGCGCTTGACCACTTTGAAGGCATTACTCCTGATGCGACTGAGCCGCGCGAATATCGCCGGGTGAAAGCCTCAGTGAGTCTCTCCGGCGGGGAAACGGAAGGCGCATGGGTTTGGGAATGGGCGGGTGATGTTGGCAATGCGGAGCCTCTGGATGGTGAGGACTGGCTTGCCTATGAGCCGAATCCCAGTTAAACAAGAGCCGTGGAGAAAAGGATCATTCCGCCGGATATTCTTCTCGGAGCTTATGCTCAAGGGGTCTTCCCAATGGCCGAAGACGGGGAAATCGTCTGGGTGGCTCCTCGGATGCGTGGACTGATCCCCCTCGATGAGCGTTTTCATATCCCCCGTGGACTGAAGAAGGCACTACGAAAGAATCCCTTCGAGATCCGATTCAACACCGCGTTCCGCGAGGTGATGCTCGGCTGCGCTGATCGTGACGAAACTTGGATCGATCCTGTGATCCTTGAAAGCTACTGCTCACTTCATGAAAATGGACACGCCCATTCCGTAGAGTGCTGGGATGCGGACGGGCTACAAGGTGGGCTATACGGAGTTTCGCTCGGCAAGGCTTTCTTCGGAGAAAGCATGTTTTCCCGGAAAACTGATGCCTCGAAGATTGCTCTGGTCGCCTTTGTCGGGCGGCTGAGGGAGAAGAATTTCGAGCTTCTGGACACCCAATGGGTTACCGATCATCTCCGTACCTTTGGAGGTTTTGAAATACCTCAGGAAAAATATTTAAGTATACTTAATAGTGCGGTTGGGGTTGAATTTCCTTAGTTATTCAATTGTCCATATTTAATTCGTAACTAGTTGATGATTAGTTTTTTCTAAATCAATAAAATGAATTTTTTTCTAAAATATTAGTTTTCTTAAGTGGTCTAAGTTATATTTCTATTGTTGGTGGGTATGTGGATGATTTCACCGTGGTTTCGTCACAGTAATCATGCCGAAAGTCTAATCACTTTCGTGTTCCCCCCCCCACACATGAAATTACTTATTGCCTTGGCGGCAGGTCTTGTCGTCGCCACCACAATGTCCTGGCACGGACAGGATCTTAGTTGCAGCCTCAGCGGGAATAGAAGCCTTCTCTCTACCGGTGCAACCCGAACATACACTTCAAACGGGGTGACAATGACTGCCGCCGTCGCAGCTAGAATTCTACCCATTTCATGGAACTGTTCTCCCGCGCCCGCAAGGGCGCGGGTTTTTTGTGCCCAGTTGTTCCGTCAAAAAACGATCCCGGGCTTGATTCCTTAAGGTTTCCGAAATAACTTCTCTTCAGAACGAAGGAATGAGTCAGCGGAAACGGAAAGCACCGGCTAGGAAAACCTCCAACCGGAAGCGGAATCGTCCGGAGAAGGGCGAGGGCTTTCTGCGCTCCGTAAACAAGCGCAGCCATGACAAAACCAACCGGCGTTTGAAAAGAGGTGGCGGCAAGCCGGTCTGGGCTACCATTGCCATCGAAGACATACTTGAAGACACCGGGGAAACAGATTTCTCACAGAAGCTCACTCGGTTGCTACTTGTGGCCATTTTGCTTCCGCTTTGCTGGGTGACCACCTGGACATTCCTGAAAAGGTTTTCCCACGCCACGGTGGAGCAGGGTTTTTGGCAAAGTCCGCAGTTCTGGTATTTCGCTGTGGGGGTGTTGATTATGTTGGGCTGGTTCTGGTCGAAGCTTGCTCAACCGTTTTTTCTCTACCTCTACGTCTTCGGACACGAGGTGACTCATGCCGCATTCGTAAAATGCTTCGGCGGACGGGTGCTGGACATTGAGTGGGGCTCGGAAGGTGGCTACGTCACCACTGACAAGACCAACTGGGTGATTTCACTCTCTCCCTATTTCGTCCCGTTCTGGAGCCTGATCGCGGTGATCGTTCATGTCTTTGCCGGCCTGTTTTTCGAAATCCTTCCCGTGGGGAACTTGGTCTTCTACGGGGTGATCGGAGCGACTTGGGGCTTCCACCTCGCATGGACTCTCTGGATGATTCCGCGCGACCAACCCGACCTCCAAGACAACGGGACATTCCTCTCACTGGTGCTGATCTATTTCGGAAACCTCATCGTCCTCATCGCCTTGCTTTGCCTTTCGTCACCGTCACCAGTTGAGAGCTTCAAGGAATTTGGCTACTCTTGGTTCGGGATCGCGATGACTTGGGGGGATGTGACCCTGCGTTGGGTCCAAAATTTTCTAGAAAGCATCCCATCGAGGCTCTGAATTCCAATAGGTCTTATCAATCCTGTGAGTGAGGTATCCGGTTCTCCTTGAAATTTGAGTTTTGAATTTTGAAATTTAAAGTTTTCCACCCAAGTCTTCCTTGGAGTTTGTAATTTAAAGTTTAAAGTTTCCACTACCGTGATCGACCTAGATTCCAATGCAACGACCGCAATGCTTCCCGAAGTCGTGGAAGCCATGCTCCCGTGGCTTTCCGGGAATCACGCGAATCCTTCCGGTAGTTACCGAACCGCAAAACTTGCGCGCAAGGCGATTGAGAGTGCACGGCAGCAAGTTGCCGAACTGATTGGTGCGGATCCCGATGAAATCGTCTTCACTGGTAGTGGAACCGAGAGTGTGAACACCGCTCTCCATTCCCTCGACCAGTTAGCGGGGGAGGGCAGCGCACTTGTTTCCGCCATCGAGCACAGCGCGGTGCTGCGGTTTGTGGAAAGCCGTGGCCGATCCGTGAAGTCTCTGCCCGTCGGTGATAACGGACGCGTCGATCCGGATGCTTTTTCCGCCTTTTGCGAGGGAGTTGCCTATGTTTCCGTGATGGCTGCAAACAACGAAACTGGCGTTACCCAACCGATTTCCGAGATGGTTGCAATTGCTCACGAAAAGAACCTGCCTATCCACACTGATGCGATTCAGGCGGCAGGTAAAATTCCTATCGATGTCCGGAGTCTGGGTGTCGATATGCTTTCCCTCTCTGCCCACAAGTTCCACGGGGCCAAGGGAATCGGAGCCTTGTATATCCGCTGCGGACTCCAGTTTTCCTCTCTCCTTCACGGAGGCGATCAGGAAAAAGGCCGACGCAGTGGGACTGAAAATACCGCATCTATCGTCGCCATGGGTGAGGCCGCCCGGCTTGCGAAACTCGGACTCGAAGAAGGCGTCCCCGACCGCCTGCGGGAAATAAGGGATGCATTTGAAGCCTTTCTTCTCTCTGAAGTGCGGGGCTGCGTGCGAAATGGCGATCCAGCGTTTCGCCTGCCCAATACTTCCCACCTCTCCTTCGAACGCTGCGATTCCGCAGGCCTTTTAATCCTACTAGATGATGCCGGGGTAGCCTGTTCCGCAGGTTCCGCATGCATGACCGGGAAGCAAAAGCCTTCCCATGTGCAGCTTGCGATGGGAATCCCCGAGCAACGCGCGAAAACCAGCCTGCGTTTCAGTTTCTCCCGGCTCAATACTATGGAGGAAGCCATGGAGGCGGCGGCAAAAGTCAAAAAATCCGTGGGAAAGCTCCGCAACGTGCAAGGAAATGGAGTCGGTCCGGTGGCGGTTTACACCAGTTGATTTGCATTCCCAAACTTTCTAGGAAAGCGAAGGAGTAGGGGTTCTGTTTACAAGGATCAATGGCATGGGGTAAAACCAAATCAGCTATCTCAGCCGAATTCCGGTTCACCCGCCGGAATCCCCCCCCCACGGAGAGTTGCCATGTCACCTACACCCCCACCCTAAATCCGTCGCAGGCGGTGGAACGCATCCGCGAAATTATCGTCGGTCGCCACCTTGAACATCTCGAAGGCCGCGTCACGCGTCTTGAATCGTCACCTCGGCCTGTCCGAGATAATCTAGAAATGCCCATTTTCGAAGACCGTCTTCTGATTACGGAGGCAAAGGTTGAAGCTTTGAATGATCATGTTCACCGCCTTGACAGTAGCCGTGAGGAGTCGCTCCAATTGCGACATGACGCGCAGCGCCTAGCCGCCCAGATCCAAGAATTGTCCCACGTAAAAGCGGATGTCGATACCGTCCCTGCTGTAGAAAATCTGGAACGTAAACTCGGTGTCTGGCTGACCGATTGGCAGAAGTCCCTCCATGTCAGGCTCGAAAGCCGCGACCGGGCGCTTGCCGCTAAGGTGGATTCCGATCTCCGCGGGCTGCGTGACAGTATCGAGAGCCGGCTCTCCAAGCTGGAGTCAGGAAATTCGGGCGACGTTAGTGACCGGCTCGAAAAGATCGCCGAAGCGGCTCGCGCACTAGCAGAGAGTGTAGCTGCATTTTCCAACGTCAGCCCCTCTAAGGCATGAGTGAAAAACATTTTACTTCGCTTCCCTCCGCTACTGACAGCCGTCAAGGCGGCGGCTTCAAACCCATGACCCGCACCTCCCTTCCCGTTTTTAATCCCGCGCCACAGCAGAAATTGTTTCCTCCTCTGGTCGTCATACCATCGGTGCCAACTCCGCCGTCTGATACCCAAGGAGATTTTGCAGGCAATGAGCCCGTCCCGATGGGGTCCATGCCCTCCCAGCCTGTCCGCCAAGAATCGATCGGATTTCTTCCTGAAATTTTCCTTCCATCCGAGACGCCCCCGGCAGAGCCGGTTGAGAAAAAATCACCTCCAGTCGAAACAGCAGCCGAGCCTCTCGCAGAGGAAAATCCCTTCCAGGCTGCGCCCGACTATAGCGACGAAGATCTCACAGATGCCTTCGCCCCTATCGTGGAAGGTGCAGTCCGCAAGGCGGTATATGCGATGGAAAAAGGCAACGTCGACGCCCTCCTTGAGCCCATGCTCCGCGTGCCACTCCGCCGTCAAACGCGTGGAGAGTTCTGCCCAGCGCATCGCCCTCCAAATCCGGGGTGCGGAAGGAGAGATTCGGCGCTCCTTCGAGCGCCCTGATGGCATGAGCGTGATCGCCGAGAAAGGCGAACAGATGCTGCTCGTCGCCGTCGTCCGCGGACAGCCGAACGAGCTCATCATTGCCGATCTAGAGTTTTCCCTCCGCCGCATCGAAGAGCATTTCGAAGAGCGCTTCGCCCAAGCAGGCTCCGCTCTCATGCACGCACTCCAGCCTTTTCTTGAGGACTGTCTCCTCATCCAGGCTCCAGCCAGCGCTGCTTAAATTTTATGTCCGGGCTATGCGGATTTTTTCGACATGGAGTCGGAGGGAGACGGTGATGTTTCCGTCTGTGCGAAGGATGGGACTGTGAATTCCTGACATCCCTCCTCACTCTCCGATGCGGAAAATAATGCCCTTGGAGAGTGGGCGGACTCCTCCGTCGCCGCGGTGCCTAGTGCTGCGTCACACTTCGATTGAAGGATAGAGGCTTTGGAGTTTTATGCGGGTGGCGGCGGTGTCGTCTACATCCCCAAAGGGGATACGGATTTAAGCCCGGGGTTGGCGTAACGCAGTGAAACCTACCCCGGGACAACGGCACCAAAAAATTCCACAACCCCAACAGGGTTGTGTCCGAGCCTGGAAATCCAACGGATATTTCATGCCCCAATCCCTGTCGCGAATCCTGATCCACACGGTTAATTCCACCAAAGACCGCCTTCTTTTCCTCCGCGATCCAGAATTTCGGGGCGAGACCCACGCCTATCTCGCAGGTTGCGCGAAAGCCCTAGTGTTCTGAAAACCTTAATCTAACGGATGGGTGAAGGCGATTTTTTGATAAGGAATGCAGGAATGCAGGAATGCAGGAATGCAGGAAAAGAATCTCCCATCCATTCCTGCTTTCCTCATTTAACCTCTCTTTTCCATTTGAAATGGATCGTGACTACCGGATCAAACCAGCCGCGCAAATTAGGTTTTACTGACCACTAGCCTGCCTACCCATTTGTATCGGGGGAACCGAGGATCAAGTCCATCTTCTCACAACCCTGTCCCGAACGGTCACAGTGGCTGATTTCGTAAAAGAAACCAAAAGGAACACTACGCTTTGGGTGAAGAAAAAGACCGGCCCTCAGGATTTTTCATGGCAGGCAGGTTACGGTAGCTTCTCCGTTTCCGAATCCCAGCTTCCTGTAGTGCCCAAGTATGTTGACGACCAGGAGGAACATCTCCGCAAAAGTACATTTCAGGACGAATACAGGGAGCTTCTGAGGCTTCATGGCCAAAGCTGGGGCGTGAAATACGTCTGAGATTGATTCCGGGACGGACGCAACCCCGTTGGGGTTGGGATATCCGGGGGCGGAGCTCCCGAGGTAGGCTCCGCCCTGCTCCGGCAACCCTGGGCTTGAAAACCGTATCCCCGTTGGGGATGAAGAATCTTCGCCACCCAGTTCAAAAATAATCCTGCCCACCACTTCCAGTTACGCCCGGAATCAGAACTGCGGAAATGGGTGGGAAACTGGCAAAGAAATTCCTGCATTCCTGCATTCCTTATTGGATCCTCTTCGGTTGCACATTTTACGGCGGGATTCTAGAGACATGGGAGAATGTAGTTTTAATGAGGAAGGCAGGAAAGCAGGAAGGAATCAGAGGGTGTAACTGAAAGTGGTGGGTGCTCAGGTTGTCCTTTTTTGACAAGGCTCAGTAAATAATCATCTTTTTTCGTGTGACGCAGCACTAGTCAAGATCGCCCCTCCTAGCCGATGCTACTGGGGAAGATCCAAACCGAACGACCCGACCCAAGTTGCGAGATCCTCTGCGGAGGCTATCGCTTCGTTTGCGCTTTTTACCACCTTGATCTGTCCGGACTTGAGTGCGCTGTCCCGGATCACCGTCATTTTTGCAACGTAGGAATCCCGTATCGTTTTGGCAGATTCGGCGAAACTAGCATCGATCTCACCCTGCTTTCTTGCTGCGTATTCAGTGATCTTCAACATCTCAACAGAGAAGCTGATCTTCTGCGATGCGAGTTCCCCGTGCAGAATGCGGTTATCCTCCATACACGTTTTAATCCGAGCCACCTCCGGGCTCCACCGTACCTGTCCACTCTTGTTCTGCCCGCTGACAAAGTCGTCAAGATCCCATACGAACTTCTTGATGTTTGCGGTCAGTGCTTGGCTGCGTTTCCTGTCCGCTGCCAGAATTACTTCCTTTGCTCTGGCTGCAAGCTCAGCGGCCTCTTTTCCTGAGTCCGTGGTTTCGATTCCCTGCTGCTTCGCGGACTTAGCATCCGCGCTCCATTCGATGATGAAACCGGAGGCTGCCTCCGCGCTGTCATGGCTGTCCCAACCTCTGCCAGGGTAGATAACAAGTGCGGAGCCATCGGAGCCGCCATCCGCATCTTGCGCCCATTCCGCCTTTATCCAAGGTTCTCCCGTGACCCAGTGCCACTGGTCTGACTCGAGCCTCCCTCCCAGCCAAATGCGTTCTTCGGGATCAAGTGTTACTATAAGGTTTCGCAGATCCGCGGCCTCCTCTTCGGCGGAAACAACCATCAGGTGGCCTCCTGCGCTTTCGGCCAGTTCGCTTGCTTCCGGCCAGGTGGCGGTGCGCGGCAGGTGAAGGAAATACCGGTTGCCGGACTGCACGGTTCCGGGCGGGAACAGCGGCAGCGGCTGGTCAAGCGAGGCGCGCGTTGCAGCAAGCTGGGTGGCGAGTGTGCCGGGATTTGATCCGTCGCCGTGCCATTGGATGGCAAAAGGGTGGCGCGTCCCGGCAGGCTCGGCGCGGAGCTGGCCGTCCATGTCCACGGCAAGGAAAGAACCTTCACCCTGTGGTTCCGTACCGCGCTTCCATGCGGTTCCGCTGACCGTTACCCAGGACTCCGCCCCACCCCGCGCCACGCCGATCCAAGTGGCTCTGTGTTTCATTACCTCCGCAGCCAGCCAAATCGCTTCGGAATCATTGCCGGGGATCGCAAGGCACCCCCCGTGGGACTCGGCAAATAGCGCGGCTTCGGCCCAGCTCATTTTCTGGGATACGGGAAAATAATCGCTGCTTCCCTTGTGGACGGTGCCGATCGGCATTTCAGATCGACTGCCGGATCGGAGCCCTGGAGACAGCCGTTCGAGAGATTCCTCAGGGGTTTCAGTATGCCTGGGAGCCATGGGAGCCAAATTTTTCTGCGGAGCATTGGATCGGTCGCCCGCAAGTTGCGGCTTCCTCATCTGCTCCCTCTTGGCCAAAGCTTCCTTCTTTTTATCTGCTGCCTTGGCGAGGATTTCCTTGTTTTCCTTGTTACGGTTCGCGCGCACGTATTTGAGGTTCTCCCACGCTAGGTGGATGCCGAACAGAAGTCCGACAATGATGACGAGGTTCCGCATCAGCTTCCAATCAAATCCGACTTTTGGCACCATCGCCGCTTTCTTTTCTGCTGGGTGGGCCCTTGCTGCTTTCGCGGCACTAGGCTGTGTAGACTTCGGTTTTCCACCCGCAGCCGCGTCTTTGATCGCCTCATGGAAAGCCCGCACGTCGGCAATGCGATACATGGGGTCGGGATCGGTGGCTTTTTTTAGTAAGGCGTCGATTTCCTTCCCGTAGTTAGAGAGCGTTGAGGACGGCTGGGAGTCAGGGCTGTGCGGACTACCGGTGAGGAGTTCGTAGAAAATCGCGGCAACGGAATACACGTCCGACCGCCCTGTCACCGGTGCACCACCAATGATTTCAGGCGCGGTGTATCGGACGGGCACTGCGGATGTTTCTCCGGAGCCGACCGGACGCTTGAATCCAAAATTTCCCACCTTGGGCTCCGCTTTCTTGTTCAGCAGGATGTTCGATGGATCGAGATTTCCGTGGAAGATGCCATTGTCGTGGGCGCAGGCGAGGCCGCTGCAGATTCCGTCTATGAGGATCATGGCTTGATCGAATTCGATCGCCTGCCCGCCTGTCGAGCGCGCCAGAGATTTCCCCGGGACGAACTCCATTACCAAGTAGGGCATATCCTCCACGATGCCTGAATCGAATATGCCAATCAGGTTCGGGTGCTTCAGTGCCGCCACTGCCTGGTGGGCTATATTAAAGGATTCCCGGTAGATAGGATCGCTATCAAAGGCGGGCGGGAAAAGCTTCACCGCCACCTGCCGGTCGAGCGATTTCTGTTGGCAGAAATATACCACTCCCTGCCCCTCGGTGTCGAGGGCAGCGCAGAATTCGAAGGCAGGCAGGAGTGAATTCATGGACGCCGATGGCGGCGCGTCAAACGAGGACTGGGACATAATGAAAGGTACTAGGTGATTGCTGAAAGATCTGCAAACAGGGTGCCGCGCCGCTGCGTGGAGGTCAATCCGAAGCCCACTGAAAAATAAACATTAGGGCGAATCTGGCACCTTCTGCAACGGCACCAAGTTGCCGTCCTTTTCGCTCCTAGACTTTCGGCTTGCAAGCCCGTCCGTTCCAAGGTAGCAAGTGCCGAACAAACAACCTCTGTAACACGGAGAGTGGGTCTGATGCCCACTCTTTTGCGTCTAGGGAACTCTCGTCAAACGGCGTTCCAAAACACAACCCGCACTCAAGATTTCCCACCGCCTGCCATGACCAACGACATCGTCGCACTCATCGAATATTACGAAAAAGAAAAGGGCATCGACCGCGAGAAGATCGTGTCCGCCCTCGAATTCTCCTTCGTTTCCGCTTATCGGAAAATGGTTCCGGGTGCGGATGCCATCGAGAACCTGCGTGCCGATGTCGATACCAGGAAAGGCAATACCAAGATCTTCGCAACCCTTTCGGTTACTGCGGACGACGATCATCAGGACAAGTTCAACGAGGTGCCTGTCACTCTCGCGAAAAAGAAGAACCCTGAAATAGAAGTTGGCGGGACACTTGAATTCAACGTCACTCCGAAAGACTTCGGTCGTATCGCCGTTCAGACTGCAAAACAGACGATGATGCAGCGCCTCCGCCAAGCGGAGAAGGAAATGATTTACGAGGAGTTCAAGGATCGCGCAGGCGATGTCGTCTCCGGAACCGTGCGTCGCTTCGAGCGCAACGACGTGCTGATCGACCTCGGGAAATTCGAGGGCATCATGCCGAATAAGGAGCGAGTTCAAGGCGAGGACTACAATATCGGCGACCGTATTCGATGCTACGTGTTGGCGGTTGAAAACGAAGGTCGCGGCCCGGAAATTATCCTTTCCCGCAGTCACTCGAATTTCGTCCGCCGTCTTTTCGAAGCGGAGGTAAATGAGATTTCCGACCATACCGTCGAGATCCGTGCTATCGCCCGCGAGTCAGGCTTCCGCACCAAGGTCGCAGTTTACAGCAACGATCCGAAAGTCGATCCCGTCGGTGCCTGCGTAGGCATGCGCGGTGCTCGTGTGAAAAACATCGTCCGCGAGCTCAACAACGAGAAAGTCGATATCATCCGTTGGAGCGAAGATCCTTCTGAACTCGTTCGCGAGGCTCTTAAGCCCGCCGAGTTGATCACAATCACTCCCGACGAGGAGGCAAAAGTCATTCTTGTGACTGTCAGCGAAGAAGACCTCAGTAAGGCGATCGGCCGGAAAGGTCAGAACGCTCGCCTTTCCTCCCGTATCATGGGTTGGGATGTCCAGGTTCGCAAGGACGAGACTAAGGAAGAGCAGTTCAAGGAGAAGATCGGCGGAGTAGCCCATTCCCTTGGCGAGCAACTCGGAATCACTGACGAACTTGCCGAAAAACTTACGCTCTTCGGTGGTGTTAGTGCGGAAATGATCGTCGATATGCCGGCCGATTTCCTCACTGCCTCCCTTGAAATTTCCGAAGAGGAAGCCAACGGGATTCTCGAAAAAGCCAATGGCATCGTAGCGGCAAACGCCACTGTGGATGAGCCTGCTGCCGAGGAAGCTCCCGCAGAAATCGAGCCGGAAACCGTGCCGGAAGAAGTGGCCGAAGCCGAAGAAACAGACGCCGAAGCCGAGGGATCGGACGCCGACAGCGAGGCTGTAGCAGCAAAGGAGTAATCCTTTCCATCACACCGACAAAACTTCACTTTTCAAATTTCGAATACCAATCTTTTAAGAACGCCGGATGCCTAATAATAGCGACAACTCCTCAGACACGCCGAAAAAAGTCCTCGATCTTATCGATGATACCAAAAAGCCGTCCCGGAGGCAGCGTCAGAAAATTGTAGCGGAAGCTGCTACCGCACCTAGTAAGGTAGAATCGGCGAAAGCGAATGCGCTCGATCTTTTTGCCGAAGATCAGAAGCCCAAGGCTCGCAAGAAAGCGGCAGCCGGGAAAAATGTTGTCGGTAGCATCTCTAAAATTCTAGAGAAGGAAAACGAGGATCCAAATCTGGTTGTAGGTCAGGATGTTGCAGCCGTCGCCGCGCCTGAATCGCCAGCTGAAGACGGAAGCGATCCATCGGAAGAGTCCGATGATCCGCTGCTCATCGTCATCAAACCCCCAATCCTGGTGCCGGATCTTGCTGCACGTCTCGGCCTCAAGCCGTTCAACGTGATGGCGGATCTAATCAAGCTCGGTGTTTTCCCTGCACCCAACCAACCGTTGGAACCAGAGGTTGCCGCACAGGTTTGCGAAATCCATGGCTTTACCTTCGAACGTGAAAAACGTGACAAAGACAAAGGTTTCCACAAGGTGGAAGAGGTCATCGAAGAGCCTGAAGCGCCCGTAGAAGAGCCGGAGGATATGCTAAAGGTCCGCCCGCCAATCGTCACCATCATGGGGCACGTTGATCACGGAAAAACTTCCATCCTCGACTACTATCGCAAGAGCAAGGTCGTCATTGGCGAGGCCGGTGGAATCACCCAGCACATCGGTGCTTATCAGGTGAACCATAACGACCAGATTATCACTTTCCTCGATACCCCTGGTCACGCTATTTTCTCAGACATGCGCGAGCGCGGTGCAGCCGTCACTGATATCGCGATCATCGTGGTAGCCGCTAACGACGGCATCATGCCCCAGACCAAGGAGGCGATCAAACACGCCCAGAAAGCGGGTAAAACTATTATTGTCGCAATCAACAAGTGCGACTTGCAGGCAGCCAACGTGGAAAGGGTGAAAAGCCAACTCGCGGAAAACGGCCTCCAGACCACCGACTACGGTGGCGATACTGAATTCGCCGCCATTTCCGCGCTTAAAGGCGAGGGCATGGATGCTCTCCTCGAACTCGTTGTTCTCCAAGCCGAAGTTCTCGAACTCCGTGCGAACCCCAAAGCAACCACTCGCGCCCAAGTCATTGAAGCGCGCGTTGTTCCTGGCCGTGGCACGACTGCTACCGTCATCGTCGAGTCAGGCACTCTTAAAATCGGAACTCCGTTCATCTGCGGCCCGTTCTCCGGAAAAGTTCGCTCCCTTATCAATGACCTCGGGGAAAATATCAAAATTGCCCTTCCAGGAATGCCTGTCGAAGTAATCGGCTTTGAGGAACTTCCTCACGTAGGTGACCACCTCACGGAAATGAAGAGCCAGCGCGAAGCGAAATCTCTCGCAACCGAGCGCCAGGACGAGCTCCGTCTCAAGAAGCTCGCGCCACAGCACCGTAACCGCATGCAGGATCTTTTCTCCATGGTCAACGAAGGCGGTGGCAAGAATCAGCTCAAGATCATCCTCAAGTGCGACGTCCAAGGCTCTGTGGAAGCAATCAAGAAGGCCATCCTCGACATCAAATCTGAGAAAGTCGATTGCCAGTTCATCACCGCCGCCGCAGGCCCGATCACCGAATCGGATATCGCATATGCCGCATCGTCCAATGCCGTCGTCTTGGGCTTCAACGTGAAGGTGGAAGCAAAAGCCGTAAAGGCTGCCAAGGCCGCAGTGGTTGAGATCAAACTCTACTCCATCGTTTACGAACTCATCGATCAGGTTCGCGAAGCCATGCTAGGTCTCCTTGAGCCTCTCACCCGCGAGACTGTTATCGGTCACGCCGAGTGCCGCCAGGTATTTAAGGTCAACAAAGGCAAGGCCGCCGGTTCCTTCGTCACCGATGGCAAGATCCACCGCAAGGCTCACGCCCGCGTCGTCCGCGGTGGCGTTCCCGTCTTCGATGGCAAGATGTCCACCCTCCGCCGCTTCCACGAAGAGGTCGAGGAAGTCCGCACGAACTTCGAATGTGGTATCCGCCTCGGCGAATTCAGCGATTACGAAGAAGGCGATATCATTGAGTGCTATACCCTCGACAAAGTCGCGCAAACGTTGTGAGCCGCCGCATCGACAGAGTGAACGAACTGCTTCGCCGTGAAGTTTCCACGGTGATCCAGCATGATTACGAATGGAATGGCAGGATGGTGACGGTCAGCTCCGTCGATGTGACCCAGGATTTGAAAGAGGGAAAAGTCTTCATCAGCGTCATCGGCGGCTCTGCCGATACAGTCATCGACAAGCTCAATCGCGCTCACGGATCGATCCAGAAAGCGGTTATGAAGCGTGTTGTCCTGAAATCCACTCCCGTCCTCAGCTTCCGCCACGATAACTCCGCCATTCGTGGCGTTGAAATTGTCAACCTCCTCGAAGAGGTAGAAAAACTTCCAAAAGCACCTGAGCTGGAAGAAGGCGAATCGGAACGCGGACTTTAGTCCGCCGCGCATGACCAGGCGGACTAAAGTCCGCGTTCCGTCGAGGAAATCTATTTCCGATTTCTTTGTTCGACCCAATAGGGAAATTTCTCAAGGATACCCCATGCCACGCATACTTCTTGTCGAGGACGAACCCGCTATTGCCGATACACTGGTTTATGTTTTGGAAAGCGAATGCCATCAGGTGAGCCATGCACTGACTGGAGGGGATGGGCTTGGGTTGCTGGAAAAATCATCTTATGACCTAGTGATCCTCGATGTTGGGCTCCCAGATATGACCGGCTTCGATGTCTGTCGAAAAATTCGTGAGAAGTATCAGCTTCCCATCATTTTCCTTACCGCCCGCGATGGCGAATTGGATCGGGTTCTGGGGCTGGAAATTGGCGGGGATGATTACGTGACGAAACCGTTCTCGCCACGCGAAGTCGCGGCCCGCGTCCGTGCGATCTTGCGGAGGACTTCCGCAGTGCAAGCGCAACCTGTTGAATCGAAAGGTCTGACGATTGACGACTCAACAAAAAGGGTCGTGTGTGATGGGAAATCTCTCGATCTCACCGCCCATGAGTTCAAGCTCGCAGCGGTTTTCTTAAAATACCCTGGGCAAGTCTTTTCCCGAGACCAACTACTGGATCATGCATGGGACGATCCTGGCGCAGTGACAGATCGGACGGTTGACGCCCATGTGAAAAGCCTGCGTGCGAAGCTTCGCGCCGCGCGTCCAGGTGCCGAGGAAATGATCACCACGCGGCGGGGATTGGGCTACGCGTATTCACCAGAGAACGATTGAACCATGCGCCTGACCCGGATCACACTTGCGATCATCGCCCTCATTATTGCTGCGGGATTCAACCTGCTGGTGAGGAAACAGCTTGCCGATGTGGAGCCGCAGCTTTTCCAAGCGACCGAAGAGGCGATGGTCGATATGGCGAACATACTCGCGGCCTTCGCTGAAAAGGAGTTTCAAGATGGTGATTTCGACCCAGAGGTTTTCCGTGAGACGATGGCAGCTGCGCAGCGGAAAACGATTAAAGCCTCGATCTACAGCCATCTTAAAGAAGAGGTTGGGATGGATATTTATGTGACGGATGTCGAGGGAATCGTGCTCTTCGATTCGGGTTATCCAGAGAGGATGGGGGAGGATTTTTCTGAGAAACGTGATGTCTCCCTTTCCTTGAAAGGGAAATACGGTGCGCGTAGTAGCAGGCTGGATGAAGACGATGACAGAAGTTCCGTCCTTCACGTCGCAGCATTGATCGGAGAATTGGACGCGCCTCTGGGAGTTCTGACTGCATACAAGCCACAGGCCGATGTCTTTCCCATCATCCGGCGCAGGGTTTCGGAAATCTGGTGGGGCACCGGGCTAGTGGGTGGTGGGATACTTTTCTGCGTTGGTGTCGTGTTTGTCTGGCAATACCGACCGATCAGTAGGCTTACGGAATACGCCCGAGACATTGAGCAGGGAAAGCGTAAGCCGCTGCCGCATCTGGGGTTGGGCAAGGAGGTGAATACCTTGGCGCGTGCGCTGGAGTCGATGCGGGAGTCGTTGGAAGGTCGGCAGTTTGCGGAGCGTTATGTCCAGACCCTGACCCATGAAATGAAGAGTCCGCTCGCTGGGATACGCGGTGCCGCCGAGCTTCTGGAGGAGGATTTTGAAACGATGGGAGACGCGGACAGGAGGCGTTTTCTCGACAATATTCGGGCGGAGACGATTCGTGCCGATCGCTTGCTAACCCGACTTCATGAACTTTCCTCTCTGGAGGGGAAAACGAAACTGGAAAGAGTGGATACCATCGATCTGCGGGAGGTTGTGGAGCGCGCTATTGGGAATGCGAAGGCGATAGCGGATCTGGCAGGGATTGGCTTGTCGATGCAAGCCGGTGAAGACTCGATGAATGTGCACGGGGATTCGTTTATACTGCGTGCGGCTGTGACTAACCTGCTTGAGAACGCGATCGATTTTTCTCCGAAGGGCGGGGAGGTTAGCGTGACTCTGGAAACGGAGGACGGCTACCACAAGGTTGTGGTGACCGACCAGGGGCCAGGTATCCCGGAATACGCTAGGGAGAAAATCTTCGAGAGGTTTTTCTCGCTGAGGCATCTCCGCGCAGGGAGGAAAGGCACCGGTCTTGGTTTGACGCTCGTGAAGGAGGCTGCGGACCTCCATCAGGGGAAGATTTCTATTGGTGATGAGGAAGGTGGAGGAACACGGGCGGTGTTGGCGATTCCAGTGTCCTAGTGGTCTGGCAGGCCACTAGTGCCACGAATCCCTTAAAATGAGCGTTGGGTGTTTTTTGAGGTTTAGAAAAATGCTCCCGTTAGTCGTAGCCAGGGAAGCTCGGAGCTTTTTCCCGGGAACCGCGTTGCGCCTCAGTCCTGATGCTCGCATCACTCCTTCGTTGCGCCTTGTTCCCGGAAAAAATCGCCTTCGCCCACCACTCATTTTAAGAAATTCGCAGCACTAGTCTCGGGTTGTGCTTTTATTCAGAATCGAAGCGCAGCGGACATAGTCGAACTTGATAATCAATAATTTCGTCTAATGAACGCGGATAAACACGGATCGGATTCTTCTGATTTCACGGATTCTTGAATTCTTCACAAACCCTTCATAAAACGATCACACGGGGGGGCTGCACTCGGGATATCCGATGCAAGACCTGCTCTCACCAACCGCTGACACTTTGGCTGCTCCTTCCACAAAGGAGATGGGACGTGGGGCGATGGTGACGGTAATTGGCTTCGCTCTTTATGGATTCACGGTCGGCTACTGGCGCTCTCCTGTGATGGGTATTTTCGTCGCGATGAAGATGCCCTTGCTCATCGCTCTGACTCTCGGGTGCAATGGGCTGCTCAACGGTTTGCTGGGAATCCTGCTCGGTAGCGGTCTTGGCTTTCGCCAATCGCTCCACGCCCTACTCAGTGCTTTCTCGATCTCCGCGTTGATTCTTGGTGCGGTGGCTCCGGTTACTTTTTTCCTAGCGATAAACGTTCCTTCTGCAGACTCACCCCAAGCCGCCTCCGCCCACTCCGCTTATCTCCTCACCCATACCTTCATGATCGCGATGGCGGGACTGATCGGTGTGGTTCGGCTCGGTAAACTTCTGGAGTCTTACAGCAGTTCCCGCACCGTCGCCCGCTCGACCCTTGCCGCATGGATCGCGGGTAATGCTTTTCTCGGGATGCAGTTTTCCTGGATTCTCAGGCCGTTTTTCGGATCGCCCCGATTGGAAGTGGCCTTCCTGCGAGATGATCCGATGAAAGGCAGTTTCATCGAAGCCGTTTGGGGCTCGCTGGAAAGGATATTCGGCGGGATACCGATCCAAGGGCTGGTCGGGATCGTTGGGGGCGGGGCACTCATACTTATTTTCATTTACCAAATCAGAACCGAACGAAAGAAACGCAAACCATGAACGACAACAACGAAGCAGAGACAACACCATCGGCCAGCCCGCCGCCGCACCCAACGATCCAAGAGCCCCTTCCGGAAAATCTCGGCATCCGCGAGCTATTCGAAGCCCTGCTAAGGAGGCCGGCGGAACTCGCGCGGCACAAGGTCACCGAAGGACGTTCAGCGCTCACCGGATTTGGGATTATTGCGGTGATCTCCATCTTGGTCTTCGGCTTCGTTCTCGGGACTTTTGCCTACGGCGACCAGCTCTGGGCTGCTCCAGTGAAACTAGTTGGGGGAATGCTCTTCGCCGGACTCATTTGTTTTCCTAGTCTCTACATCTTCTCCAGTATTGCGGGTTCCAGTGCTTCCGCTGCGAAGATGGGTGGCCTTCTTGCCGGGATGCTCGCTCTCGCCGGGTTGTTGCTCCTTGGCTTCGCTCCCGCTCTCTGGATTTTTGCGCAAGGCACCGCCTCTTTCGGATTCATGGGATTTCTTGCCATTGCCGCTTGGTTGGTCGCGCTGGCCTTCGGCTACAAATTCCTCCGCACCGCACTTCGCGAAACGGGAGCGACCCAAAGTGCCCCGCTGATGATCTGGGTTTCCATTTTCCTGCTGGTCACTCTACAGCTCTCCACCAGCCTGCGTCCCATCCTTGGTCGGTCCGATAAATTCCTCACCACCGAGAAAAAATTCTTCCTCCAGCACTGGGGGGATACGATCGATGAAAGCCTAGTGGCCTCGCCGCAGAAGAAAGAGGATAAAATCGAAGCCAAATCCCGCTCCGGTCGCGGCGAGCAGCAGAATCCGTATAATAACTGAGGAGTAGGGGCGTCGCAGTCCTTAGCCGAAGACTCTTCCTCTGGCCGCAGAGACGCAGTAACTCCTTATGCCACGTCAGCTGCAGAAGAAATATTCTGTATGCGTAGGGCTTCGATGAAATAAGCTTGGGTATGAAGGATGTGGTTTGCGGAGTGATTACAAATTCGGAAGGCAAGGTGCTGGCTTGCCGACGGGGGGAGGGGCGGCATCTGGCAGGCTTATGGGAGTTTCCGGGAGGGAAGGTGGATGAGGGGGAAACTCCGGAAGCTGCGCTGGCGCGAGAGTTGAAGGAAGAATTAGGCGTTTCCGTGGCCGTGGGTGAAATGCTGGAGACGGTGGTGGAATGGGCGGATGGGGTGGTTTCGATTCGGTTGGCGGGGTATTGGTGCCTAATTTCCGAAGGGGAGCCGGTGGTGCTGGAGCATGAGGAGATCCGGTGGTGTGAAGTCGCAGAGTTGGAGGGACTGGAGTGGGCGGAGGCGGATGTGCCGCTGCTAGAAGAAGTTACAAATCTCAAAATTTAATCCGCCGCAGCGGACGAAGGAAGAGTCACGGCGGGACGCCGTTTACACGGCCTGCTGCGGGACGCAGCAGCTACGATACGCGCGGATATTTTTTGACAAGGGGGCGGGGGATGGGCTACTTCAGTTCCAACTATTTTTCCCAACCATATGAGCGCATCTACTACTGAAAAACACGTCTTCCAGGCCGAAATCCAACAGCTTCTGGACCTGGTGGTTCACTCGCTTTACACGGACAAGGATATTTTCCTTCGGGAGCTGATTTCCAACGCATCCGACTCGATGGAGAAGGTGCGCCACCTCGAGGGGACGGAGAAGAATTTCAAGGACGCGGGGGATGATCTGCAGATCACCCTCGAGATGGATAAGGAAGCGAAGACCGTCACGCTCACCGACCGTGGGGTGGGGATGACTCATGACGAGTTGGTGGAGAACTTGGGTACGATCGCTCACTCTGGCACGAAGGCTTTCCTTGAGCAGATGAAGGAAGGCGGCGGAAGCCCGGCGGGTCTGATCGGCCAGTTCGGGGTCGGGTTTTATTCGGCGTTCATGGTCGCGGACAAGGTTGAGGTGTTCAGTCGATCTTGGAAAGAGGGTGCTCAGAACCTCCGATGGGAGAGCGATGGAAAGACCGGCTACGAAATCGAGGAGGTTGATGAACTTCCGCGTGGCGCAAAAATCGTGTTGCACCTGAACGAGGCGAGCGAGGATTTTGCGGAGGAGTTCAAGGTGAAGTCCCTGATCGAACGCTACAGTAATTTCGTCGGTTTCCCTATCATGCTGGATGGGAAACGTGTCAATGAAGTGGAGGCTCTGTGGCTGAAGAACAAGTCCGCAGTCTCCGAGGAGGAATACAAGGCGTTCTACCAGTTCGCCTGCAAGGGCTTCGATGAGCCCGCGTACCGCCTGCACTTCGCGGCAGATGCGCCGATTGCGATCAACTCCCTAATTTTCGCCCCAAGTGAAAATCCGGAGAAAATTGGTTTCGGGAAAGTTGATGGCGGAGTCGCCCTCTACTGTAAAAAGGTGTTGATCGATGCCGAACCGAAAGGCCTTCTGCCGGAGTGGTTGCGCTTCGTGAAAGGTGTGGTTGATAGTGCTGACCTTCCGCTGAATATTTCTCGTGAGACGATGCAGGACAGTGCTCTTGTCCAAAAGCTCAACGCGGTGATCTCCAAGCGAATCATTAAAATGTTCGAAAAAGAGGCGAACTCGGATCCGGAGAAATACCGCAAGTTTTACGCGGCTTTCGAGCGTTTCTTCAAAGAGGGGATCGCAACGGATTTTGCAAACAAGGACGCGCTCGCGAAGTTGTTGCGCTTTGAAAGCTCCATGACTGACGCTGGCGAAGTGTGCAGCCTCACAGACTACGCCGGGCGGACGAAGGACGGTCAGGACAAAATTTATTATCTAGTAGGCCAGAACCGCGACCAGATCGAAAGTGGACCCTATGTGGAGGCGTTCAAGGCTCGCGGGCTTGAAGTGATCTACTTCATGGATGCTGTGGACGAATACGTGGTGGATTCACTTGGTGAGTTCGACGGCAAGAAGCTCGTTTCAATCCGCCACGCAGGAGCCGAGCTGGAAGATCTGGATTCGGACGGTGACGCACTTTCAGAGGAAGATGTGACCGTCCTTTGCGAGTTTCTGCAGACTGAACTCGGCGACGGCGTGACGAAAGTCTCCAGCGGCAAACGCCTGGTGAATAGCCCGGTGATCGCACTGGTGCCGGAAGACGGGATGAGCCCTCAGGTGCGCCAGATGATGAAGGCGATGGACGAGAATTTCAAAGACGTGGTGAAAGTGGAGCTGGAGATCAACCCGCGTCACCCTCTCGTGAAGAAGCTTTCAGAAGTTCGCGAGAGCCAGCCGGATGTCGCGAAACTCGTCGCCGCCCAACTTTTGGACAACGCCCTGATTTCTGCAGGACTTCTCGATGACGCCCGCGAGACCATCACGCGCATGAACAGCCTGATGGAAAAAGCGATGAGCTAAGGCTTTCCTGGACATGTGAACAACTTGGGTAAAGCGTCAGTTTTGCTCGGGGTGGAAATGATTCGATCGATTTTCCGGATTTCGTAAGATTGAAGAGATCTTGCAGAGATGTTTGATCGATTCGTGAATTGTCCATAGGAGGAATCTGTGAATGGATTGGCGGAAGGGTTGTAACTTATTTATAATAAGATAATTGTGACTTTTTATAATGATTACTTCGATAGGTTCGCAAGTGATTCAAAATTCACGGAATTATCCTGAATTCGGCTAATTTTGAGGAATGATCATCCGGGCCGGACTGCTTTCAATTGAAAGAAGGCGTTTGTGAGTAACTTGGGAGCTACTTTTAGAGCGAGTCGCTTTGGTTGCTAAGTGCCGGCAGTTATTTCGCCGAGAACTGATTGATTGACCCGACTCTAAGGGCACGTAAGGTTCCCAAAGTATCACGAACTCATGAAAACCGTATTTATTACCATTGCACTACTGGCAACCGAATTTCCGGTTTTAGGACAGGCCAGAGACGAGCAAAAGCTTGGAGACGATCCAGCCTATCTGACAAAGGCAGCTTTCCAGATAGACACCCATATCGCATCCTTTTATAAGCGTAAGAAACTGCCTGTGCCTGCGGTGACGAATGATGCAACGTTCATGCGCCGTGCTTTTCTGGTTTCAATTGGAAGGATTCCTACTGCAGAGGAGGCGCTTGCTTTCCTAGAAATTGAGGATGAGTCGAAGCGTTCTGACCTCGTCAGCTACTTGATGAATGCGAAAGGCTACACGAGCCACATGACAAACTGGGCCTTTGACCTACTCCGCCTACGTGATGGGAGGCCAGGCAGCCAGGCAAACAACGAGCCTTACCGGAACTGGATCCGAAAAGCTATAGATGACAACATGCCTTGGGATGAGTTTGTTACCAGTCTACTCAACAGCTCTGGGAGCGGCTGGGATCCGAAAACGGCGTCCGTAGGTTACTACACGATCGACCGCGGTATGCCGTTGGACAATCTGGCAAACACGCTTCGGGTTTTTCTCGGTTCACGTATGGAGTGTGCGCAGTGCCACGACGACCCTTTCGGAGAAACCGAGCGCATGGATTTTTACCATCTCGCCGCCTTTACCAACGGGCAATATGAACAGAACAAAAAATACATGACGAAGCTCTGGAGGGAAACCCGGGAGGGTCGAAAGGAGCGTGGTTTGGAATATCGGGTTGCCCAGCTTTTTTGGGACAAGATTTACGGGATGTCTCTTTCAGGTGGCGGTAAGGGTCGTATTAAACTTCCATCCGACTACCAGTATCGCGACGGGAGTCCTGGCGAATTGATAGGGGCGAAAACTCCATTCGGAAAATCGGTTCGTATGTCCGATCGCAAGGACGATGTCGACGGAAGGGCGGAATTGGCGGAATGGGTTGTTACCAAAACCGGCGAACAGTTTCCCGGAACGATCGCGAATCGGATGTGGGAGAGGATCATGGGCAAGGGTATTTACGAACCTGTGGATGAATACATTGAGTCGTCCGAGACCGTGTACCCCGCGCTGATGAGCTACCTCGCTCGCCTGATGCATGATCTGGGCTACGATCTCCGTGCATTCCAGCAAGTGCTTTTGCTAACCAAGACTTTCCAGTTCGCGACCAACCCAAATCCATCGACCTTGGTAGGTGGTGATGATTTCCACGGACGGAAAATCGAACGCCTCTCTGCCGAGCAAATCTGGGACTCTCTGATCACACTCTCCAGAGGAGATCCTGATAAGAATCAAAACCGCACGGCGGACAACCGCATCTACGTAGGTAATAAGCCTGTTCTCGTTGGAAAAATGGACATGGTTCAATTGTCGAAGGAAGTGCTGGCTCTGGAGTCTGAGTCCGAAGTCCGGAATTACTTCAAGACATTCATGGCTACCATGAAAAACGGAGGAGCGGATCTCAAAGGCGGTGAATCCATGTCGATGGGTATGATGTCCGTGAAAAAATACGGACGTGACGCCCCCGTCCGAGCTTCCGAGCTGCCATCGCCGGCACCGCGCGAACATTTCCTCTACCTCTTCGGAGCATCCGATCGTGA
Source organism: Akkermansiaceae bacterium (assembly GCA_905182475.1). Taxonomy (GTDB): domain Bacteria; phylum Verrucomicrobiota; class Verrucomicrobiia; order Verrucomicrobiales; family Akkermansiaceae; genus Luteolibacter. The sequence goes on along the minus strand of CAJJBR010000015.1, from coordinate 4,648 downwards.
AGTGGTCGAGGGAGCTAGCCTTGAGCCGAACGTAGGCCAGGTTCTATCCATGATGAACGGTTACGTGCAGCGCCAGCTTGTTAGTAACTACGGCGCACACATTTACAAGAGCTTGGAAGGAGCCAGCTCAGAATCGGAAAAGATCCGCCGCCTTTATGTTGCGATTCTCAACCGGCCTCCCAGCAACAAGGAAATGGGTTGGATGAAGGAAGAGGTCGCCGCCCAAGGAGAGGAAGGCTACCGAAATATTGTAGCAGCTCTCGTCATGTCCTCGGAATTCCTCTTCCTCCAATAAGACGAGGAGTCCAAAAAATTAACAAAAACTACGATGAAAAACATTCTTAACAAAGCCGACGAGCCGACACGCCGCCAGTTCATGCAGAACGCTGCACGCGCTTACCTCGGTGTTCATTTATTCCCAATGCTGGGGCCATCCATCGCCAGCGCGGCTGCTGAAGGCGCTGCAAAAGGAGCAAAAGCAAAGCACGTGATCTACCTGTTTATGGCGGGTGGTATGAGCCATCTCGATACCTTCGATCCCAAGCCGAAGAAGAAAGAGGTAATGGGGCCTACGGAAACCATCACTGGAACTGCCGGAGTAGAGATCAGTGGTTTTCTTCCAAAGACGGCGCAGGTCACCGACAAGATGTGCATTATTAACTCTGTCAATTCCACCCAAGGTGCGCACGAGCAGGGCAGCTATATCATGCACACGAGCTACGCGCCGCGTGGCACGGTGAAGCATCCGGCTCTCGGTTCCTGGGTATTGAAACTTGGAGGTCGTATCCACAAGGATCTTCCTGGGTTCGTTGCGATAAACACTTCTCCGGATCTTACAAGTGGCGGTTTCTTCGGCGCGAAATACTCCGCTGCGCCGATCGGCCGTCCAAACCAAGGTCTCCAGGATTCGAAGCGTTCGGGAGCTGTTTCCCAAGAGGATTTTTCTCGCCGCCTTTCCTTGGCTGACAGGTTGAATGGCCAGTTCCATGAACGCTTTCCAAATACGGATGTCAAAGCCTATGAGGAACTTTACAAAGAGGCGATCGCGTTGATGAATTCCAAGGATCTCAAAGCCTTTAATATCGGCGAGGAAGACCGCGAGACCCGTGAACTGTATGGTAGCGGAAATTTCGCACAGGGATGTCTACTCGCACGCCGTCTTGTAGAACACGATATCCGCTTCGTTGAAGTCCAACTCGGCGGATGGGACACGCACTATGATAACTTCACGGCTGTCGAAGGACGCTGTAAGGAGTTTGACCAAGCCTACTCGGCACTGCTCATCGATTTGGAAAAACGCGGGAAGCTGAAAGATACCCTCGTTGTTGTTGCAACCGAGTTCGGACGGACTCCCGAAATCAAGACCGAACATGGCGATGGTCGCGACCACCACCCGAGCGCATTCAGTTGCGTACTTGCTGGCGGCGGGATCAAAGGCGGAATGAAATACGGGAAAACCGATTCCACCGGAGGGAAGGTAAAGAAAGACAAGGTGAGTATCCCAGACTTCAACGCGACCATCGCCCATGCCCTCGGCTTGCCCCACGACCTCGTCCTGATGTCGCCAAGCAAGCGCCCGTTCCGAATCTCTGGCCCCGAGGCGGCTAGTGCGAAACCGGTTACATCGATCTTCGGCTGATTGAGCTTTGCCAATGGCCTCGTAAGGGAATCGGACAATGATCGAAGGGCTCATTCATTTGATCTAGGTCATTTGGCAGGCTGATTCCGATCACCGAGATTCAAGTGTCGTTGGTGAGTCGAGCTTCGATAAATATTCTCGGCGTTACGTGGCATGGGTATGCGGATTGCTAATTGCCGTCCTCACGGTTCTAGTGCCCTGAAAACCTTAATCTGACGGATGGGGATTTTAAAGGTCTTGAGAAAAAGGCTTCCGATGATCGCGGAGGGTCAGAAAGCTCGACGCTTTTTCCCAATAGCTGCGTTGCGCGTCGAGTCGTGAATCTCGATGCACTCGCTCCTCGCTCCTTGCTCCTTGCTCCTTGCTCTTGGAAAAATTGCCTTCGCCCATCCGTCAGATTAAGGTTTTCAGAACACTAGGAGTGGCTTTCTGGTGGTTGCTTGGATGAAACCTTTTCTTGACGGCATTCGCTTGTTTGCAACACTCGTCTCGATGAAAAACCTTTTGAAACTTGGCGTGCTTCTGACAATTAGCGGACTTTTTAGTTCCTGCGGCCTGCCTATGGCGGCCGTTAGAACCGCACAGAATACGGCCAGGAGCTTGATTACAACGGCGTCGAACCCGTTAGGCTACTGATTAGCTGCTGTAGGAGCAGTTGGTTTTTTAATGTTCGCGATTTTACGCGATCCGTCGGACATATGACTGATTTCTAGCCATATTGTGTGATCCGGCATGAGCTCCGGGAAGAGATCAGCCCATTCGCAGATAGTGATGGCTCCTTCGTCGAGATATTCGTCCCATCCGAGCGCGACCAATTCATCTGCCGATTTCAATCGGTAGAAATCGAAGTGGAAAACGGTATGCAGTTCGCCCCGGTATTCATTTACAATCGCGAAAGTTGGACTTGAGACGACTGCATCGGGATTAGTTGACCCCACGAAACCTTTTGTCCAATGGGTCTTACCCGTGCCCAGTGTGCCGACAAGACCGAACACGCTGTTGGGCTTGGCTTTGGCTGCGTATTCACGGCCAAATTCCATCATTTCCTCGGCACTGTTGACGATGGTATCGCTCATAGATGTTTTGTGAAGCCTGTGAGAACAGCCCTGACATCGCCGATGTAAACCGCTGCGCGAAGTTCTAATATCACCCGATCCGCGTCATCGCTCAACCAGAGAGTGACCGGTTTTTTGAGCTTCTTGTAGGGCGTTAGTTCGTGGGTATTTCGGTCGATTTTCCGCATGGCGAAGCTCATCCGTATCGTGTCCTGTCCAAGGTGCTTCTCTTTGGCATCTACTCGGACTTTCAGCAAATAGGGACTCTTGAATGGAAGGAGGAGGAGAGTGTATTCTTCTCCTACGTCCAGCTTCTGACTGCGGATGAAAAGGATGGCGGGAAATAGGTCGTTAGCGGAGTCGAAGGGGAACTTGTATGCTTCTGTAGCAACTGCGCCTCCCATTAGATTGGTGGTGACTTCTTTCGCCGCCACGCTCCCGGAGTCGTAGCGGTTGGTGGTCACGACCGACTCCTTGGCGTCGTCCTCGGTGGCGTTGAAAAATTTTGCAGCAAGTGTGGTAGGGTGGATTTCGGACCAGTAGCTGTGTTTGTAGGGGAAAAGGACGGCAGCGGCACCTTGGCTTGAGGCAGAGGACTTTGTGACAAAGGATCCCGGCTTGTTTACTCCGGCCGGTGCGAATTCGATTCTAAGGGTTCCTGCCTTAACCATACCTTTCCAGCTCAGTGAGAAATCCAGCTTGGATGGTGAAATAGAGGGATGAAGACCAGGCTTTGTAGAAGTGAGTTCCGCCTTCCAAGCGGTGGCAGCCACGAGACATGTCGTGGTTAGAAAGAGAACGAAGAATGATCGCATGATGGCCTTATGACGTTTCAGGGATTCAGCCTATTCAAACGCAGTGTGCTGGTGCGTCTACTAGAAAGGTGAGCGGCTAGGCTACTCGTTAAAAGGGTAAACCGGTTCCGCACGTGGCGGTAATACTCTAGGGAAATTCTGATCCATTCCATAGGAAGTATCGTTGCGCTCCTCGGAAACTTGAAGCGGACGGAAGGATTCGGCGTGGGTGTCGATTTGGAACTGCATCTTCATCGCGTCCCGGTTGGTTTCCGCGACTTGATTGGTGAGCGCCCGATTTTCGTTGCGAAGGTTCCGTAATTCTTGGATCAGGTTTTCGAAAAACTCTTTACTGTTCGGATCCTCAGGACGAACCGACGAGTTCGTAAGTTCTGCCGGGTTGGCAGTAGTATTCTGCTGTTTGAGTGGAGTAATGGATGCTGGAGGGATAGAATCCACAGTTACCAAGCGAACCGCCGGAGTGGTCGGATAGTTGGTGACGAAACTTTCCACTGACCAGTAATGACTGATACCTGCGGCCATCATGGCGGCGAGTAAAGTTCCGCAAACGGTTGGAGGCATCGGGTTCATTGCTCTACCTCCTCTTTTACAGGCACTGCCTTGGGTTCCGGGTTCGGGAGGGAGGAGAGGATTCGGTTTAGTTCGGAGAGCGCGGTGCCGAGTTGCTTTGCGTCTTCATCCAGTTGGACTACGGACTTTGCGAGAATCGCGCTGACAGTTTGTTCTTGGCGGTAACCGCTAAGAGGATCGAATCCCGGTTCTGTTACTGCAAAGATGCTTGCGCCGTCCGCATTAGGAATGAGAACGTGGGGTTTGATGTCGAGGGAGATCACCGTGCCGGGTTGAATCTCCACCTCACGCAAGAGGGTAGGTGCATCTTTGGATTTTTCCATGATCCAGCCTGCCGGAGGGTTAGCAAGAGGTTTTGCCGGGAAACTGGCTCTCAATTTGATCTTCTCAGGATCGAGTTTTCCCGTGCCCTTGCGGATCGATTCGACAAGCACTTCCAATCCGGGTTCTTTGGCTTCAATTAAGGGCGTGGGTTCGGAGGGTTCGGAGGGTTCGGAGGGTTCGGAGGGTTCGGAGGGTTTGGCGCCAGGAATATCGATTGCTGGAAGTTTAAGGAGTAACGTGTCACC
>CAJJBR010000014.1 GCA_905182475.1 Akkermansiaceae bacterium | reverse complement strand
CTCCAATCTCCAATCTCCAATCTCCCTCTCCCCCCTCCTCTTCATGTCCCCCCGCCAACAACTGGAGGCACTCTCAAACCAAAACCTCCTCCGCACGCTCGTGCCCGGAGAAACCCCATCCCCGCTCCGAATCGTTCGCGACGGACGAGAAATGTGGAACTTCGCCTCCAACGATTACCTCGGCCTGGCAAGCCACCCCGCAATCGCCTCTGCCTTCACTGACGGCATCGCGAAATACGGAACCGGTTCCACAGCCTCCCGCCTTGTGACTGGCACTCACCCTCCCCACCTCTTACTAGAGGAAACCATCGCCGCCGCGAAACACGCCGAGGCAGCCCTCACCTTTTCCTCCGGCTACACCACCGCCCTTTCCGCCATCCCCGTCATCGCTGGGAAAGGCGATTTCGTCATCCTCGACCGCCTCGCCCACGCCTGCCTCATCGATGCCGCCCGCATCTCCGATGCTACTCTCCGCGTCTTTCCACACAACGATGTCGAAAAACTCGCCAGCACCCTCTCAAAAATCCGCTCCGTCAACCCGCACTCGCGCATTCTCGTCGTCACAGAATCCATCTTCTCCATGGACGGCGATCTCTGCCCGCTCCCCCAAATTGTTAGCGCCTGTGAAAAAAATTCCGCCGACCTGTTCCTAGACGAGGCTCACGCAACCGGCGTCCTAGGCACCACAGGAATGGGTCTCGCCGAGCAACTCGGCCTCCAAGAAAGAATCGCCTTCCAAATGGGCACCCTCAGCAAAGCCCTCGGGCTATCCGGAGGTTACCTAGCCGCCAGCCGCGATTGGATAGCTCTCATCGCAAACCGCGCCCGGCCTTTTATATATAGCACTGCGCCTCCCCCAGCCCTCGCCCACGCCGCCCTCGCAGCCTTTGATCTCGTCCGCTCCCCCGAAGGAAAAGTCCTCCGCGAAAAACTGGTTTCCAATACCGCTCTCCTCCGCCCTGGCCACCCCAGCCCCATCGTCCCGGAAATCCTCGGTACCAACGAAGCCGCCCTCGTCGCCTCCGCCACCCTCGCAGAAAAAGGCTACCTCATCCCCGCCATCCGCTTCCCCACCGTCCCCAAAGGAACCGCACGTCTGCGAATTACCATTTCCGCCGCGCATCCAGCCGAGCCAGTTACACACCTACGTGAACTCTTTTCCAGCTTATCCTTGAACTCCTAAAGTCCAACTTTAGGAATTCAAGGATAATGAAACCCACCCGAAGCTCGGTGCCTTATGGGAAGGTTTTTGCGTAGAACAAATCCTCTCCATCACCACGGATCGGGACGTATACTTCTGGTCCACCCACAGCGGGGCGAAACTCGACCTCCTCGTCTTCCACCAAGGCAAGCGCATAGGGTTCGAATTCAAATACTCCGAACGTCCCTCCACCACAAAATCCATGTGCGTCGCAATAGAAGACCTCCGCCTCGACCACCTCTACGTCGTCCACCCCGGCGAAAACAGCTTCCCACTCGACGCGGGCATCACTGCAACTAACCTCACAGACCTATTGAAGATCCTCAAATCTCCTTAGTCCTCAACCGCAGCGCATTCAAAATCACTGACACCGATGAAAAGCTCATCGCCGCCCCGGCGATCATCGGACTGAGGAGAATTCCCAGGAAGGGATAGAGGATACCTGCAGCGACGGGGACTCCGGCGGCGTTCTAGACGAAGGCGAAGAAGAGGTATTGGCGGATATTTTTCATCGTCGCGCGGCTGAGGTGGATGGCTTTAGTGATGCCGGAGAGATCACCTTTCACGAGGGTAATTCCTGCGCTTTCGATGGCTTCACATCAGCCTCGTGGGAATGCCCACCGCAGCAGGATTTCATTTCGTGGGAATGTTTCATGGTGGCCGGGTGAAAGGTAACAACAATTTGGAATAGAGCTCCCTTTTCCCACTCTTCCTAGCACGCAGCTTACGTTTTGACGTCACGCCCTCCAAGAAGGGGTGTAACTGGAATGGCACTGAAAGTGGTGGGCAGGATTAGTTTTGAACTGGAGTGCATAGGTTCTTCATCCCCAACGGGGATAAGGATTTTAGCTCAGGGTTGCCGGAGCAGGGCGGAGGCTACCCTGGGTACTCCCGACCCCAACGGGGTTGCGTCCGTCCCGGAATCAATCTCAGACGTATTACACGCCCTAGCTTTGGCCATGAAGCCTCAGAAGCTCCCTGTATTCGTCCTGAAATGTACTTTTGCGGTGATGTTCCTCCTGGTCGTCAACATACTTGGCCACTACAGGAAGCTAGCATTCGGAAACGGAGAAGCAACCGTAACCGGCCTGCCATGAAAAATCCTGGTGGCCGGTCTTTTCCTTCACCCAAAGCGTAGTGTTCCTTTTGGTTTCTTTTACGAAATCAGCCACTGTGACCGTTCGGGACAGGGTTGTGAGAAGATGGACGTGATCCTCGGTTCCCCCGATACGAACGGGTAGGGTAGGCTAGTGATCAGTAAAACCTAATTTGACGGTTTGATCCGGTAGTCACGATCCATATCAAATGGAAAAGAGAGGTTAAATGAGGAAAGCAGGAAAGCAGGAACGGATAGGAGATTCTTTTCCTGCATTCCTGAATTCCTTATCAAAAAATCTCCTTCACCCATCCGTTAGATTAAGGATTTCAGAACACTAGGGCTTTCGCGCAACCTGCGAGATAGGCGTGGGTCTCGCCTCGGAATTCTGGATCGCGGAGGAAAGGAAGGCGGCCTTTCGTGGAATACACCGTGTGGATCAGAGTTCGCGACAGGGACTGAGGCACGAGATGTTCTGTGGTTTTTCAGGCTCGGACGCAACCCCTTCGAGCCGATGTATTGGACGAGATCCTACGGTTTCAGGTCGCCTAGGGTGATATTTGAACTCAAGCATTTTTCATTTCCGAGGGCATAGCCGATTTCCGCCCTTGCAAGCATGCGCCTCTCCGCCAACATCCTTGCGGGGCATGAATCACAGCTCCGAACGAACCCACTAAAATACATTTTTCTATGAAATTCGGAATCATCGGCGCCGGCATGATCGGCCACTTCCACGCAAAAGCTATCGCCGCCATGACAGGCGGAGAACTCCAATCCGTCTTCGACCTCCGTGCCGAGGCTGCTGAAAAACTCGCTGCCGAATACGGTGGAAAGGCCTATTCGGACATCAATGAGTTCCTCGCGGATCCGGAGCTTCAAATCGTTACCATTGGCACTCCTTCCGGCGCGCACCTTGACCCTGCACTCGCGGCATTGAACGCAGGTAAGCACGTCATTTGCGAAAAACCGCTTGAGATCACCACTGAGCGCATCGACCAACTCGTGGATGCTGCCAAGGCAAACGGCAAGACCCTCTCCGCCGTCCTCAACCGCCGTTTCCACCCCGGCATGGACGCCTTCAAGAAAGCAGCAGACGAAGGTCGTTTCGGGAAACTCACCTCCGCATCCGCTTACGTGAAATGGTTCCGCGACCAAGCTTACTACGATTCCGCCGGTTGGCGCGGGACATGGGCCCTGGACGGTGGCGGCGCATTGATGAACCAGTCCGTCCACACTGTTGACGCTCTTCTTTATCTTGCAGGCCCCGCGAAATCAGTCACGGCCGTGACAGCTTGCCAGGCGCACGAACGCATCGAAGTGGAAGATAGTATCGTCGCGACGATAGAGTTTGAAAACGGCGCTCTCGGAGTGATTGAATGCTCAACCTGCACCTGGTCCAAGGACGGTCACCCGGCACGCGTCCAACTCGCCGGAACCGACGGCTCCGTATTCCTCGCAGACGAGTCTTTCGAGACGTGGGACTTCCGTGAAGAAAAACCGGAGGATACCGAAATCAAATCCTCCCTCATGAAAGGCCAGGAGGCCGGTCTCGGAGCGAACGATCCTTCCGCGATCAATTTCTACCAGCACCAACGCAACTTTGAAGAAGTCGTCCAATCCATAGCGGAGGGACGACTCTGCAAGACCGATGCAGCAGAAGCAAGGAAGGCCGTCGCTCTCATCTGCGCGATCTATGAGTCAGCGCAGAACGATGGGAAAAAGGTGACTCTGTAAACAATCCGGAATTCTACTTCAGGCACCCTCGCAGTCACTCGCGGGGGTGCTTTTTTTGTGGGAGTTTGCAGGTTGCTTTATCATTCCTGAATATCCATAAATGTTAGATCTAACTTTTTACACCTCAATAATCCTTTATTTCATAAGAACTGAAGACAATCTTCCGGATTCATTGACAATCAGCCCCCCAACCAATCACCCCACCCCCGGGCTTTGCTGCGACATAACAGCATCGTCTCACCCCCCAAATTATGTCCCCCCAAAACAATTCGCGTGAAAATGCACGCTCAAATATCGTCCGTAGCATCACTGCGATATTCGCAGCTCTCGCCGCTACTTGCCTCTCGGCGAACGGCCAGACTTCATTCACATGGACAGGAGCCGATCTCAAGACGCTCAACTCCTCCATCAATACGGGAATGCTTCAGCGAACCGCACCAGCTTCCTCACGGCCAGCCAAACGGGTCTCTCGAGCATCACCAAGTTCGACATCATTTCCACCACTTCTTTCGCCGTGGACAACCTCACTTTCAAAGGAACCGTCGTCCCCGAGGTTTCCTCAAGCTTTCTCACCGCCACCTCCGTCCTCCTGCTTTGTTTCAGGATACGTAGGCAGGCCTATTAAATTTCCTGGGTAATTTTTTTTGTTAAAGGGGCTCCGGTAAAACGGAGCCTCTTTTTTTATTTCCAAATGGGAAGAGCAGCGGCGGGACTCAGTTCCGTGGGAGGCTCGATGGAAAACTTTTCCGCATCCCCCACCCGGTAGGGGCCGTAGGCGATGGGGATGACCGTAAGTTGGAGGGCGGGTTCGTCATCGACCACGACTTTGGAAACATGGACCACCGCCGCGCAGTTCGGATTCTTATTCACTTCGAGCACGTCGCCAATACTGAACCGTGACATCGCGGTTTTATCAGCCGTGGGGAAAACGTATTCGATGACCACGGGGAAACCAACCGCTTCGGTGAAGTCGTCGGGTTTGACCATCGCCTGGGCGCGGATCGCAAAGCCGGGGTAGAGGAAATCATTACGGGTAAGGGCTTTCCTCTCCGCGACCTGGTATTCGCCCTCCGCGTAGATCAGAAGAAGGGTTTTCTCGAAGTTGCGCATGTAGTTGCGCATCAGCAGGGCGTTCAGGCGCGTGCGCTTATCCTCCTTCAGGCCGAAATACTTTCCATAAAGTTCTCCCGGCGAAAGAGCATTTCCATTCGGTACGTCGAGCACCGTGTAGCGCTTCAGCTCGGGAAGGCGTCCTAGCTTTTTCAGGATGGTATAGTTCCGCGGGATCTCCGGATTTCCGAAAACATGCAGGCACACCGCCCAACTTACCATCGCGAAACAAAGCGCCAACAGATTCGCGAGGAACCACCAGAAGTAGGCTGGCCTCCGCTGGGTCACATCCTCCTTACTCTTCTTTCTCCGGTTTCTCGCCACCACGATCTACTGAGCCCCTCCCGTGCCGCAAACTTCACCGTCTTCGGCACCACTTCCTTCCGGTTCGTCGTCGGGTTCGAAAGACGTCCCGCAACCGCAGGCACGGCGGGCTTTTGGGTTCTGAATCTTGAAACCTGCATCTGTCAGGTCATCGGAAAAATCAATCTCGCAGCCTTGGAGTTTTTCCAAACTATCGCCGGCCACGATCACCCGTGCACCGCCTTGCTCGATAACTTCATCTCCATCTTCCGGCTCCGCAACATTCATCTCATACTGCCAGCCGGCACAACCGCCCTTGCGGACGGCAAGCCGAAGCCCCGCCGTAGGCGAAGCCGCTTTTTCTTCTAGAAGTTTGCAGAGATTCTCCTCGGCGCTTTTGGTAATTTCAATCGTTGCCACATCGGCAAATTATCCCGAAATGCGGAACTTGAAACCCAAAAGTTTCCCAGAAGGTGTGAAGCCGGTCGAAGACGCGGCTTTCCCTAATCAAAGCTGGAACTCATCATCCGCAGGCGTCTTGCCGTTGGACATCTGTGCCTCGCCGTTGTTGGCGAGGTGGACGAGGCAGTGGTACACCGCTTCCGGATCGCCATCGACCTCGAATGCGACCTGCTCCGCGTTCTTCGTTTCCGAAACAAGACGGCTGCGGACATGCCCGAGAAGATCGAGGAAATTAGCTGCTGCCGTTTTCCCTGCTTCCACGCCCGGCTGGTGGTAGGCGTTGATGTTCACGAGGGATGCATAGAAGGAAACCGTCCTCTCAAAGAGCGCGATCAGCATCCCGAGGGAGAACGGAGTCACCTCGTAGATCGAAAGAGTCACGGATTTTCGGCCGCTATCGTAGAGTGCGGAGCGGGTGCCGCGAAGGAAGCCTTGGAGGTAGTCCTGGCTGGTATTGCCCGGCTCGACCTCGATGGATTTCCCCTTCCGTCCATGCCGAACTTCGATGAAGGTCGCGAAGAAATTGTTCACTCCGTCACGCAGCTGCTGCACGTATGCGTGTTGGTCGGTGGAGCCTTTGTTTCCGTAAACGGCGATGCCCTGGTTGACCACGTTGCCATCGAGATCGTGCTCCTTGCCCAACGATTCCATCACGAGCTGCTGGAGATATTTGGAAAAAAGGACGAGCGAGTCCTTATAAGGCAGAACGACCATGTCCTTCTCCCCCTTACCGTTCGTCGCCTTGTGCCAGGCGATAGCGAGCTGCATGGCTGCATTTTTCCCGGCATCTGCGACGCGGGTCTTTTTGTCCATCGTGGCTGCGCCTTCGAGCATGCTATCGATATCGAGACCTTGGAGAGCGGCAGGAACGAGACCCACAGTGGAAAGAACCGAAGTCCGTCCGCCGACCCAGTCATCCATAGGGAATTTCTCGATGAAGCCTTGCGCGGTTGCGAACTTGTCCAGCTTGGAGCCTTCGCCAGTTACCGCTACAGCCTGTTTCCCGAAGTCGATTCCGGCTTTATCAAAGGCAGCTTTCGCCTCCAACATGCCATTGCGTGTCTCAGCGGTTCCGCCGGATTTCGATATGACGAGGACGAGGGTCTCCTCAAGTTTCAGCGTCGCGAGAGTGTTGTCGATACCCTGCGGGTCGGTGTTGTCGAAAAACGAAATCGGCATCTTTACCTTCTGCCCGATTGCCTGAGAAATAAGTTGCGGCCCCAATGCCGAGCCACCGATCCCAATGAGGAGCACCTCTTTGAACATCTTCCCATTCGCTGCGAGGACTCCGCCGGTGTGGACTTTTCCAGCAAACTGCTTGAGTGCTTTCAGTGGCTCGGTGATCGCGGCTTTCAGCTCAGGAGTCGGTGCTAAATCCGCATTCCGTAGCCAGTAATGGCCGACCATACGACCCTCGTCCGGGTTCGCGATCGCGCCGCCTTCAAGGGCTACCATATCGTCAAACGCCTTCGCCACCTTCTCATCAAGACCGTCCCTGTAGGACTGATCCACATCCATCAGCGAGAGATCCAGGCTGAAGCCAAGATCATCATATCGCACCAAACTCTCGTTGTATTCTTTCCAGCTCATTGTGTGTCTTTTTGAAAATTTTCAGTAGTTGAGGATGGCTTTCACCTTCTCTCCCGGAAGCTTGTCCCGGCCATTCAGGAAGGAAAGCTCGATCAAAAACGATATCGCCACGATCTCAGCGCCCAGTAATTCGAGTAGCTTCACAGTTGCCTCAGCCGTCCCTCCCGTCGCCAGCAAATCGTCAACCAAGAGGACTTTCTCCCCCGGCTTCACCGCATCCTCGTGGATCTCCACCACTGCCTCGCCGTATTCCAGCGCATACGATTCCTCGATGCACTTCCACGGCAGCTTGCCCTTTTTCCTGACCGGGACGAAGCCCACTCCCAGCCTGTCCGCCACCGCCGCTCCGAAAATGAAGCCCCGCGCATCGATCCCCGCCACTTTGTCGATTTTCTCGCCGCCCGCAGTCTCGCAAAACAAGTCGATAGCCCCCCGGAAAAGCTCCCCGTCGCCAAGGATGAGCGAAATGTCTTTGAACACGATACCCGCCTTCGGGAATCCGTGCACATCACGGATCGCTTCTCTCAATCGCTCGATCATGCGTGAGCTTTAACTCCATTCCCCCGCAGGGCAAGTGTGGAGGGAGGGTCGGGGTATGAAAAAGAGTTAAGCCGGAGATGAAGCGAATAGAAACTAGTGTTCTGAAAACCTTAATCTGACGGATATTTCATGCCCCAATCCCTGTCGCGAATCCTGATCCACACGGTTTATTCCACGAAAGGCCGCCTTCTTTTCCTCCGAGATCTAGAATTCCGGGACGAGAAATACGGCTGGGATTGATTCCGGAACGGACGCAACCCCGTTGGGGTTGGGATATAGGGGCGGAGTTCCCGGGGTAGGCTCCGTTCCACTGCACCAACCCCGGGCTTGAAATACGTAACTCCGTTGGAGTTGAAGGTTTCTACCCACCACTTTCACTCCTTGTGGGTGCTCAGGTTGTCATTTTTTGAAAAGGCCCAGAAAATATTCATCTTTTTCGTGTGACGCAGCACTAGTTCAACCGATCTCCCCAACAACGCCCTCAGGGCGTTTACTGGCCTGTCCTGGTGAAACTTGCGAGAACAAGCGCTGCCAAAAACCTTCTTGGAAAAGCGGGCTGGAAAGCTACGCTCACGGCCAGTGAAATTGACCGCCAAAACCACCACCGGCTCCGGCCACAAGCAGTTTGCTGCTGTTTTTCTTCACTGATCACTGATCACTCGGCACTTTTCACTACAACCTGCCCCTTTCCAATCTCCTCAACGGCGCCCTCAAGCGCCCCACGCAAAAAGCAAATTTCTAACAGCAACAGCAATGAAAAACACCGCATCCTTTGCAATAATTTTATTATCCGCCGCAACCCATGCCATCGCCGGGGTGGTGCCAGTGCCTGAACCGTTTCACGCTGGCGCGGAGCAAACCGATGCGCGAATGATCTATGTCGGAGAGAGCGAATCGGGCGGACTGCTCGCCATCGACAACCATGCCAAGTTCATGCTGGCCCGGGACGAGAATGATGTCGCTCTCAACTGGTGTAACGGCGGGACCTTCAAGTGGAGCTTCGGTCTCTTTGGAGGGGATGGAGCCAAGGAGGTGTATCCTCGTTTTGATGCCGACTTGAATGGCTCCCCGGCGGCCACTTTCGACGGCGACGATCGCCTTCGGATGATTCTCGAACCCGGTTTCGGCTACACCCTGCCGGAGAGCATTACCGACGGCAAACTCAGTGTCGAACTCTGGGTCATCAATCCAAGCGTCGAAAAAAACGAAGTGCTGGTCAGCTTCGGGGATCAGCCGGGTGGCGATCTCACCTGCAAGCAATTCGAGATGCCGGGTAGCAAGGCGTGGCAGCATCTCGCCGCTGTCTCCGATGGCTCGGAAGTGACCTTCTATCGAGACGGAAAACTTGTTGGCAGCCGGGCGGGGGCGTTGAAATTCAGCGGTGACGCAATCATCAGCCTCGGCGCGGAATCGCTCACCGGTTCGATTGCCGCCTTCCGTGTTCACACCGGAGCGATGAATCAGAGCGATATCAGCCATAACTACGCCGGCGGCGCTGACCTCGGGAGTTATCTCTTCTACCCCATCAGCAAGAACAACCTCAAGGGTGAAAAGAACTCTGAGTTCTGGGGCGATCCGATGCAAAACGACAAGCTCAGCTGGCATGAGTCGGCGCACTTTCGCTCGATGTGGCTTGAATCCGCGAATCCCAAACCTGATGACGATATCGCGACGCGTATCAAAACCAAGCAGTTGCCGGAACTCGAGGCGGTCTACACGTATCTGAACGAGCGTTCCGGAAAGCATCTGCCGCTCGTTTCGAAAGACGAGGCCAAGCGAGGCGATGGTCGGAAATACAAATGGATCGTCGGTAATGGCTGGGGCGGTAGCTGGAGTGGTTGGTGTCCCGATCTGGCTCTGGGCTTCGGCATTACCTACACAGGGCATTGCAACCCGCACGAATATATCCACGGAAGCGACTCCCATCAAATGGGGAATATCACCGGACAATGGTGGGAGGCCCATGCGAATTTCCAGGTCTCCTGGCTTGGCAAGCCGCAAGTGAATCCGGTCACCAACTGTCCGAAACACGCGCACGTCTACCCGACAACCGGTGGCAACTACTACCATTCCTATCTGATCTGGGATCACCTGGTCGAAACTCCTGAGTTTGGCGGGCTCTTTGCAACACGGCTTTGGAACCGAGGACCGAAGGCGGGCACGAAGGGGAGCACTTTCCCGCCGAAGGGGATGGCCGAAATGGACCCGAGCCCCGAGACGCCGTTTAGTCAGGAATGGGTCAAGATGGCAGCTCGCAATATTACCTGGGACTATCCGCGCCATCCGGAATACGCCAAAGTCTATCCGAACCTGAAATACAACACCCGCAAGCACTACACCCTGCTGGAAAAAGTTCCTTACCTCGAGGCGGGTTGGTACGAACCGCCGGTGTGGCGCACGCCGCAGCAGTTCGGCTACAACATTTCCCCACTTGAAGTAAAAGTTGGCACCGTCACAGCGGATCTCAAAGGCTTTGTCTCCGAAGAGCACATGTCCGATTGGAGCGCGATGTTCGTCGCCGTCAAGGACGGCAAGCCGCGTTACGGCGAAATCTTCACCACCGCCGCCAAGGGAAGTTTCAACGTGGTTGCCGGTGACGAGGAGCTCTATCTCGTCGTCGTGGCGACCCCGGAAATCATCATGCCCCAGGGAATCTTTGTTCACGATCCGCTTGGCGATTACCGAAAGCCGGGCAAAGACCGCTTCCCCTATCAAGTCAAACTGAGCGGAACCGGCCCGAAGGTCAGCCTGTGGCGACCGAAACCTGGAATTCATGGCGAGGTCGCCCGGACCGCTTATGTCTCCCCAACCGCCTATATTGACGCGAAGGCAAAGGTCCTTGGAAACGCCCGAGTTGAAGACTTCGCCACGGTCTACGGCACGGTGCAGGACAACGCGGTGGTTTCCGGTTACACGACGATTGAGGCCAAGGCGACTGTTCGCGACGATGCGCGAGTCACGGACTACGCGATCCTCCGGGAGGGCGCCACCGTTGAGAACAGCGCTCGCGTCATGGAACATGCGGACATTGGCCGAGGCATTAAGATTTCAAACTACGCGGTCTGCAAGGGCAACGCCGAAGTCGGCGGTCCGGTGCACGGCTCGGCCATTATCGACGGAAACTACATCAAGAACGGAGACCGGGAAAAAGGTTACTGGTTCCTGTGGAGTTGGAGCGATAGCAAGCAGTTCGGCGAAGTGGATAAAGAGTTCAACCAACTCTACCTTGAATATCAATTCGAGAAGCAGGACGACTACCGGGTCTGGGACACACACGGTGCCACCTGGGCAAGACTCCTCAACGGCCCGACCTACGTCGAGGACCACGAAGGAACCGTCCTCCAACTCGACGGCAAGGATGATTTCATCGCTCTTCCCCAGAGCGTCGCACAGTTTGAGTCGGTCTCCTTTGATCTCGACGTTAAATGGGATGGTGGGGCGAAGAATCAGGCCTTGATCAACTTCTCTAACTCCGAAACCGGTGACGTCGCCCGGCTCTGGCCGAGCGACAGCCAGGGGAAACTCGCCTTCGGGATCAAGGTCGGTGACAAGCTGCAAATTGTTCGAGCCAAGAAACCGCTGCCGTCCGGATCGTGGGTCAATGTGAAACTGATGACTTTCCAGGACACCCTCCTGATTCATGTCAATGACGTCGAATGGGCCAAGAGCGAGAAATTCAGCCTCGATATCGAGGACGTCAGCGCCAACGAATGTTACCTCGGGCGCGGTGCGAAGGGCAACCACTTCGGCGGTCGCATCGACAACCTTTCGGTCTGGACGAAGTCGCTTTTCGACAGCCTTCCCCCCGATCCAAACCCAGCCGCCTTTTTGCTCAGCCCGATGGTGATGGACGGCAACTCGGTCATGATGCAATCGAGATTGGCATCCGATTCCAGCAAGCCGGTCGAGTACTTCTTCGCCGAGACCAGCGGCAATCCGGGCGGTAGCGACAGTGGCTGGCAGGAGAGCCCGCTTTACTTTGATCTGGGCCTCTCACCCGGCCAGGAATACAAGTATACCGTTTGTGCCCGGGACGCCCGGAAAAACAGCACCAAAACCTCCGCCCCGGTCGCGGTCACCACGCCGAAGAAGCATCCGAGCTGGTTCGTTCAGGACGACAAGGGAACCATTTCGATGGAAGCGGAGAACCACGATGGCCTCACCGCAGGAACCTTGGATAATCAAAGTTGGGCTGCGGTCAATACCGAGGCGGGTTTCAGCGGCGCTGGCGCAATGCACGTCCCGGACCGAGGCAAGCACATCGGCTTGCAGTATTCACCCGATGTCAGCCCTCGCATGGACTTCAACGTCATGTTCAACAAGCCCGGGACCTACTTCATGCACGTCCGAGGGCATGGCATCAACCCGAGTGGCGACTCCTGCCACGGCGGGCTCG
Organism: Akkermansiaceae bacterium; assembly: GCA_905182475.1. Taxonomy (GTDB): domain Bacteria; phylum Verrucomicrobiota; class Verrucomicrobiia; order Verrucomicrobiales; family Akkermansiaceae; genus Luteolibacter. The sequence continues at coordinate 75,288 of CAJJBR010000014.1, read as the reverse complement.
ACATGCAGCCATTGCCCGAGCTGACTGCCATCGGCTCCTTCCCCACCCGCAGTGGAGAATACCAATGGATGGGCGGCAAGAAGTTCGAGGTGTCTCACGCCGGGCTTCACAAAATCAACCTTTGGATGCGGGAAGATGGCGCGATGGTCGACAAGATCGTCATCACCTCCTCCGGACAACGGCCCAAGGATAATGGCTCGCCAGAAAGCCCTCGTGGCGGTGGCGGCGTTGTAAAAAGACCCTGAGGGGCTTCATCTCTAACAACGAATGGAAACACATTGATCAACCCCCATTTTCCCCCTCTGCTATCCCTTCAACGGTGCCCTCAAGCGCCCCACCCCAAAAGTAAATTCTAGGCGCCAGTAGTCAGTCAGTAAAATGAAGACTATTACCATCACACTATTGGCCGTTCTACCCACTATCGCTCTCGCAGCTGACTCCATACAAGTGGATTCACTCGCAGAAGTTTTTCCTGAACCGAACAATGCATTGAACGTAATGGAGCGAATGGTCGAGCTGAACTGACCGTTATACGAAATCATCATACACTGCCCTTTGCCGTCGGCAACTCTTCCCATGACCACATCGGCAGTATTGCCGAATACCGGCGACGAACCCCAGGTTGCCTTACCGTTCTGCCAGTAAAGGGCATTAGGATTACTCCAGGTTAGCGTCGCGGTCTGCACGCCAATGGCCGTGGCCATCACCATAGCAAGTGCAACTCCCGTAAGGATTTTTCTGATGTATTTTTTAACTATTTTATAATCAGTGAGTTCCAGCAAAAGTCGTTGATTATCCAAAACGACCTATTGAGGTTTACGTTGCAGTGTTCATTACAACCAAATCTCATCTATTGATGACCAATGAAGTGAAATCCTGACATTTTTTTTGGTGAAAATAATGCTAGGTCAAAGGGAGCCTTAATTGCTTCAGTGAAGTGGTCCCGCAAAACGGAGCCAGAGTCTTATTGATGAAATGAGCTGGTCTTTGAGGGGGGAAATCCCCGAAAAGAGACCAGAAACATGAAACGAAAAAGAAGACACCTAACAGCAGAATTCAAATCCCGTGTGGCCTTGGAGGCTCTCAAGGACGAAAAGAGTATCCAGCAAATTGCTCAAGATAACGACATCGCGCCCTCTCAAGTGAGCGCGTGGAAAAAGGAACTCGAAGAACGCATCTGCGAACTTTTCGAGCGCAAGAACGCGGCCAGCGATGCTGCCAAAAAAAGCGAAATCCAATCCGCGCGTCTCGAACGCAAAGTCGGCCAACTCGTCATCGAGAAGGAATTTCTCGAAAAAAAGTGCGAACAGCTGGGGATCGATCTCAGCGAAAGACCATGATCGAGAAAGACCACCCCAAGCTCTCGCTGCGCAATCAATGCGAGCTATTGGGCATCAACCGAAACCGCCTCAGGAAAACCCCAACCAAGCTCAGCGAAGAAGACCTGAAGATCATGAAAGACCTCGATATCATCTACACGAAATAGCCCTTCCTCGGCCAGCGTAAGCTCCGGCTCGAACTCATCGACCAGGGCAGCTAGTTCACTGGGGCGGATTAGATTGGAGAACTCAAAGCCAACGACATAAGAATCAGCATGGATGGCAAAGGGCGCTGGATGGACAACGTCTTCATCGAGCGCCTGTGGCGCAGTCTGAAGTATGAACAGATCCGGCTCTACAGCTACGCGACCGTTGGAGAACTCCGCGGTCAGATCGCGAGTTGGATGAACTACTACAACCATGAGCGAAAGCATCAACACCTCGACTACACAACCCCATGGGCGAACTACTCACCCACGCAAGAACAGCTTGAAGCCGCCTAGGCATGACCTTGGGGCTACCCGCCCCAAACCCCGGCAAGCTGAGCCAGCTTGACCGCCCCGCCCTCCTCACAGACCAGATCACGACATCAATAAAACCCAAAATTTACTGGCAACGGTAAGGGAACCACTTCACAGCTCCGCCGTAAGATTTTCGATTAACCACCCGCATGCCCTAAATCCCACACAACACATACAGAGAAGATGAAATAATCTGAGTCCAGACAGATTTCCCTTTCCCCCTTTCATTGCTAGAAATTTGCTTTTTGCGTGGGGCGCTCGAGAACGTTGTTGAGGAGATCGGAGAGGGGGAGAAAGGGGCTGATCGAATCTTGTAGCCTTTTTCAGTGAGTAGTCGGCCCAATCCTTGGCGATTCGATTCATCGCCATCCATTATGTGAACCATACAATCACTGGGCGTAAATGCGCAGCTCCTCACTTTCACTTTTCCGAGAGTGAGGCACTCTGGAGTTGGCTGTGTGCCATTTGTTTTTTGAGGAGAACTGCACGAATTCATCAGGAATAGCTTATCAGAAACAACAAAAACAAGAACAAGAAGTATACTTCATTGCAGAAATATTTTAGCGCATAACCCCTAAGAAGGCGACTGGCCATTCGCGTCGATTTACGCGATTGCTTCCGGGATAGGGTCGCTTGACCCAAAGGTCAAACGACGCCCCCCACAGTTCCGGACGAGCGCAATTAACGCATCCGGTTCCTCAAGCTACGGTTTCGCCCCCAAGGCTGTCCGTCACCATCTGTGAGACACACTGATCTGGGCTCGGGGTTCCAGGTGCGTTTCTAGTGACGGATCCGTAGTCCCGGCATCCTACTTTGCGATACTGGCGCGCATTGGGATTTGTGATTTGGCGCTTCCAGAAACGGCGGAATTTCAACTTTGAATTTTAGGTCTTCCTCGCTGTAGGCGAGATGCAACAACAGCATGGGGCTCTAGCCCCATGAACTTCCCAAACCAAGCCCATGGGTGCTGAATGCACGCGGGAAATGCGCAACCATCCACCGTGCCTACAGCACGGGCATTGCCTGGAACATGGTTCATGGGGCTCAACCACGTGCGACCGTCCGCAGCAGCCAGCAGTACCTCGCGAATTTCGTCAGGGGAGTTGTCCTTGAGCACATAGACGCTGACACCGAGGTCGATCGCCTCGTTGAAGATCTCACGATCCCGGTACATGGTCAGAAACACGATAGGGAAATCCAGCCGCCAATAAGCCGCGCACGAGCGATATCCAGCCCGCCGACGCCCGGGAGGTTGATATCGAGCACCTCGAGAGCCGGTTTGAGCCGGTTTGAGCCGGCGCAGAGCCTCGAGTGCCTCGGTTCCATTCCCAGTCTCGAACCTTAGAATACCTGTATATTGCGTGCAGATCAATCGTAACTACCATGCCTTGTGCTTCCCTTGTGTCGGAGCCCTGCTGCACAAGGAAGGACTACATTCCGCTGAAAGATTGCAAGTAGTGGAAAAATCCGCGAGTCCGCAGAATCAATAGAGGATGAGCCTTTTCATACCACCAACAGGAATCCGAACCAGCACACAGTTTAGGACACACAGAACCCGCTAGGGATTTTATTTTCATCCTGTATCCCTTCTAGAATAATCGAAAAATAAAATGGTGCGCGATACTGGTTTCGAACCAGTGACCCCCTCCGTGTCAGGGAGGTGCTCTACCACTGAGCTAACCGCGCAATCCGATGCTGAACACCGGGGCGAGAATCTATGAGGGAAAGTGCCCGGTAGGCAACTTCTTTTTCACCACAAAATGCCAAAAAATGAATTTGCCCCGCCAAGATTGCCACTTGAGTTCCCCGCCCTTCGTGCGCAGCCTTTGCGCCCCATCATGAAAATACTTTTCTTCCTCACCATTTTCACCTCCACGCTTGCTGCGGAAGTTCCGGAGATCTTCAAAGGACTCTTTGAAAAAGAGATCCCCGTCCGCGCCGCCATCGGAGTAATCATGCCTCCACCGGAGATTGAAAAATACATCGCCAAGGTAGAAGTGGCAGCCCGCAAGGATCCCAAATGGTTCCGTGAGTTCACCGCCTCCTCGAAACCAGGTGCTCCCCTTCCGTACAACGAAAAACTCGGCCTGACTAAGGAGGAATACGACGATTACCTCGCGCTCTGGAAGAAGCGCGAATTCAAACCAACCAAGGAGGTGATGCTCGTCCTCCGCGAAACCTTCGGAGATACTTGGTCTGTGACGGCATCGGGAGATGCAGGAGCAGTCTCCACGCTCCGTTATGATCCTGAGAAAGACGTTTTCCGCTCCCCGAACGGTGAAATGAAACGCTTGAAAGACATCAAGGCGGATGCAGACAGCATCCTCGGTGAGTGGACAGGTAAGGAATGGCGCTTAGAGGAAGAGACAGGCCTTGGTAAGACCAAAGAAAATTTCGCGATCGGGACTCTGACTAACAAAGGTTTTGGTCTTGTCATCTACCGGGCACAGGAAACTTCGACAGAAGGAAGCCGCCTCCTCGACAAGAGCCTCGTAATCCGATTTTCCTTAGGCAAAGCAGGACACATGAAGCTTCCCGCAGCACCTAGAAAACGCTAAGCAATGAAAGGCAAGCGTTGGTTCCGGCGGCTGTTTCCCGTGGGGCTGGTCCTTGCGGGCGGCCTACCGCTTGTTTGCTTCGCACTTAGTAACCTTTATCTAGCAAGTCCCAAGGGCAGGATTTTCGTTGCTTCAAAAGTTCAGGAAATTTCCGGATTTGAGACATCTGTCATGGGGTCAAGCTGGTCTCCATGGAACGGGATCAGTGTTTACGGAATCCGTGTTGAGCAGCCCGGCCCGCTGAACACAGCATTCTCTTCCCCGCTCCTCACTATCGAATCAATCCACGCAAAGCTAGTCTGGCGGGCTTTGGTTCTCAACCGGCAAGTCCTTCTGAAAGGAGTCGAAATCCGCAACCCAAAACTGGTCCTGCCCATAGAGCTTCTCTCCCAGCTACCGAGCCAACCTGCTGTCGTGTCCACCCCGCACGCCGTGGCACAGGTGGATCCATCCACGCAGCTAACCCCTGCCCCACCGCTCCCTATCGGTTCAACTCCAGAGACCGTAGCTCTTATCCAGCAGAAGAAACCCGTAGCGAAAATCGAATCCGTCGGAGAGAGCACAATCCCCACCGTATGGGTGAAGTTTTCCGGAGGAGGACTGAAAATCGTCTCTACCAAATCCAAGGAACCGCTCTATCAGATTTCCGATCTCAAAGGAGCAGCACCTCTCGGCGGTAAGCACGCCAATTCTGAAATTGTTCTCAAACAGATCGAACTCCTAGGAAAGCCACTAGTAGACACCATAAAGATCCCACTGAAATGGCGTTCTCCGGTTCTTAAAGTCGGCGCCTTCGGCGGGGAGTTGTTCGGTATGGACTGCGAGGCGGCGGCAAGCATCGCACTCTCCGGGGCTATCCCGTTCCAAATTAATGCCGTCCTGCCTGAGCAGGAAAACCAGAAGATCGGATTTGGAGAGAACGTGAACGCCAAATTCGGCAGCCTTGCAGCCCAGGGCGTATTCCAAGGGCAACTCACCTTTCCTGCGACGTGGCAGGGTCAATGGATCACCCAGGCGGCGTCTATTGATACAAGCTATGCGAGCCAAACCGCGCATTTCGACCAAGGCCAAACCATAGTCGTATTCCGAAATGGAGCACTAAGCTGCATCGATGCCCGGCTGGTGGGGGAACAGCTCACTTTAATTGGAAACGCAACTCTACTCAGCGACGGGCGGGCGGCCGCAAACGGTCGAATCATTGCCGCACCAGAGACATTGTTCGCGATCTCGAAGTTCACCGAACCGAACTCCGCTGCTCCGGCTCTGACACCACTGAGCACACCACAGCGCTCTGCTCTCGACCTCCAGTTCTTCGGAAAATTGGGCGAATTTTATTTTAAACCAAACCCTCGTGCGGCTCCAATTCCGCTGAATTGAACCAAAAAAAACCGGGAACCGGAATTTAGATCCAGTTCCCGGGGAAACAAATAATTGGAATGAAACCCGACGGGGGAGAAATTAAGAGAGGCCTGTGATCGGCTTCGGAATCGGTTTTTCTTTTTTCCGAAGCGCACGGCGCATTTTAGTGATAGCGGCATTTTGAAGCTGGCGGATACGCTCCCGGGTCACTCCGAATTCACGTCCCACTTCCTCGAGAGTAAGTGGCTTTTTACCACTAAGGCCGAAACGCTCATCAATGATGCGGCGCTCACGTTCGTCGAGCATGGATAGGAGTCCGTCGATTTCACCGTGGAGGTTCTTGTCAGCCAGCATATCGAGAGGATTCTCAGCAGCCTCGTCGCGGATGATCTCACCATACTCGGCGGCTTCGCCGTCGTTGATCGGTGCGTCCAATGACGTTGGGCGCTGGGACGCCTGTTTCAGCATCGCAACCTTGCGGCGAGGAAGGCCGACTTCATCGGCGAGTTCCGCATTGGTCGGTTCACGACCAAGAGTTTCTGCAAGCATGGAAGAGATCCTGCGCATTTTCGCGATTTTGTCTACCATGTGGACGGGAAGGCGGATTGTCTTGGATTGATTCGCCAAGGCACGCTTGATGGACTGTTTGATCCACCACGCTGCGTAGGTGGAAAGCTTACCACCTTTTTCAGGGTCGAAACGCTCGACCGCTTTCATCAGGCCGATGTTTCCCTCGGAAATAAGATCAGTGACGGGAAGTCCGTAGTTTGAGTAGTCCTGAGCGATCTTCACAACGAGGCGAAGGTTTGCCTTGATCATGTGGGCACGTGCTTCGCCGTCGCCGTTCTTGATGCGCTCGGCCAGTTCAACCTCTTCTTGAATAGTCAGTAGAGGAGTCTTGGATATTTCTCTGAGATAGAGCTTGAGACTGGAATCTGATTCGTAGGCCATAGTATTATGATTGGTTGTGTGTCTGCTTATTAAACGTCGCTAGCAGGGGTTTTATTCCCCTTTTTCTTTGATTTCGTGGATTTTCCGTTCAACCAGTCTGAAACTGAAAATTGACACTCAGAGTGCAGCATCATCCGTGCCACCGTCCGCAGTACCCCCAACACCCTTAGCTGCAAGGATTCACGGAAAAACCTAAATCCCGACCGCGTAAATACGACACGCCTAACCGTGCAAAAAATGTCACAACCGCGCAAAATTTGCCCGATTACAGGCCGAATCAACAAGATCCACTAAATTACGCCCTGCTCGCGTAATTCGTCATCTACTTCGTCTTCGTGAGGCGAACCGATTCCAATATCGCGGATCTTTTGGATTTTCCGGCGGACGCCGAATTTGCTCCGCGGCCCGGTAATGAGGCCAGTCACACTATCCACCGCGTAGGGCAGCAATGCGGCCACTCCGAGAATTCCAAGGCCGATGCCAAACCCGCGACGAGCGTTTCCATGCATGAGATCACCTATCAGCATGCCTGCGGCTGCGCCGAGGATTGCTGGTGCCGCAAGGGCGCTTCCTTCCACCCAAACTGGGGTCGTATCAACATGCTGGTCTGACATGCGCTGAGTCTAGCCCCGCCCCAGCGTGCCGACAACTCCAGAATTTTTCCTCACCACAATCATTTTCACCCTTTCCCGTAAGTAGCTATCCGCTAACGTCCCGCGCGTATGCCATTACCTGAAAACACTTTCGCCCTGATTCTTGCCGGAGGTTCCGGCACCCGCTTCTGGCCCCTCAGCCGCAACGATAAGCCGAAACAATTGCTCGACCTCTTTGGAGACGGAACACTCCTTGAGCAAACCATCGCCAGACTCGAAGGTCTGGTTCCTGTTGAAAACATCCTCATTCTTACCAATTCCCTACAAGTGGATGAAGTCAGGAAAGTCGCACCAATGCTTCCAGCTGAGAACGTTTTCGCAGAACCCGCAAAGCGCGATACAGCACCGGCAGTCGCTCTCGGCATCGGTCTTGTCGCCGCGCGGAATCCGGATGCGGTGATGATGGTTCTTCCGGCAGATCAACTCATCAAGGACACCGATGCCTACCACTCCGTGATGAATGACGCTCTTGAAGTTGCTGAAAAATCTGACGGCCTCGTGACCATCGGAATCCGTCCGACCTGGGCATGCCCCTCCTACGGATACATCGAACGCGGCGACCGCGCCTCGCTTCCCGGCGTCAGCACCACACACACTCCTTTCGAGGTGAAACGCTTCCGCGAAAAACCAAATCCGGAGCTTGCGGAGCAGTTCCTAAAAGCCGGCGGTTTCTCTTGGAACGCCGGAATGTTTGTGTGGTCGCTCTCAACCGTGATCAAGCAGCTAGCCACCCACGCACCCGAGCTTGCCACCTTCGTTTCCGAGCTCCGCAGCAGCAAGGACATCAAAGCAACCGTCGAAGCACAGTTTCCGAAACTCACCCCGATCTCCATTGACTACGCCCTCATGGAGACCGCTGAACGCGTGCTCAACATCGAGTCCACCTTCGATTGGGACGATATCGGCTCCTGGGTATCGATCGCGAAATACTTGCCTGACGCAGGAAACAACAACCGCACGAACAAACCGATCTCCCAAATCGATTCCGAAAACAACATCGTTTTCAACGCCACCTCGGGCAGCCATATTGCACTACTCGGCGTGGACGATCTGATCGTCGTCCAGACTGGTGACTCCATCCTCATCGCCAATCGCCACCAGGCAGATGCGATCAAGAAGCTCTCAGATCTCCTCCCAAAAAATCTACTCTGATTCGCATTGGATAAACTCCAAGTTGCACGAGTGGGGAACTCCGTTCATGATCCTGTCATGCGATGGTTTATTCTGGCAGCTTGCCTATTTCTCCAACTCGGTCTTCTTCACGGCCAAGAAACTTCAACTGAACCTGAGAAGCAGCTTCCAGTTCCGGAGAAGAGCCTGAGGCCCCTCCAAACAATCGCAGAACCGCTGTCCGCTGCCTTGGGGCAATTGGAGAATCTACGTGGGGCACTCGAACTGGCCGCTACGGAAGATGCCAAGGAGGAGATCCAAGTCCGTATCGATGCGGAACGAGAACGGGTCAGCCAGCTCCGGAAAAACTTTCGCAGCATACTCGGTGGCTCGGAAGCTGCGGAGTATGAACAGAGCAATATTGAAAGCGCCTCTATTCAGGATCAGATCACCGAGCTAATCCAACCCGTCCTCAGCGAGATTCACGAGGCCACCACCGAACCAAGGGAACTCGATGCCCTTGGCAAATCCTTGGGAGGCGCAAATGATAGGAAGAAGAAGACCGACATCGTTCTCAACCGTATCGAAGAGTTGACCGCAGCAACGGAAGACCCGGCTATGGTCTCCGAACTGGATTCCGCCCGCCGGCTCTGGACAAGCAGGCAGGCTGAGGCTACGAGCCAAATTGCGGTCTACAGCGTCCAGATAGATGAGCGGATGCAAGACCAGCGTTCGCTATGGGAAAAAGTCTCCGGCGGGTTCAGCAGTTTTTTCAAAAGTCGGGGAATGAATCTGCTCTATGCCGTTCTTGCGGCAGTCGTCGGGTATCTCGCTACCCGCAAGATCTATTCATGGATCCGTCAGATCAGCCCGGTTCACAAAACGCAAAAAAACAGTTTCACCCGCATTTCAGACGTTTTGGCCATGGCTGTCTCCGTGATCGTAGCCATCGCGGGAATCATTTTCGTGTTCTACGTCCGCGGGGATTGGCTGCTACTCACACTCGTCGTGATATTCCTCATAGGAGTAGCCTGGGCGGGAAAAACAGCAATCCCCCCATACCTTGAGCAGATCCGCATGATCCTCAATCTCGGATCAGTCCGGGAAGGAGAACGCGTGATCTATGAGGGACTGCCTTGGAAAGTCTCCCGTCTTGCATTCTATACCACGTTTACAAACCCGAGTCTGATGGGCGGAAAACTCCGCATCCCGATTCGAGATGTAATGGATATGATCTCGCGTCCCGTGGAGAAAAAGGAAGTTTGGTTCCCCTCTGAGATAGATGATTGGGTGATACTTTCAGACGAGACATACGGAAAAATGATCATTCAGTCACCAGATCAGGTAGTTATCCTGCGGCTCGGAGGAGCTAAGAAAACCTACCCGACTGCGGATTTCCTAGCGCTTGCGCCACTGAACCTATCCCACGGCTTCCGGGTTAACGCTGCCTTCGGAATCGATTACAAGCACCAACCGGAATGCACCACCAAGGTTCCCGGAATTTTCCAGAATGAGCTCAATACCATACTTCTCAAAGAATTCGGAAAGGATGCAATTCGTTCGATCAAAGTCGAATTCGCTTCAGCAGCAGCATCTTCGCTAGATTACGAAATCCTAGCTGACTTCGACGGATCGGTCGCGCACAAATACAACACTTTGAGGCGACGTATCCAGAGTGTCTGCGTGGACACATGCAACGCAAACGGATGGGAAATCCCGTTCACTCAGATCACCGTCCATCAGGCGGAATCCTAGGCAATCGAGATTGCAGCGAGAACCGCTGCGGAAGCCTTCTCTGCGTCTTTTTCCGTGCGGGCGTGGACTCGCACAAGCACATCGCCTTGCACGATCGGCTCTCCGCTCTTCACCAACTTGTCGAAACCTACGGCGAAATCCACCGGATCCGTTGCTTTCGCACGTCCGGCGCCGAGTTCCAATGAAGCCTGCCCGATCTTCCCGGCATCGACTCCGCATACAGTTCCACCATTTTCAGAAACCACGTCCCGGATAACAGGGGCCTTGTGGATCTCGGCAAGACGACCGAGGTCTTCAACTTTGCCACCTTGAATTACCACGAGTTCGTCAAACTTTCTCCGGGCACTACCGTCATCCAGGATTTTCTCAAGCTCCGCACGCCCTATGCCGGCGATCTTTTCGCTCAGATCAAGAACTACGTTCCTCAAATCATCGGGACCGCCACCATCAAGACATTCCAGTGCCTCGATCACTTCAAGGGCATTGCCTACTGCTCGTCCTGTCGGCTCGCTCATCTCATTCAGCACGGCAAAAACCTCCACTCCCATTTCTTTACCAACCGCAATCATCCCAGCAGCTAGCACCTCGGCATCCGCCTTGGTCTTCATGAAAGCTCCGGTTCCGTATTTCACATCCAGCACCAAGCGGTCGAGCGTCTCAGCCATCTTCTTCGACATGATCGACGCGGTGATGAGCGGAATGGATGGAACGGTTCCTGTCACATCACGCAGGGCGTAGAGTTTCTTGTCCGCCGGGCAAAACCGATCGGTCTGCCCCATCATCACCACCCCGAGCTGGTCGAGAATTTCATCAGCCTCCTCTATGCTCACCCCCACCCGGAAGCCAGGGATAGATTCAAGCTTGTCCAAGGTTCCTCCTGTAATGCCAAGGCCGCGCCCCGAAACCATAGGCACACGGCAACCCGCGCAAGCAACCAAGGGTGCGAGAATCAGGGAGACCTTGTCACCAATCCCTCCGGTCGAGTGTTTATCCACCACAGCAGCACCTGCGGGATGATCGAAAACGTCCCCACTTGCGATCATGGCTCTAGTGAGCGCAGCGGTTTCCACTGCGGACATGCCCTTGAAATACACAGCCATCGCAAAGGCCGACATCTGGTAGTCGGCCACATCACCACTAACATATCCGTTCACCAACCGCCCGATCTCATCCGCGGAAAGCTCTTCCCCTTCCCTCTTTCTCGCAATCAATGTCGGTATGTGCATCCGTGACAACTAGCCTAGTGCCGACGGCTTGCAAGTCACCCTTCATTTCAACTACCTAGCTTGCACCCGCAATGCTTGCAATAGTTCCCAGCCGGATCGTGCCCTTTCCATCCACACTGTCCGCATTCCCGCTTATCCATACCAATTTTTTTGATGAAACCTGCTCCGATCTCGGCAGTGACAATCCCGGCTGGCACGGCGATAATAGCAAAGCCGCTCAGCATAATCACCGATGAAAGCATTTTCCCAACAATGGTCATCGGTGCAACATCCCCGTAGCCGACCGTGGTTACAGTTACGATCGCCCAGTAGATTGATTGTGGAATGGAACTGAATCCCGAATTCGATGACCCCTCGACCAGATACATCAAAGTGCCCTCGATGGAAACCAGAGTGAGGATGAAGAACAGGAAGACCGATATCTTAGGCGCGCTAGACCGTAACGCATTCATCAACACGTTCGCCTGACCGAAGTGGTGCGCCATTTTCAAAACCCGGAACATCCTCAGAAGCCTGAGTATCCGTATCACCATCAGGTATTGCGTGCCGGTCAGCAAGATCGCGATGAAGGTAGGAAGGATGGATAGCAAATCGACGATCCCGAAGAAACTCAGCGCGTATTTGCTCTTCTTCCTCACCACGGCAAGCCTTACTGCATACTCGAACGTAAATATCAGGGTGAAAAACCACTCCAGAATTAAGAACTGAATCCCGTAACTTGATCTCAGTCCCTCGACGCTCTCTAGCATCACCACCCCAACGCTAACCCCGATCAGAACCAGCAGTACGACGTCGAACAACTGACCAGCCCTAGTATCGGACAGGAAAATGATCCTCCAAATTTTCTCCCGCATCGGTGAGGCGGGCTCCGTCTCTTCATGAAGTGTCTCCTGACTTTTATCGGTCATATTACTCTCGCGACACCATACTCCCCTAGCCGGAGCGGTCGAGAGCAGACTGGAACGGATCCGTTCACTCCGTATTCTTCGCTAGCGAAGTATTTGGGCGCAGGTTTATTCCTCTTGGCAGCCATGACCAGGCAATGACCCACTATGCGAGACTCCATCTTGAATCACTGTCGGATTGCGCAACAGACACCAAGCGCAAGGAACAGGCTCTCGAGGTAAGGCGCCGCCGCGCCGGGTTCAAGAAAATGACAGCGTATCGAAAAGAAGATCATCCCTGAGGAAACTTCGCAGAACACTCTTTGAGCGAGAAAAACATCACCGACCTCAATCGCCCTAGCACGCGAATACCGGATTTACCGGTTGCCCCCACGCCAATCTAGCTCGGCTATACCAAGTTTTCTAGCCACGTCGGTAGCCCTTGAGGGAGAGCCGTTTTCCTCCACGGAAATTTCGGCAGCTCGCCCGCATAGCCACGCTCCAAGAGATGCAGCATCGAACCCTTCCATTCCTTGCGCGAGCAGTGCCCCGATGACTCCGGACAGCAAGTCACCTTGTCCCCCGTTCGCCATCCCCGGATTGCCCGTGCTATTGATTCTGAGAGACTGGTCTCTTTTCGCCACAATCGTCCGGGCACCTTTCAAAAGGAGAACCGATCTGCTTGCGAACGAAAATGTCTTTGCCGCTTCTTCACGGGACTGCCCCTCCATCTTTCCGGCAAGCCGCTCGAATTCACCAGGATGAGGCGTCAGGATGTGACGTTCATCCGTTTTTATCTGACGCTTTGAGATCAGGTTCAGCCCATCCGCATCGATCACCATAGGCACCCGAGTCGAAGAAATCAGTTCAATTACTCCTGCTTCAAAATTGCCGAGCATTTCACCCAGCCCCGGCCCCACGACCAAGGCATCAAGCCGTTCGCTGAGAAGGGCGGTTGGATCGTCGCAAGACTTGCACATCGCCTCCAGTGGCAACCGCGAACGGATCGCATCACTGGCGCTGGAGGGAGAGTATAACGTAACCAGCCCCCCTCCCGCTGCAAGCGCTCCTAGCGTCGAAATCAGAGCTGCCCCGGTAAACTCCGGCGACCCTGCAAGTATCCCGATCCTTCCGGCCTTGCCCTTGTGAAAATCGAAAAGCCTCGGGATTTTTCCAAAATCCATCCTCTGCGGACAAATCACCTGCATATCCTCGCCCTCTCCTGACAGCCCTTCCACGTCCACTAGTGCCAAGGCTCCGGTAGAATTCGCCGCGCAGCCCAACAGAAGGCCGCGCTTCGCTTCGCCTATCATAAACGTGCGATCGGCAGTCACCGCACCAGGAAAAATCTCACCGCTATCGGGATCCACGCCGGAGGGTAAATCCACAGCAGCAACCTGAAAGCCCCGCGTATTTCTCAGCCATTCCATTTCCCTAGCGAGCCCAGCCAACGGTTCCCTCAGGGCACCCTTCGCACCGATCCCCAGCAATCCATCCAAGAGTAGAACAGTCCCCACGAACCTGTCTATGGGAGGCTCCACCAGAGTTCTTTCCAACCCCGAAACATCCCACTGCCGCCTCGTCAGCTCCGCCCACGTGTCCGCCGGATATGCAGATCTCACAGCAATTTCCCATCCAAAATCCTTGTGCAATACTCGCAGCGCAATCAACGCATCACCCGAATTGTGACCCTTTCCAATATAGGCAACTGCAGCTCGCGTTTGTGGATATTGCCTACCAATTGCATTTCCCAGCGCAACTCCTGCCCGCTCCATGAGTTCGCCTTCGGTCGTGCCGCTACCCATCGCACGCCCTTCGATCTCCCGCATTTCCGCTACCGTCACAGCTCCCATGTGACAAACATATAGCAAAACCGTTCACTGCGCATTTCAATTCTCCACGGAAACCCAGCCTTCCAGCGTCTCTTCGAGTATTTGTGAAATCCGTTTCCTTTCCGAGCCAGCGATCCAATCAATCTCCGGATCCGTGCCATCAAGAATATTTCTCATCCTGGCAACCACCTTACCCTTCACAGTTATTGGGAGTCCTTGGAAGGCTTCCGAATATACCATAAAGGAGCATCGATTCTTAAACACCCGACCGTAGAGCCTGAACTCCGCTAACGAATCTCCCTCTTCGGTCTTCGGAAACTGATTGAAAAACGCTTTCTGAAATCCAGGATTCCCCGCTATCCCCTCCGCCGGATCCGCCTCGTTCTTGAAAAACATACATTCGACGATCTTGTCCGCCCAACTCTCCGCAACCTGCCCCGCAGAGCCTGAATTGGGATCGCTCCCGGGATTGATAACCTGCATAAAATGCAGTGCCCGCCGGTAGTTGATCGCCGCAGCGTTCATTAGCGTATGCATCTTGCATTGGTGCTCCAAAACCATGAGCGCAACGATATCACTTGTGGGCAATGGGTATTTCGAGACATCGAGCAATCCACTCAAATCCTCAAGACTGCTTTCCTTTGGCTCCAGATCGCTCCCTTCAGAAAACACACGGTTCCCCAGGTGCGGTAGCGAGCTATTTCCAGTCACATACCAGCCGCCCCAGCGTTCTTCCAATGGGGTCTCATGGCTCACGTCGTTGGTGCCGAAATTCAGTAACGGATGACCGTCGGAATCAGGATACACCGAGCGAATCAGCATCCCCGGCACCCCTTCGGTGCGACCCGTCGCATGACAGGAGAGACATTTATTCGTATCCCTTTCGATCTGAAGTCCGCCTTTCCTACCTGATTCGATCAGATAAAATACCGGGCCCAAAATCGGATCCTGGATAATCGCCTCTATCGCCCCTCCCGGAACATATCCGACATACGCATTTTTCGAAAAATAGAGACATCGCGGGTTTCTCGGATGGATCAATCCATTCTGGAGGCTGGTCTTTGAAAACACCAACACCTGGGACTCCACTGGAACTTCCAGTTTATCCAAAACAAATTCCAATCGTTGCAAAGCGCCATGCCCCTCGATTTCAACCTCCCCCGCAGCTAGCGCGGCAGCCATTTGTGCAATTGAATCGGTCGCAGCGGTATCCGAATAGCTGACCGGCGGGAGATCCCAGAAATCCATCTGCCCAAGAGCCGCACTCACCGAACACACAAACAGCACCGACAATGGAATTAATGAGAATGGAAAACGTTTCACAGGGATATCATACGGCAAGCGCTCTGCTTCCCAACACCCGATTCCTCTCATTGACTGCGCGGCATTTGCTCAATTACCAAGCGCATAATGCACCCGCTCTCGCTGAATTTCCGCGTTATTCGAGACTCAAAATCATGACTTCCATCGAAAAAAACATACTCAGCCTTGGTCACCGGGGGCTTCTCATTGGTATTCTACACGCGAGAAAGGGGTTTATATCGCTGAGGGAAGTCGGCCTGAGGTAAAAAATGAAACCTCCGACAATTTGAAAGACCCCAAATTAAGTTGAGCTGGGCACTCCATTTTTCAGCGTTGCGGGAGTTCTCGGTTTCGGCGAAATCGCAGGTGCCGGATCAGGAATCGCACAGATTCTCTTCTTCGTATTCCTCGTTCTGCTGGTAGTATCAGCAAAGGCACGGGAGCTCAAAGTGCGCGCCCTTTATGTCACCGACACTGCCGATCACGATAGCACCAACCACATGATACCATGTCAAAAAACAATCCACTAAAGAATACCTAGACTGCGTCAGCGATGACATCTCGCAACTCCGCCACGACGTTGCCTCGCTGTTTTCACACACTGGCCGCCACACCATTCCTGATGGCGCTCGGGATCTCGCGGATTACGGGAGGGATCGCATCCACGCTGGCGGCGAATTTGCAGCTTCCCAGCTCCGCTACATGCGGGCACATCCGGGACAATCCTCTGTCGGCTTACAGAGGCGGACTCATCCTTCTCGGAGCAGTAGGCGCGGGTATTTACTACCTGTGCAAAAGCGACTGCTGCAAGCGTGTCTCCAACGATGAAGAAGAACCGGACTTTGAACACCCTCACGGAGATATTAAATTACCTCCCTACATCTCTTGAAAACCATCACCGTTGCCCTCGCTGCAGCATCCGCATTCTTTCTCGCTTCTTGCAAAAATGCGGATGAGCAAGCCATATAACCTTCGCTAAAACGACATTTTCATCACTCGTCCGGGGAAATCCTTCGGCATTGTCGGATATCGATTGGGAAACGCTCAACTCCCTCGGAGTGCCTGTTGATCCACAATATCTCGCAGTCAAAACGGAACCTGAGAAGGAAAGTTTCAAAACCGGTTTCGTTACCCAGTTTTCCGCGTCCTTCCGTGACCGCGGCGGGTCTATCGACAGCTTCAGCAACTGGCGTGCATCCTCCCACGACGAAAACCACACCGTGGTCACCGCAGATTCCGCCTAAGGTTCATTAAAACTCACGATATCCCTGCGGGACTCGAAGAGGCGACTTTCAGCATTGGAAATCGTAAAATAAGGGCATCAAAGCCCAAGATCCCCCCCTCCGGAAACCGTCGATCTACAATCTTACTTGAAGTTTAAATTTTGAATTTTGAATTTTACCGATAGGATCGCCGCGTGGTCGAAAAAAGTGACTTGCGAGCCGTTCTCCAATACATCCCCCAATTCCGGGGAAAAGTGTTCTGTGTCCTCATCGAAGCAGGACTTTTGCCCGAACCCGCGGTAGCGGAAACCTTGCTCGACCTCGCAGTCCTCGAAGATCTCGGCGTGAAGCTCGTGCTCGGCGTCCTCGGCGGCGATCTCAAGGATCTCTACGACTGGACCCTCGAATGCGAAATCATGGCCGCCCGTGTTAGCCTGCCCATTTCAGATGAACACGCTGCCCGTGAAGTGAATGAAATCCTTCAGCGCGGGCAGTCCGCGGTCATCGATGCATCAGGGATCGGCCCACTTGATTCCGAAGTTGTGGACTTTGGAAAACTCGTCGGAGTTTCAAAAATTATCGCCCTCCTTCAAGACAGCATCCTCGTCAACGGACAGCCCGCGCATGCAATCCGCGCCGCCGACGTCCCATCTGTTTTAAAATCGGAAAACGTCTCTGGTCGCGAACTTCTCCTCGCCGCCGCTGAAGCCTGTAACTGCGGCATCCCCCGTGTCCACGTCCTCAACGGGCGCCAGCAGGGCGTGCTCGTCGATGAGCTTTTCTCCAACGAAGGTGTAGGCACCATGGTTCACGCGGACAGCTATCGAATCATCCGTGAGCTCCGCGAAGACGACATCCCAGAACTGCTCGGCATGATAGGCCGCGTCGTCCGCCGCACCAAACTCGTCCCCCGCAACTACGAGGACATCCATTTAAATATCTCGGACTACCACGTCATGACCATCGATGACAACGTCGTCGGCTGCCTGGCACTCCACGAATATCCCGACGAAAACTGCGCGGAAGTCGCCTGCCTCTATGTCAAGCAAGCCCACGAAGGCCGAGGCTACGGCTACGAACTCGTCGAGCACGCAGAACAACTCGCCATCGAAAAACACATCCCCAACGTCTTCGCCCTCACCAACAGAGCTGCGGATTTCTTCAAACGCGCCGGCTACACACAGACCGAAACCCAAACCCTCCCCGAGACCCGCAAAGCACAACTTCTCGCGAGCGGAAGGGACTCGCTGGTGTTCCGGAAAGCCCTCTCCACTGAAATCACCACAGATCACACTGATGGACACGGATAAGATTTTGTATCGCGCTCAATCGGAGTCGATTATCGGGTGCTCAATGAAAGTTTTGAAACCCGGTCTCAGTGAAAAGGCTTATGAGAACTCACTCGTGATCGAACTTCGCCACCTGGTCATACCGTCGAACAACAGAAACGTTTCGATGTGAGATACGCTGGAGAGATCGTGGACACTCTCATCCCAGACCTCATTGGTGATGGCCTTGTAACCGTAGATACTAAAATGGATTCGGATTTTAACGATACACACGTCGCACAGATGATTAGCTACCTAGGAATAACTGGTCTCCGGCTCGCACTTCTTGTGAATTTTAAATTCGCCACCTTGAAATGGAAACCGCTAGTCCCTTAGCTCTTTCTCTTATCCGTGCCCATCTGTGAAATCCGTGGTTCGAACTTCTCTCTAACGGAATTTCATTGCTCCGATTTGTCTCCGGGCGAGACTGATTGCTAATGAAACTCAAATTTTGTGGTGCTGCTGGCACCACCACCGGCTCCCAACACCTTCTCGAAGTAAATGGAAAACGCATCCTCCTCGACTGCGGTCTCTACCAAGGACGTCGCAAAGACGCCTACGAAATCAACTGCTGCTTCCCGCACTACGATCCGGCATCTGTGGATGTAGTAGTCCTCTCCCACGCCCATATCGACCACAGCGGTAATCTTCCCAACCTTTGCAAAAAGGGATTCGCCGGAACCATTTTCAGCACCCACGCCACGCGCGATCTCTGCCAGATCATGCTCCGCGATTCCGCACGAATCCAAGAACACGATATCGAATGGCTCAACAAGCACCGCAAACGCAAGGGTCTCGACACAGCCGAGCCTCTCTACACCGAGCAGGATGCGGAAAAGAGCCTCCGCCAATTTGTTACACTCGGCTACGACAGGCCACTCCAAATCAGCGATGGAGTGGAACTCACCTTCTTCGATGCCGGGCACATTCTCGGCTCCGCCCAGGTCGTGCTCGACGTCACTGATCAAGCCGACGGGAAAAAGAAACGCTTCCTCTTTTCCGGCGATGTCGGGCGTGGCGATAGTGAAGTCCTGCGCGATCCCGTCACTGTCAAGGATGTCGATTTTCTCCTCATGGAAAGCACCTACGGAGGCCGTGAGCACGAAGCA
Organism: Akkermansiaceae bacterium; assembly: GCA_905182475.1. Taxonomy (GTDB): domain Bacteria; phylum Verrucomicrobiota; class Verrucomicrobiia; order Verrucomicrobiales; family Akkermansiaceae; genus Luteolibacter. Next base: position 56,158 of record CAJJBR010000014.1, on the reverse strand, counting down.
CCTCCAGGCTTCGACACCCATTTCGCCGGCGTAATCAAAGAAGCAGTGAAGCGTGGAGGCAAAATTCTCATCCCCGCATTCGCCGTAGAACGGACGCAAAAGCTCCTCTACGTGCTCAATGAAATGTTCCTAGCCAAGGAACTCCCTTCCATCCCCGTCTATGTCGATAGCCCGCTCGCCGTCAGCGCTACCGAAATTTACCGGCTCCATCCGGATTCCTTTAACGAGGATGTCTATGCCGCACTATTCGAGAAACAGAACCCCTTCGGATTCGAAGATCTCACCCTGATCCGCTCAGTCAAAGGTTCCAAAGCACTCAACGAACTCGAAGGCGTTGCCATCATCATTTCCGCTTCTGGGATGTGCGAGGCAGGACGCATCATGCACCACCTCCGGAACAATATTGAAAACTCCAAAAACACCATCCTCTTCGTCGGCTACTGCGCAGAAAGGACACTTGGGCGTCGCATTCGCGATGGAAAAAAGGAAGTAAAGATCCTTGGAGACACCTTCCGTGTAAACGCCGCAGTGGAGATCGTAGACTCCTTTTCCGGCCACGCAGACCACTCGGAACTCGTCGATTACTTCAGCAGAATCACCGGACCAAAAACTAAAACATGGCTCATCCACGGTGAACCGGACTCCGGCCAGGCTCTCCAGACCGCTCTAAAAGAGACGGGCGCTGACGTAACCGTCGGCGAACTAGGCACGGAAACCGAATTCTAAAAGGAGAATTCCTGCACTTGGAAAAAACTAGGGTTCTGAAAACCTTAATCTGACGGATGGCCGAAAGCGATTTTTTCCAAGAGCAAGGCGCAAGGAGGCAGTGAAAGCCACCATACCATGCCCTACTGAGGAGGTGGGCACACGCCGGCTTGGCCGGAGTGAAGCGCAGGCAATCGAGATTCACGACTCGTCGCGCAACGCAGCTATTGGGAAAAAGCGTCGAGCCACCTCTACCTCTGCGACCACCGGAAGCCTGACCACAAGACCCCAACCAAAACTCATCTGACAGTTTAAGCTTTACACGACACTAGCCTGGAAATCCAACAGATATTTCAGACCCCAATCCCTGTCGCGAATCCTGTTCCACACGGTTTATTCCACCAAAGAACGCCTTCTTTTCCTCCGCGATCCAGAATTGCGGGACGGGAAATACGTCTGGGATTGATTCCCGAACGGACGCAACCCCGTTGGGGTTGAGATATCCGGGGGCGGAGTTCCCGGGGTAGGCTCCGTTCCACTGCGCCACCCCCGACATCGAGAGGGCTACCAATTCCGCCTAGAGCATGACTACTGTTTTCCGACCAAATGGAACCGAACCGGTAATGTTTTGTATATTGATGACCCACCTTTTCTACCATCCGCCGATTGGATGCACAGTAGAGGGCTTGTAAATTGGATCGAGGAAAGCCCCTCCTTGATCAATCCTCATTATCCTTCTCACCTTTCACCCGGATTTTTCCGCGGAGCTTGGCTTCGATAAAGGCATCGATATCGCCGTCCATGATGTCTTGGATGTTGCCGCTTTCCTCGCCGGTGCGCAGGTCGAGGACTTTTTGGTAGGGCTGGAAGACATAGGAGCGGATTTGGCTTCCCCATGAGGCATCGCTCTTTTCGCCATACACGGCTTCGGCATCGGCGGAACGTTTGTCTTCCTCGATCTGGAAGAGTTTTGCTTTAAGGATCTGGAAGGCGAGTATCTTGTTCGCGCCTTGGGTGCGGGAGGCGGTGGACTTGATCAGAATCCCGGAAGGAAGATGCCGCAACAGCACTGCGGTCTCTACTTTGTTGACGTTCTGACCGCCTTTGCCGCCGGAGCGCATCGTGCTAATCTCCACGTCCTTATCGGCGATCTCGATCTCGATCTTGTCGTTCACTTCCGGGGTGGCGTCGATCGAAGCGAAGGAGGTGTGGCGTTTGCCTGCGGAATCGAATGGCGAGATGCGGACGAGTCTATGGACGCCGCGTTCGTTCTTAAGAAAGCCAAAGGCGTTCTCGCCGATGATCTTGACCGTGGCGGAGCGGAGACCAGCGCCATCGCCATCTTCCCAATCGAGGGTTTCCACGCTGAATCCCTTGCTCTCCGCCCAGCGGGTATACATGCGGTGGAGCATCTGCGCCCAGTCGCAGGCCTCGGTGCCGCCGGCTCCCGCTTGGATGGCGAGGTAACAGTTGGCCTCGTCGTTGGGCCGATTCAGAAGGGTGAGGAGCTCGAACGAACGGATGTCTTTTTCGAGCTTGGCTGCGCTGTTGATCGCTTCTTTGGCGAGTTCCTCGTCGTCGAATTCTTTTGCCAGAGCCACACCTTCGACGACATCGTTGCTGCGACTTTCGAGATCAAAAAATGCTTCGAGCTTCTTTTTCATCCCCGCGGCCTCTTCGGAAATGGTGCGGGCTTTTTCAGTATCGTCCCAGAAATCTGGAGCGCCCATCGCCTCTTCGAGCGTTTGGATTTTATTTTCTAAAACGGGAACGTCAAAGATACCTCCTGAGTTTTGACAGGCGGCTCTGGAAGCCGTCCGTATCAAGCGCCAGGAGGTCAGCGGTAGGGAGTGTGGACATGGAGGTGCGAAGAAAAACCGATGGCCTGTGCGCGGGCAAGGATAATCATGATGGCTTCAAGAGCACCTCGTTTTTGAAGATTCAACCGCGAATGAACGCCAATGGACGCGAATCAAATTTTCACCCGAAAGATTCAATTAAAATCCGATTGGCGACGAACTGCTTGCACACTAGAGTAGTGCGCACTACTCTAGTAATATGAAAAACATCACTCTCAGTGCGGATGAGAACCTCATCGAGATGGCTCGAGCCGAAGCGCGGAAACGCAAGACCTCGCTAAACGCTCTTTTCCGAGAATGGTTGGAGGAAATCGCCCAACGTGACGAGGCGCTGAAACGGGCGGACGAGGTGATCCGCCGCATGTCTGAGTTCAATGCGGGCGGACCATTCACAAGAGAGGAAATGAATGAGCGCTGACCACTTCCTTGATACGAACATTCTAGTTTACGCGTTCGAGAAGGAAATCCCCAAAAAACGCGATATTGCCCTTTCGCTGATAAAACCGGACTCGCCTTGGGCGATTAGCTGGCAGGTAATCCAAGAATTTTCAACGGTCGGGCTTCATAAATTCAAAGTGCCGTTGAAACCGGAATTTCTAGATCTTTTTTTGGAGGAGGTTCTATGGCCTCATTGCCAAGCTTTCCCAAACCCCGCGCTATACAAAAAAGCCATCCAACTCCATGTGGAAACCCAATACCGCTTCTATGACTGCCTGATTCTGGCGGCGGCGCTGGAGAGCGGTGTGGGTATACTTTACTCGGAGGATTTGCAGCACGGGCGGAGCTTCGGGCACTTGCGGATTGTGAATCCGTTTCTCGACTAACTGCCATGCCTGAGGTTGTTCAAATCGCGTTGAGTCAGTTCGCAAAATTCGGACTCGTGTTCGCTTTCGGATATGGAGTGTATCGACTCGTCCGCTTCAAAACCCTTTGCGTGATTACTGTTTTTGCGCCGCTCGCCGGCATTGGATTCAGATTTCGGTAAAGACGGAATCGGCGACAACCCCAACGAAGCTCTTTCCGGTTGCAGTCGCGATTTCTAAATCGCGGTTCCTTTCCTCCTGCGGATGGAACGCGGACTTTAGTCCGCAGGCCACCTTTGCACTGCCTGCGGACTAAAGTCCGCGCTCCATTCTTATCCTACTGCATCGGCACCTTTTCCAGACCTAGGTATTTTCTGAACCCCTTACGCACATCGTTGATGATGATGATGATGATGAACACAGGAAGGAGATGACGGTGGCGAAGGCGAGAGATGTGGCCATGGGCTTGAGAAATTGCGCCTGGACTTCCTTTTCCAAAAGAAGCGGGGCTAGGCCAAAGAATGTGGTCAGCGAGGTGAGGAGGATGGCGCGGAACCGGTTCACCCCGGCCGCGGGAGACTGCTTCGAGGAGGGATTCCCCTTCATCCTGAAGATCGTTTACCGCGCAGACGAGGACTAGGGAATCGTTCACCACCACACCGGAAAGCGCGAGTATGCCGAAGACCGAGAGAATCGATAGATCGATACCCATCAAGTAGTGTCCCATGAGTGCACCGATGATTCCGAAAGGAATGATCGACATGATGATCAGCGGTTTCAGATATACCGCCGCGCTTCACCTCTTGTGAAAAATCTGCTGTAGGCAGGGCGCAACAACAGCATGGGGGTTCAGCTCCATGAACTATGTTCCAGGCAATGCCCGTGCTGTAGTCACGGTGGATGGTTGTGCATTTCCCGCGTGCATTCAGCACCCATGGGCTTGGTTTGGGAAGTTCATGGGGCTAGAGCCCCATGCTGTTGTTGCATCTCGCCTACAGCGAGGAGGACCTAAAATTCAAAGCTGAAATTCCGCCGTTTTCGGAAGCGCCAAATCACAAATCCCAATGCGCGCCAGTATAACTCCTTAGCGGGATGGCAATTAGCACGTAGATGAAGACGATTGAAAACGCGAAGCCCTTGACCAGGGATTTTAAGGATTTCCCCCTCTATTCTACCTGGCCACTCTCCGTGATGGAGATTGAGGGATGTACGCGCGAGGAACTCGGGAAAAAATTCCTTCTCCAGCCGCTCGGTAACCGCGTCCGATGTGGTCCTAGTGCCCTGACAGAGAATTTAGGATCTCCTGAATATCAGCTAAAAAAACAACTTTTTCTCTTCGAATGCTTGCCAATCCCCTCCCTAACCGATAATCCCCACAGACCATAAAGTTAATCCATGAGTAAATCAGACGTAATTGCACCAAACGCTAGCCGGCTCTTCTGGGCCGGATTCATCGCCATCCTCGCCGCCGGCGTAGGTTTCGCCATTCGTGGTGGCATTTTTGACAACTGGGCCAAGGAATACGGCTTCACCGGAGCCCAGCTTGGAGCAATCGGTGGTGCGGGCTTTTCGGGATTCTGTTTCGGAATCATCCTCGGAGGTATTGTTGTTGATAAAATCGGCTACGGAAAACTCGTCCTCGTAGCCCTCCTCTGCCACATTATCTCCTACTTCGTCACCTTCGGTGCAAGCACTCCTGAGAATGCCTATAGTTTCCTCTTCTGGGGAATGTTCCTCTTCGCCTTTGCCAACGGAACCCTCGAAGCCGTTGCAAACCCGCTTGTAGCCACCCTTTATCCGAAACAGCGGACTCATTACCTCAACATGCTCCACGCCGCGTGGCCTGCAGGTATGATCCTCGGTGTCGCAGCCGGATGGCTCCTTGACGACAAGATGGAAATCGGCTGGAAAACCCAACTCTCCCTCTACCTTATCCCAACAGTCGCCTACGGCGTGATGTTCATGGGTCAGAAATATCCAAAATCCGAAGCCGCCGAGAAAGGCGCAAGCTTCGTGCAGATGTTCAAATCCGTCGGAATCCTCGGCGCACTCGTCGCCTGCTACCTCCTCGCACTGTTCTTCGGGGATCTATTCAAAGGCATCGCACCGGAAACTTCGAACATGATCGGTTACGGTATCGGTGGAGCGCTTCTCATCGTTGTCGCACTGATGACCAAGTTTTCCTGGGGTTCTATCATTCTCTTCATCCTTTTCATCGCCCACGCCATGATCGGCGCAGTCGAACTCGGCACGGACGGCTGGATCCAGAACATCACCGGAAACCTGTTTACCTCCGAGCAAGGAAAATACCTCTTCCTATGGACATCCGCCATCATGTTCGCTCTCCGCTTCTCTGCACATTGGCTTGAAACTAAGCTCAAGCTTTCCCCCATCGGCCTTCTCCTCGTTTGTTCGTTGATCGCCTTCGCCGGCCTTTCAATGGCCGCCAACATGCAATCCTTCGCCATGGCGATGGTAGCACTCGGTATTTACGCAGTTGGAAAAACCTTCTTCTGGCCTACGATGTTGGCAGTTGTTGGTGACCGTTATCCCCACACCGGTGCAGTCGCTATGTCCATCATGGGCGGTATCGGCATGCTTTCCGCCGGCCTCATTGGTGGACCAGGTCTCGGCTACTCGAAAGACCGTTTTGCTGGCGAAGAGCTGAAAAAAGCTGATTCCGCACTCTACGAGGAATATAAAGCGGAGACACCTTCCGCCTTCTTGAATATCCCGGCCACGAAGGCGTTCGGTCTGGATGGCACGAAACTCGCCGAAGCCAAGGAGGCTGAAGATCGCACCGAAGCGCAAGAAACGGTTGTTGCAGCCGACCAAAAAGGCGACCGCCTCACTCTTGAGGCGGATTCCTACATCCCCCTTGTCATGGCGGGGATCTACCTGATCCTCTTCATCTACTTCAAATCTATCGGTGGCTATAAACCACTGAGCATTGAAGAAATGGCCGGCGGAGTCGAAGGACCTGTCCGCTAAACGGATTTTTCCATAATCCTTCCCCGAGACGGCGCACCCCTGAAAAGGTGCGCCGTCTTCTTTTCTCTTGCTTCAAACGGCATGCGAGGAGAGAAATGGACGCGGATGGTATTTCTCCCGAAACAACTCCCAGTTGGAAACGGCTCCCCCCTGACTCGTCGTATTTTGTCACAGGGGCTTGTTTCGGTATTTTTATTTTGCTGCCTTCTTTTACCCTCCCAGCTCGACGCGCGCGGCGCAAAAGTAAATCTAGCCGATGGCTTTGACTTCCCCGTTGGTAAGCCAAACTCCGCTGGATATTACAAAGCTCGCGGACTGCGCCTACGCTCACCCACCCACTTCGGCGAGGATTGGAACGGGCGTGCCGGTGGTAATACCGACCTTAGAGACCCTGTCTACTCCTGTGCCGATGGCATCGTCACCTTCGCCCACAACGTGCGCAAAGGCTGGGGAAACGTGGTTCTAGTCCGCCATGCATACCGCGACCCGAGTAGCGGAAAAATCAAATACGTCGATTCCCTTTACGGCCACCTCGACAAAATGATGGTAAAAGTCGGCCAGAACCTGAAACGAGGGCAGCAACTCGGAACAATCGGCAGCAACTTCGGAATGTATGCCGCCCACCTCCATTTCGAGATCCGCCACAACATCAACACGGGAATGCACCGCAGCAGCGTTCCTTCGGATCTCGCCAACTGGGCGGATCCAACTAAGTTCATCAAGAAATATCGCCGCTTAAACCGCGAGTGGCGCCCCGTCGCAATCCCCACCGGCACCTACAAGGAATACGCCGGCTTCAAAGGGCTGTAGCTGGGGCACCCTGCCCGGAGATGCCAGCGGAGACATTCTTCCTTGGAGTTTAAAGTTTAGAATTTAGAGTTTCTCCGCATGTCCCGCAAGCGCTCGAAAAGATCACCCATCCTGCCCATTCTCATCCTCTGCGCAGCCGTTGCCATCTGGATCTACGACGCCTACGGCCAAGGCAAGCTCAGATCATTTTTCAATCCAGAGAATTCCAAACCCGTTCCCGCAGATACACGGACATCTTCCGAAAAATCCACCGGTCCGGAACGCATTGGACGATACGACGTTTATTATGGCTGCACTCTAACGAAAGACCGTAGCAACGACGGAGATTCCTTTCGTGTCCTTTTCCCTGATGGCAAAAAGGAAATCGTCCGCCTCTATTTCGTCGACACCCCGGAGAGCGACTTCAAAACCTACGGTGGCGGCGAGAATAACCACCGCCGCATCGACCAGCAAGCCGATGCCATGGGTCGCATCACCCCCGAGCAAGCCGTCGGGATAGGCAAAAAGGCCAAGGAATTCACCCTCACCCACCTCTCCAAAGCCCCTTTTACCGTCCAAACCGAATGGGACAGTCCTTTTAACGACCGACGCTACCACGCCTTCATCCAGCTTTCCTACAACGAAAAAACCCGTTACCTCCACGAACTCCTCGTAGAAAAAGGCTACGCCCGCATCCACACCAAAGGTGCCCCCATGCCGGACGGCACCTCCGAACGCAAACACGAAGCCCACCTCCTCAGCCTCCAAAAAACCGCAAAATCCACCAAAGCCGGAGCCTGGGGTCTATAGCAAAAGGAACGCAATGGTAGCGCAGCGGACATGGAGGAAGAGATAAATTCCAATACCTTTCCTCAAACTTGAGTCCGCAGCCACCCCTCTTCATTGAGGTTTCAAATTTAAAGTTTAAAGTTTCATGACCATCTACACCCTGAAAACCTGCGACTCCTGCCGCAAAGCCACCAAATGGCTCAAGGAAAACCACATCCCCTTCCAGGAAATCCCCATTCGCGAAACCCCTCCCTCCACCGAAGACCTCCGCCGCGCCCTCGCCGACCTCAATGGCGACCTCCGCAAACTCTTCAACACCTCCGGTCTGGACTACCGCTCCCTCAACCTAAAAGACCAGCTCCCCACCTTCTCCGAAGACCAAGCCATCGCGCTCCTAGCCTCCAACGGAAACCTCATCAAACGCCCCTTCCTCATCACGGACAAATCGACGCGGGTTGGATTCAAGGGTGCCTACGAGGGTATTTCGTGAATCACTGCGGTTTTCAAACCATTGACTGGCAGGTGAATCCGTCCTAAGTCAAGCGCATGCCCATTTCGGATGCCGCCAACTCTTTTGTCTGTGATCTCGTAGCCTACGAGCCGGGGAAACCTATCGAAGAAACCGCACGTGAACTCGGTCTCGATCCCTCAGCTATTGTAAAAGTCGCCTCGAACGAAAACCCGCTAGGCCCCTCCCCGCTGGCAAAGGAGGCAATGCGTAAGGCCATCGAGCAGTCACACATCTACCCGGACGGCGGCGGCTACAAGCTCCGCTCTGCCATCGCAGGAAAACTTGGATTCGACATTGAAAACATCATCCTTGGAAACGGCTCCAATGAAATTATCGAGTTTCTCTGCCACACCTTCCTGAACCGCGATGCGGAACTCATCGCCGCGAAGCACGCCTTTGTGGTCTACAAGCTGATGGCTACCCTCTTTGGCGCGAAATACGTCGAGGTCGACGATCCGGATTTCATCCACGATCTCGAAGCGATGGCAGATGCGATCACGCAAAACACTCGCCTGGTTTTCATCGCAAACCCAAACAACCCGACCGGTACACAGGTCACCCAGGAAGCCATCGACAATTTCATCGATAGGTTACCGGATCATGTGGTGGCGGTATTCGACGAAGCATATTTCGAATTTCTAGACACACCACCGGATGTCCTCAAGCACGTCCGTGCCGGGAAAAACGTGATCGTTCTCCGCACTTGTTCGAAGATCCACGGCCTCGCCGCCCTGCGTATCGGATATGGAGTTGCGCCAAAACCCCTTTCCGATCTCCTCCAGAAAGCGCGCCAGCCTTTCAACACGAACGCCATCGCACAAGCGGGTGCGCTCGCGGCTCTTGATGATACCGACCACATCGAAAAGACCCGCGCAATCAATCGCCAGGGTCTGGAGTTTTACGAAAAGGCGTTTGCTCAGCGCGGTATTAATTTCGTCCCCTCCGTTGCAAACTTCATTCTCGTCGAGGTCGGTGACGGCGATCTCGTTTTCAAGGAAATGCTCAAGCAGGGGGTAATTGTCCGCGCAATGAGGGGCTACAAGCTGCCCGGCTGGGTAAGAATCTCAATCGGAACCTCTGCGGAAAATCACCGCGCTCTCGAAGTCCTCGACCACGTTCTTGCAATTTCCGCAACCAATTGATCACTGTTTACTTTTCACTCCCTTTCCCCAAAGTCCCCGACTCATGAACTTTACCGGCACACATACCGCCCTTATCACCCCTTTCCAAAACGGAACTATCGATGTCCCGGCCTTCGAGGCTCTCATCGAGCGTCAAATCGCAGGAGGGATCAACGGCATCGTCCCAGTCGGCACGACGGGTGAGTCACCTACCCTCGGAGCCGAGGACCACATCGAGGTGATTCGACTCGCGATTCAGGCGGCGAAAGGCCGAATTAAGGTCATCGCTGGCACAGGTGCCAATTCAACCTCCGAGGCCATAGAACTTACCCAGGCAGCCGAAAAACTCGGAGCCGATGCGTCATTGCAGGTTTGCCCCTACTACAACAAACCCTCCCAAGAAGGTCTGTATCTTCATTTTAAAGCCATCGCCGACAGCACCTCCCTGCCGATCATGCTGTATTCGGTTCCCGGCAGGTCATCCATTGAGATCGCTCCGGAGACTGCTGCCCGCCTAGCCGCGGACTGCAAGAACATCACGGCGATCAAGGAAGCGGGCGGATCAGTTGATAGGATCAACCAGCTCGTCCAAGCACTCCCGGACGGCTTCGGTATTCTCAGTGGTGACGATCCGCTCACACTACCTTTCATTTCCTGCGGTGCGAACGGCCTCGTCTCCGTCGCTGCAAACCTCGTCCCCGAGGTGATTTCTAAGCTCGTGAACCACTGCCTCGCGGCGGAATTTACCGAGGCTCTCGCAATGCAAAAGCAATACTATCCGCTCATGCGCGGCCTAATGTCCCTTGATGTGAACCCCGTGCCAATCAAAACCGCAGTCGCACTCCAAGGCCATTGCTCGGCCGAGCTACGCCTCCCTCTCGCACCGATGGACGAGGACAACCTCGTAGCACTCCGCGCCCTGCTAAGATCCTACAACCTCATCTAACCTCTCGACCTAAATCTTCCACTGATCACTCGGCACTTTCCACTTTCACCACCATGCCAACTCCCAAACTCTTCAGTCCAGGCCCCGTAGATGTTTCACCTGAAACTTTCGCGGCAATGTCCCACACAATGATCGGCCATCGTGGTTCCGATTTCGAACAGCTCTACTCCTCCCTCCAGCCCGGCCTGAAGGAAATTTTCGGCACCGAGCGCCCCGTCTTCCTTTCCACCTCCTCCGCCTGGGGCGTGATGGAAGCGGCCCTCCGCAACCTAGTCCAAAAGAAAGTCCTCTGCCTCTGCTGCGGTGCTTTCTCAGACAAATGGATCGATGTTGCGAAAAAATGCGGCTTCGAAGCGGAAGCAATCCAGGTGGAATGGGGCGAAGCTATCGACCCAGAAGTCGTTCGCGCGAAGCTCTCCGAAGGCGGATTCGACACCGTGACTTTCATCCACTCGGAAACATCCACCGGAGTCCTCAACGACCTCGAAGCGGTTTCCAAGGTCGTTAAATCCTTTCCTGATACGATGCTCGTAGTAGATAGCGTCTCGTCCCTTTCCACCGTCGATATCGACATGGACAAGCACGGCATCGACGTCTGCCTCGCCGGTGTCCAGAAAGCACTCGCCCTGCCTCCCGGCCTTGCGCTATTTGCTGTATCCGACGCGGCCATGGCACGCGCGAAGACCATCGAGAACCGTGGCTATTACTTCGACTTCCACGAGTTTGCGAAAAACGACAAGAAGAACAATACCCCGACCACTCCCTGCATTTCCCTGCTCTTCGGACTCCAGTTCATGCTTAGTGAGATCGCCAAGGAAGGTTTCGCAGCACGCAAGAAGCGCCACGCAAAGACCAACGCAATGATCCACGCATGGGGCGCTAAGCACGAATTCGAACTCTTCGCTCCCGAAGGACACCGTTCCTTTGCTCTCACCTGTTTCGCTACTCCGGAAAACTTCGACCTCTCAGCATTCATCAAGGAGCTGAAAACGAAATACAATTTCCTCATCAACGGCGGCTACGGGAAAATCAAAGGAACGACCTTCCGTATTTCCAACATGGGCAACGAAACCGAAGCGACCATTCAGGAACTCATCGATGCGATGGACGACATCCTCGCAAAGTAATCCAGGCACCCGAATCCGGGTGCCTAGTCTTTAGAAAAAACCTTCAAACTTACTCTTGTCTCGCAGGCTCATCATCGTGAAGACGTAGTCGTCTTTCTCCCATGATGCCCTAGCCCAATCACCTGACTGCTTGATTTCCGGATTGGAAATTCTAGGGAGCTTTCCTTCAATATCAGCTTTTCGGAAAATGACGAGGTGGATAGTTCCGTCCTTGTCATCGAAGCAGATCAGCGAGCCTTTGATACCATCGATCACAAGCTCGCGACAGCCCAAGCCTTTGCAACTTTTTAGACCTGGTGGTAGATAGCCTTTACCACAAGGAAGACTTTTCGCCCTAAGATAAGAAACCAGCTTTGGCATGTCTCCGCTCATCTTATCGAGGCTGAAAATCGGCGATTCAAAAGTCCTTACAAAGCCTGCAGCCACCGCCTCGACTTGAACTCTCTGATCGTTAGTCGCAACTTGGACGGATACATCTGTCTTATCCAGCATCGCCACAAAAGCCAGCGCGATACCAGCCGCAGCAGCAAGCGGGATACCAAATCTCTTCCAACCAAAGTTAGGTTTATGAACCTTGGCAGACTGTTCCATCGCAGTGAGCACTCTCTCACGTAAACCATCCGGCACTTCGATTCCGGCAAATTCCGTGATCCATTTCCCTTCCTCGGCCATATCGATTCTCGGATAATCTCCACCGCCCTGAACCATCGCAAGTAAAACGCTCTCGCGCAACCCTTCTGGAAGATCAACTCGCGCGAGAGCCTCTGCGAATTCTGCATCAAAAGCACGTTCCCTCACGAGCCACTCGCCAAGTTCACGGTCTTCGGTCGCAAGCTGCAAAGCCTCTGCTAAATCCAAATCCTGGGTGTCCGCTCCGTCTGGGCGGAAGCTCTGCAGGACAAATTTTGCATTCTCCTTATCCATGATTTTTCTGAAATAGTTCGGGGTTCTCATCCACCAGATTCTTCGGACCGCTTGAGGGCTCCTTCACCATTTTCTTCCTTAGCATTTCTTTCCCACGAGACAACCGTGACATCACCGTCCCGATCGGAACGTCGAGAATTTCTGCAATCTCTTTGTAGCTATGCTGCTGCAGGTAAAACAAAGCAAGTGGGGCACGATACATTTCATCCATTTCCCTCAAAAGTTCAACCGCCCGGCTCCCATCCATTTGGCGCTCCGCATCATCCTCGTTCCCAACCGCAGAGGCTATCATGCCCTCATCCACCGGATCATCGGAAAACCTTGCCATCTTCCTCCTCTGACCAAGGAACTCGCGGTGCAAGGTCGTAAAAAGCCAGGTCTTCGCCTTGCTCCGGTCACGCAACTGGGAATTTTTCTCTGCCCAGATGCAGAACGTCTCCTGCACCAAATCTGCAGCACGATCCGGGCTCCTCGTCAGGGAATACCCGAAACGGTATAGCGCCTGATAATGCGCATCGACCAATTCTCCGAACTCACTCATTTCTGAATCATAGGAGCGAAATTGCCACCACGCTATTCCGAATAAACGCACGAAGACGAAAAAACATTCCTTTATCTCCCGTAATAGACTCCTAGAATTCCACTAAAGCTGATGCAAAACCCATTCCGGACTTTATTCACAACGGTTTGCTTGAATCCGCGAAACTAGACGAAATTCACAAATCCCTTCCAGCGAAACCAGAAAACCCGCGAAACCAGAATCATGAAAACCACACGCCGTAGTTTCCTCTCCACCTCAACCCTTGCCAGTGCATTTGCACTCACCCCTTCCTTCGTCCGCGCAGCAAGCAGCGCCAACGGCGACCTGCGCATCTGCGTGATCGGCTTCCATAGCCGTGGAAAAGGCCTCGCAAACGATGTTCTCAAATCCAAAGGTGCCAAGCTCGTAGCCCTCTGTGACGTCGATTCCGAAGTCCTCGACGGATTTGCCTCTGAGCTAGAGAAGAAAGGCGTCAAGGTCGCCAAGTTCGAAGACTACCGCAAAGTCTGCGAGTCCAAGGACATCGACGCCGTCATTATCGCCACGCCCAACCACCTTCACACTCTCATCGCCACGACAGCTGCTGCGAACGGTAAACACGCCTACGTGGAGAAACCTGTTTCCCACAACGTCTGGGAAGGTCGCCAACTCGCCAACGCAGCCGAGAAATACAAAACCATCATCCAGCATGGATTCCAACGCCGCTCCGAAACTTCATGGTACGAAGCCGCAGATTATCTCAAATCCGGAGAAATCGGCAAGACAACCCTCGTCCGAGGCTTCTGCTACAAGCCACGTAAATCCATCGGAAAAGTCGGCCCAGCCGCCGAGCCACCGAAATCTGTAAACTACGATCTCTGGTGCGGCCCGCGTGAAGTGGTTCCCGTGCCTCGCAAACGCTTCCATTACGATTGGCACTGGCAGCTCGATTACGGAAACGGCGATCTTGGAAACCAAGGACCACACCAGCTCGATGTCTGCCGCTGGTTTATCGGCGATCCCGCACTTCCAGCCTCCGTCGTTTCCGTCGGCGCCCGTCTCGGATACGAAGACGACGGCACCTGTGCCAACACGCAGGTTTGCTATTTCGATTACCCAATCCCCATCGTCTTTGAAGTGCGAGGTCTCCCAAGCGATAACTACCGTGGCCAAAAGATCGGAAACATTATCGAATGCGAAGGCGGATACCTTGCCGGCGGACACAATTCGGAATGCTCGGTCTTTGATAAAGATGGTAAGAAAGTTAAGACCTTCAAAGGTGGAAAATCCCACATGCAGTCCTTCGTCGATTCATGCCACTCCGGGAAAATTGATTACACGCACGGAGCCGAGAACGGGCATCTCTCTGCCGCACTCGCTCACGTCGGCAACATCTCATGGAAACTCGGCGCCCCAACAAAACCGGAAGACATCAAAGCCGCGATCAAGGATGCCACTACAAACGACGCCGTAGGCCGTATGATGCAACACCTTGAGAAAAACCAAGTGAACCTAGATAAGAACATGATCGCCCTAGGAAAAACCCTGACGATCGATCCTGAAAAGGAAGTCTTCACCGGCGACTTTTCAGAACAGGCAAACACCATGCTCAAAGGCTCCTACCGCAAAGGTTTCGAAATCGGCAGATTGAGGTAGGAACGGCGCATTGATTTGCGCCGCTCCCCCCTCCGAACCGGACAAGCGGATCCCCCGCATCCGGCTCTCCAGTCAAGTGGTTTACTCCGTTACGGAGACTGATCACTTCAGAACTTTGGGCATCCATCAGCCAAAAGAGCCCGAGTTCTGCAAAGTAGCGGTTTGGCGATCCATACCCGTTTGACTGGCTTGGGTCGGTAGGTGCCCGTTTTCAAATGCTCATTCACGACGAGCAGCCGACTTTTGCTGTCTTTCTCGAAGCGTCCTACCGTAATGCCGTCCACCCCGCAGGCTCCTGCGTTGGACTGCACCTTTTCCCATGCCAAGTTCTCAGCCCGAATGCGTCCGAAACTGGCCGAAGTCTCCCACTCCAGAGGGTGTTGGCGCTTTGCGGCGCACTCGCTGGGGATTCCAGCCCCAGGCCGTTCGGAAGGAAAAGGCGACATCAAAGGACTCCAAGGCCCGCTGGAAGGATTCAACCGCCTCCGTATCGGCGGTCTCCGCATCATCTATCGCCAGATTTCGGGAAAGGCAATCCTCCTCGAATACGCCAACACTCCGGATCCCGTTTACGAACTCTACGAGCAGATTCTGGAAAATAGAAAACCGTAATCAAACCCCCACCAACAACGGCGTGCCGTAGGCGGTGAAGTCGGTAGAGTCGTCAACGTCGATATCCAAGATCTGCCCTGTGAGTTTTTCGATATCCCCTTCGAAAATAACGATCTTATTCTGGGGTGTCCGACCCGTGAGAGTTGAAGAATTCCTTTTCGAAGGGCCCTCGCAGAGCACGGTCTGGCGTGTCCCGACTATCGCAGATGTCTTTTCCTTTGCTAGACGGTTGACTGTTTCCAAAAGCCTCTGGTTCCGCTCTTCCTTAACAATTTCCGGAAGCTGATCTTCCATTTCAGCTGCAGGTGTGTCCTTGCGTTTCGAGTAGCGGAAGACAAAGGCGTTATCAAACTGCAGGCGTTCTACGGTATCTATCGTAGCTTGAAAATCCTCCTCGGTCTCTCCGGGGAAGCCGACGATGATGTCGGTCGTGATCGCGAGATCAGGCCTCGCCGCCTTCATTTTCTCGCAGATCTCAACGAATTTCGCGTTTTTATAGGGGCGGCGCATTAGCTTCAAAATCCGATCCGATCCGCTTTGCATCGGGAAATGGATGTGGGACATCAGCTTCGGAAGATAGGTAAATGCCGCGATCAGATCATCCCGATAGCCGATAGGATGCGGAGAAGTGAAACGGATGCGAGCTATCCCCTCCACCTCGTGCACCGCCTCCAGCAGCTGCACAAACGGGGATTTCCCGTCTACCTTTGGAAATTCAGTCCTACCGTAAAGGTTCACAATTTGGCCGAGCAGGGTGACTTCTTTCACGCCCTGTCCTGCCAGGAATTCCACTTCCTTCACGATCTCCATAATCGGCCGACCTCGCTCTTTCCCGCGTGTATCCGGGACGATGCAGAACGTGCAGCGCATGTTGCAGCCCTGCATGATGGAAACGAAGGCAGAGGCGTTCCTCGCCTTTGGCATATGGTCACGGATCGTATTCTGGGAGTCAGCTTCCTCCGCGGTGTCGCACACTGAGCTTCCGCTCAGGGAAAGCGCAGGGTCGTCCATTCGTGCCTCCATACGGCTTTTCAAGATGCGATCAACATAGTCGAAAACCTTGTGGTATTTCTGGGTTCCCACCACGATATCGAGATGTGGGATGCGTTCGAAAAGCTCCTCTCCTCGTGACTGCGCCATGCAACCCATAAATCCGTAAACGACGTGCGCACGCTTACGCCTTTGCTTGCCCAAGATTCCCATTTTCCCAAGCGCCTTCTGCTCCGCCTGGTCGCGAACTGAGCAGGTATTGATCAGGATCGCGTCCGCATCCGTTTCCGTGGGTGTCAGCGTATAGCCGCCTTCCGTGAACATCCGCGCCACCTGCTCGGTGTCGCGTTCGTTCATCTGGCAGCCGTATGTTTTCAGGTAAACCTTAGGCATCGTTCGTGGCAACTTACGCCAAGGTCAGGCGCTCGTCGGATTCGATTTTCTCAACAAGAGCCGGATAGCCACCCGCCACTTGCATGTTAAAGCAGTGGAGATAGAGAGTGAAAATTTTCGGATCAAACACATCGACAAGCTTCTCAACCGTCGCGTCGAGACGTTCTTTATCGATCGCTTTAGGAAGTTCACCTACAACGGAACCCTTGCCATCGTGCGGGATACCCATGCCATCGCAAAACATGCCAAGCATAGCTTGTTGGCCAGCCATGAGGTAGGATTGAAGGATCTGTTCGCCGATCGGATCGCAGACGCGGATCTGCAAAGTCTTCTGAATCCACGCGTACTGATCTACGAGTGATTTCTTCTGGATGAAAACGGGACGCAGTTTGCGCTCGGCGGCGAGGGTAGCGACAGCAGTCTTGTAGACGTTTCTGTCGTTATCTCGGAACCAGTCGAGCATTTCAGTTACAACAGCGGGATCGACGGCGGTAAATATTTCGTGGGATTTCACAGTTCGGTAAATTGATTGGTCGGAGATTCAATGCGCTATGGGCATGAATGGCAATAGAAGTTTGTGCGTTTCCAGACGCCTGACAGACAGTCTGACAGACGGAGGGAAACCAGAACCCAAGTCACAAGAATCTGATCCGTGTCCATACGCGTCATCCGTGGTTCCTCTTCCCCACAAGCCCAAGTCTTATCACCGATCACCCGCACGGTTCACATCCCCAAGCGATTCCTCCAACATCCAAAGCACTTTTACCTCGATATCCTTCCCCACAGGCCGGTTTCCCTTCGCGCATTCTACAAACCATTTTCCTAGCCGTTTCCTCCGGTCTGGCGGGAAATTCTTGGTGTAGCCGCCTTCATCCGGCGCACCCAGCACCTCGGTATCCCGTCGACCGTGGGCACGCTCGAGAATGCGTCCGTATCTAACAAGTACACCATCGAGGAGAATCCAGGGAAAATTCGGATTCCCCGGAGGGCCCATCATCAACTCCTTGGTTTCCCCGGTGGAAAATTTGACCCCCTCCCGCAGATTGACCTTCAGATCAGGTAGCAACCCACCCTTGAACCAAGCGGCACCGGCACCACCAACGCCGCCTATTGCGGTAAATATACCGTGGGAGAAAAAGCCGGTAGCAGCATCGATTGCCACGCCGCCAGCAGCACCCGTCGCAGCGGCCACCAGCGTCAGTTGCCCCCGGCTCAGCCCCCATTTCATCCAGACCTCTTCGCTTTCCAAATCGATGTCTTCGAATGCATCTTCCGCGCTCTCCAGCTTGAGAAGGTGATGACGATAGATTTTCAGCAGTTTTGAAAAACACCTACGCTCCAGTTTTTTCAGTCGCGCGAAGTATTCCACTCCGAGATCGTCCTCCTTCTGCTTCCGCCGGGTCGGCATCCGCTCGTCCTTGTCTTCGATCCGCACCCGGACGCGCAACTCCAATGCCTCTGCCAGAAATTCCCGGACAACTTCCGCTGCTTCGTTGCGCCTGTCCTCCCATTCCATTTCGATCAGTTGGATTGTCTCCTCCAGCCTCTGCCTATTGGTCTCCTCGATCTCCAGTAAGGCCCTCATAAGCAACAACCGTTGCTCGTATTTTGCGCGGTGCGCATCGAAAGTCCGCACTAGGTTGAACGCACTCCCGAGTTTCTCCCGCCAGATTCCATCCTCTTCCGCGCCTTTACCGTCCCGGACATTCATCAGCGCAAGACGCGGCCTTCCCGTCCACCTCAGGATTTCCATCTCGGCTAGGAAGTCATCCCGCAGCGGCCTTCCCGGATCGACCACATAAAGCACTCCTGCACCATCCAGCAGCGGCTCCAGCAAACGTTTCTCATCTGCAAAATCATCGCCCTTTTCCTCTACGAATCGGCGCAAGGCATCCCGGCCAGGAGTCCCCTCCCCTTGGATCCGGCGGATCTCACGCATAGCTTCTACCGGTCGGGAAAATCCTGGGGTATCGATAAAACGAACGCACTCCTTCCTCCCGAAGACCACCTTGTGGACTTGGCAGCGTGTCGTCTCACCCGGCGTGGGACTAACCCGCAACACCTCGTTATCATCGATCTCGAGGAGAGTCGCGATTACCGCACTCTTTCCCATATTCACCCGCCCCACGACAGCGAATTCCGGCACACCTTCACTCATTGACCCTCCTCCTTTTCATAGAAAAATATCTCCGCCGAGGCATCCGCCAATCCATCAACAAAATCCTTCCAGATCGTCTTCTCCTCATCCTTCACTTCGAGAGGTTCGCCCGCACCTCCGGAGTTCACCACTAAGAAATAGACGCAAGTTTCCGACCCCGCGATGCTCCTGACTTGCGAATGCAGCGCCTTCATCCTCGGCGGCAAAAGTGCCCAACCTTCCGCCAAAAAAACCACCCCAGCAGGTGCATTGCGGAGCGATTTCACAGCAGCCTCCTCGCCCTTTTCGTCCCATACGCCCACCTCATACCACTCACCCGGATTCACCCGCAAACGTCTCAGAAGAAATCCACGAAGGCTTTCTTCCTTCAGCCCAGTCCCACCGACATCCAGCACCAGAACCCCATCCAAGGGTGCCTCACTCACATCCGCCCGACGCGTTCCCATGATCTCCCGCCATAGTTCGCGATGGCGCTTGGCTTGGAAATCCAGTGAAGAGAGAGCTTTCCGTTCCTTAAAAACGGCGAGTATCCAGAGCACCAGCCTAGGCAGGAGAGCCCAGAAAAAAATCGCAGCGAAGAGGAAACGATACCAGACAGCCATGAAGTCCAGGTCATCAACGAGCGGAGCTTCAACGCCCCATCGAGTGACCTGGATCGTAGTTTCCCCGGGAACCCATCCCACAGTCCACCAACTCCAAGGCATACTTAGAAATCCGCACACCTCGTATATCTTCTTCGCCATCCATTCCGGCGTCGTAGAATCCCAGAAAAAGCTCACCTCCAGAAACCAAATACAACCCAATAACCCAGCCATCAGCC
Organism: Akkermansiaceae bacterium; assembly: GCA_905182475.1. Taxonomy (GTDB): domain Bacteria; phylum Verrucomicrobiota; class Verrucomicrobiia; order Verrucomicrobiales; family Akkermansiaceae; genus Luteolibacter. Next base: position 36,444 of record CAJJBR010000014.1, on the reverse strand, counting down.
CAATCGAAAACATCACGGCTCCCGCTTGAGTCATCCGCACCAGATTCCACCCCAGAGCCTCCCACGCACGACCTCCCTCCAGCCTCAGTATCCGCCACCATCCGGAATCACCTTCCGCGGAAAATTTCCCGATCAGCCACGCAAAGAGCTTTTGCAACAAGCCCATCTTCCCCCGCAGCAACCACAGCACGCCCGCGCCAACCAAAACCAAAAGCTGCAACCCAACCGCAACCCCCATCACCATAGGCACATGGAATCCCATCCTCTCTCTATCCAGCATCCCGGTCATTACACCTATCCCCGCGAGAAACATCACCAAACAAACAACCGCACCGACTAGAAACCTGCCACCGCCCCAGACATCCCCTGGCAATTCGTCCTTCCCGCGCCGTTGCCCGTCCAGCCAGACCTTGATTGCCGCGCGCCTGGCATGCGCGCCGTCCAAGCCTTTCACCTTCTCCCTCAGCAAGCGTTCATCCGTAGCCGCATCCGCCTTGCCAAGCAGAGCTTCAAAATCCACCAAATCCCTCAATGTCCACCGTGTCTTCAACGGCGCGAGACTATCCGCGCAACACGACACAATCCAGAGGAAATCAATACCCTAGAATCCACTCGACTCTACAGCCTCTCCTGAGAGTCTTTCTCAGAAAATGATACCCTCCGCTCCGTCAGAAAAACACATCGCCATCATCGGCGGTGGTGCCGCGGGATTTTTCACTGCGATCACCGCGGCTGAGACCGATCCTTCGGCAAGCGTCACACTCTTCGAGCAATCCGGCTCCTACCTCTCCAAAGTGAAAATCTCGGGTGGCGGGCGTTGCAACGTAACTCACTCCTGTTTCGATCCAGTTCTACTTTCGAAAAACTATCCTCGCGGCTCCCGAGAGCTTCGCGGTGCATTCCACAGATGGCAGCCTAGCAATACAGTCGAATGGTTCGCAGCCCGCGGAGTCACCCTCAAGACTGAGGCCGACGGGCGGATGTTTCCGGATACGGACAGCTCACAGACGATCATCGATTGCTTCATGAAAGCGACTCGCGATGCTGGAGTAACGCTACGCCCCAAGACTGGCCTCCGAGACATCACCCCATCCGCCGAAGGGAAATTTCTGCTCACCCTCGCCGATGGCAGCACCTTCCCCGCAGACAAAGTCTGCATCACCTCCGGATCACTCAAAACCTCCCCACTAGCCAGTGCCATTTCCGCACTCGGCCACACCGTGGAGACTCCCGCGCCTTCACTCTTCGCCTTTAATCTCAACGATCCCCGCACCGAAGGGCTAGCCGGACTAGCCGTGCTGAACGCCTCTGTCCGCGCTATTCCGAAAGGAAATCCACAGACCGGACCACTCCTCATCACCCACCGCGGCCTCAGCGGCCCAGCCATCCTCCGACTCTCCGCTTGGGAAGCACGGCGCTTCCAGGAGGACCGCTACCATTTCGAGATTGCGGTAAACTGGATCGGAAAAATTTCCGAAAACAAACTCCGCCAGCGCTTTTCAGAACTGCGCAACTCCTCCGGGAAATCCCTAGTCAAAAACAGATCACCCGAGGAAATCCCTCGCCGCCTCTGGGAGCGGATGTTGGAAACAATGACCATTTCCCCAACAACCCAGTGGTCCCAGCTCGCCAAAGATAAGGAGAACGCCCTCCTCCGCGAGATCACCGATGCGCGTTTCCAAGTTCTAGGCAAGACTACCAACAAGGACGAATTCGTCACCTGTGGCGGAGTTCGGCTTCGGGAAATCGACTTCCGCACCATGGAAAGCAAGACCATCCCCGGGCTCCATTTCGCCGGCGAATGCCTCGACATCGATGGCATCACCGGCGGCTTCAATTTCCAAGCAGCATGGACCACCGCACACATCGCAGGGCTTGCGATCGCAGAGCGATAAAAAAGCGGGTTTTTCGCGATATCCGTAAATCCGATATGCTCAATCCCACACTCACGCTCCCAGCTCTTGGCAGCATATTGGCCGTCCTTCTTCCTTCTGGAGTCCATGCGCGAGAACGCGTGGACTCCTCCACCCTCCAAGCAAGAGTATTCAAAATGAAAGCACTCCTATTACACTTCATTTTCAGATACACCTGTTTCACATCCAATGAAAATCTATGCTAACCTTCTTCTTCTGATCGCCATGCTACCGGTGCTGGCATGGTCCGGGTGGGATCCCTATGACAGGACTACATGGTGGCTGGAAGTGGCTCCGGTGTTCATCGGTTTCGTCTGCCTGTTCATCGCACAGGCCAAGGGCTGGGAATTCTCGAACTTCGCCTTGGTTCTGCTAGGCCTGCATATGGTCGTCCTGATGGTCGGAGGAAAATACACCTACGCGCTCGTGCCGCTCGGGGACTGGGCAAAGGAGGTTTTCGATTTCCCAAGAAACCACTACGACCGTCTAGGCCATCTTATGCAGGGCCTCGTCCCGGCAATCCTGTGCCGCGAAGTATTGATCCGCAACAACGTGATCGCGAAACGCGGCTGGCTGGCGTTCCTGATCGTCTGCTTCTGTATGGCAGTCAGCGCGGTCTATGAACTCATCGAATGGGCGGCCGCTCTGGTTTCTGCTGAGGCATCAGAGGCTTTCCTCGGCACCCAAGGTGATGTCTGGGACACACAGACCGATATGTTCTGCGCCCTCATCGGTGTAATCTTCGCGGTAATACTACTCCGTATCCCCCACGATAGGTCGATGGAGAAAGTGAAAAGCTAGCTCGGCCTTTTGAACCGAATCAACGTGCCGGAGCCATCGGTTTCAAAATCGCTGGCAATAAGCAAATCCTCCCTCTCCAATGCTATCCGCTCCGCTCTTGCCCTTCTCAGCAGAACCTCTATTTCAACCCAATCACACCCGGATCATCCCGCAAGACAAGGGCGAGAAAGTTTCGTTGTTTCGAACGATACGAGTTCAGCGGCTTCGTGGGATTTAGTGGAGTAGGAATTTTACTCTCGATCTCCAGCTTCGAAGGTGGCTCGTTCCATTTTGGCAAATCGCAATGCGCGCATTTCCTCCTGAACGGGTTGAACATCTCTTCGAAATCAGATGTGAAAGCCCACCAATTTCTAAAAAATGGTTTCCGGCATGCAGGACAGCTCCAATAGAGATGCGGCACCATGAGAAACGCACCGATGGAGCCACTAATTACCCACAGCGCGCTGACCTGTGGAAAAGTGAACAGGGCAACGAAGGACGACAGCCAAGAGGCAATCCCAAATACAAAGAGATTCCTTACCACGGCATAGGAACTCCAAGCCGATTTCCCTTCCTTCTTCATTCGCGAAAATTGGCGTCCATTCGCGGCTACCTCTTCCGTTTCCGAGCCGCCGCGATCTCCGCGATCAAACGGTGGAGCACCAACCGGTGATCCAGCCCCGTCGTCACCAGTGCCTGATCCGCACTTTGAGTCTTCTCCATCACGTGCTGGAGCCCTGCCAGATCAAAGTTCCTCGCATTCTGCACCGCGAGGAAAATGGGAAACACGTTTACGCCGGAGCCGTCCTTTTTCTGGGGCAGCCATGCACGGTCGGCGACGGGCAGCTTATTGAGAGCCCCTGCGAAAGATGAATAATTTCCTGACGGAGCTTTGAATTTCTCCAGGATCAGCTTCGCCATGTAGAGGTTACGGACGACATTGATAATCGAAGCTCTCATAATCCCGATGGCTGATTCCTCCGCCGCGAGCTGTTCGTCGATGAGCTGGATCGCCCTCGCGACATTTCCCATCTGGATCGCTTTTCCTGTCTCAAAAATCACCGCCGCCCGGCTAAGTGGCACCAGTTTCCTAACATCCTCCTCGGTGACCGTCCGTCGCTCCTTGCCTAGGTACAGATCCAGTTTCTCCAATTCGTTCGCGATCTGCTTGGTCTGCTCCCCGGCTAGCATGATGAACAGCTCCATCGCATCCCGCTCGAAATCCAGTCCCAGCTCGGTGGCACGCCCCTCCACCAACTGCCCCACCTGATCCTGCCAGCCATCGCGACTGATATCGATCTTATCAAAGCTCTGCACGCTGGCGCTCTTATTGAGAAATTTCCAAAACGCCCGCCGCTTGTCCACTTTATCGGCGGAAAGCAAAAACTGGATCCCGTCCGGCAAACCTTTCTCCATCGTGCTCCGCAGCATTTCTACCCCTGCCTCCGTCCGCTGTGCTCGCCCCGTCACATCATCCCCTAGGAAATTCACATTCCGCAGCCACACCACCTTATCCCCGCCGAACATCGGCATGGTCAGCAGCGATTGCACCGCACTGGAGCAAAGCTGGAAAGCACCCTCCGAATTGTCCGCATTGCCGTCAATCGTCTCGTGGGTGAACCCATCGTCGTTTCCTCCCGTAAGCTGATTATATAAAGCAAGCGCCTCCTCACGCACCAGTCCGTCATCCGTCCCCACGATCACATGGACATTCGAATTCGCCGAGGGGGTCTTCTTTTTCGCTGGCACCAGAGAGTCCTAGCTGGAAAATTCAAAATTCAAAATTCAAATCTCAATTAACAGTCAGAACCCAGAATCCAGAACCTCAGCCACAAGAATCTGATCCGCGTTCATCCGTGGTTTCTGTTTCCTCATGCGAGGTTCCTCTTCCTGCCATTTTGGAGAGTTGAATTTTGAGAGTTGAAGTTTCCAGACTACCTATCCACATTCCCGCCCCGCCGCGAACCACGGCGGCATAAAGTCATGGGAAAAAGTCTATTTCAAAAAGTCTGGGATTCACACCGCGTCGGCACCTTGGGTGACGGCCGCACACAACTCTTCATCGGTACGCACCTCATCCACGAGGTCACGTCCCCACAAGCTTTCGGCATGCTCCGCGAACTTGGACTGAACGTAAAATTCCCGCAGCGCACCTTCGCTACCATCGACCACATCGTCCCTACCATTAATCAGGATCAGCCTGCTGATCCCATGGCAGCAGAGATGATCGAAGCGATCCGCAAGAACTGCGATGACTTCGGAGTGACCTATTTCGACCTAAAATCCGGGAAACAGGGCATCCTCCACGTGGTCGGCCCCGAGCAAGGCATCACCCAGCCCGGCACGACGATCGCCTGCGGCGACTCCCACACCGCCACCCACGGAGCCTTCGGAGCCATCGCTTTCGGCATCGGCACCAGCCAGGTGCGTGACGTCCTCGCCACCCAGACCATGGCTCTCCAGGAAATGAAGGTCCGCCGCATCGAGGTCAACGGTGACCTCCGCCCGGGCGTTTACGCGAAAGACGTCATCCTCCACATCATCCGCCTGCTCGGTGCCAACGGCGGCATCGGCTACGCTTATGAATACGCTGGCGATGTATTCGAACGCATGTCCATGGAAGAGCGCATGACCATTTGCAACATGTCCATTGAAGGTGGCGCACGCTGCGGCTACATCAACCCGGATGCAAAAACCGTAGCCTATCTCCAGGGCCGACCTTACGTGGACAACGACAACTTCAACGAAACCGCCGCTCGCTGGCTCTCCTTCGCCTCCGATGCCGACGCACACTACGACGACATCGTAAAAATCGATGCTTCCCAGATCGATCCTACCGTCACTTGGGGCATTTCCCCGGATGCAGGCATCTCCATCACGGAAAACATCCCTGATCCACTCACCGCGGAATCCCCCGAGGAAAAAGCCTCCATCGAGGAAGCCCTCGAATACATGAAACTCCCCGCCGGCGCTCCTATCCAAGGCGTGAAAATCGACGTGGCATTCATCGGTTCCTGCACCAACGGCCGAATCTCCGACTTCCGCGAAGTCGCGAAGTACATCAAAGGCCACAAGGTCGCCGCTAACGTCCAGGCCATCGCCGTCCCCGGCTCCCAGATCGTCGCAATCCAGTGTGAGCAGGAAGGCCTCCCAGAAATTTTCCGCGAAGCGGGCTTTGAGTGGCGCGCCGCAGGTTGCTCCATGTGCCTAGCTATGAATCCGGATAAACTCATCGGAGACCAGCTCTGCGCCTCTTCCTCGAACCGGAATTTCAAAGGCCGCCAAGGCTCCCCTACCGGCCGCACCATCCTCATGTCCCCGGTCATGGTCGCAGCCGCCGCCATCAAAGGTCACATCACCGACGCCCGCGATCTTTTCGATCTGGAAGAATCCGCTGCCGTCGCCTAGGATCACCAGCAATGAGCGCAAGCACCGCCAGAAAACTTCCGATCACTCCCTCCGAATACCTCGAAGGAGAGCTCGCTTCGGAGGTTCGTCACGAATACATCGACGGAAAGGTCTATGCCATGTCCGGTGCCAGCGCCTGGCACAATCAGATCTGTGGAGACATCTACTCCATCCTGAAAAACCATCTCCGGGGAGGCTCCTGCCGCACTTTCATCGAAGCGGTGAAAGTGGAGCTTTCCGACGACCTCGGAAACGCATTCTACTACCCGGACGTTTTCGTCACTTGCGAACCGGTCAGTGACGACACCCACGTGATGCGTGAGCCAAAACTCATCATCGAGGTCATTTCTCCTACCACAGGACGGAACGACAGAGGCGAAAAGCTCAACGCCTACAAACGAATCCCAAGCGTAGAGGAAATCGTCCTCGTCGAACAGGACTGGCCGGAAATCTTCGTCACCCGCCGCTCGGACCGCTGGAAAAAACACCACTTCACCCAGATGGAGTCCCCGGTCGAACTCCAGTCGGTCGGACTCACTCTGAACGTGGCCGACTTTTACCAGTCAAACCCTTTCCCCGAAGACGTCCAACGCCCCTTCTACCTCCGTTTTCGCGAAGACGGCTAAACCGTTTAGGATTTAGAATTTAATACTTAGAATTTCAACACCATGACCCTCGACCCAGTAAAGCAAGTTTCCGGCACAGGAGTATTCATTCCCGGCGCAGACATCGATACCGACCGCATCATCCCCGCGCGTTTCATGAAATGCGTCACCTTCGATGGACTCGGAGAATTCGCATTCTATGACGTCCGCTTCAATTCGGACACCGGCGAAAAAACCAAACATCCTCTCAACGACGAACGCTTCAAGGATGCGTCCATCCTCATCGCCGGTGTGAACTTCGGTTGCGGTTCCTCCCGTGAGCACGCACCACAGTCGCTCACAAAATACGGATTCAAAGCGTGCATCGCAGAATCCTTCGCAGAAATTTTCTACGGAAACTCCACCACGCTCGCCATGCCCTGCGTGATGGCCTCCGCCGCAGACATTGCCGCGCTTAAAGCAGCAGTTGAAGCCAAACCGGAAACCGAGATCACCATCGACGTGGAAAACCTCAAAGTCAGCACCTCGGGTGGCTTGGAGATTTCCGTGAACATGCCGGAATCCGCGCGCGATGCACTTATTTCCGGCCGTTGGGATCCCATCCAGGAACTCATCGACAACGACGCGGCGATCAACGAACGCGCCTCCGCACTTCACTACGTATAATCCAAACTGGCTCCGGCGAAGGGTCATTCTGGCAAAATGACTCTCCCCGAAAAATCTCCGTCAGGAATCGCTCTCTTCGATATGGATGGCACCCTGCTTGCGTGGGATTGCCAACTACTGTTCCGCCACCACGTTCTTAGCGCAGAACCATCACGGCTTTTTTCAGTGCCGCTTTTTCTCCTATTCCTGCCTTTTGCAAAGCTCCTAGGCACGGAAAACATGAAACGTATCTTCCACTGCTTCCTCTGGAAAATGCCACCCGACCGGCTTGCGGAACTCTCCCGTGAATTCGCAGAGAAACTCCAGCCAGGTATCTACTCCGAGTTGAAAGCGGAACTCGTAAAGCATCGCGACGCCGGCCACCTCACCATCCTCTCATCCGCCAGCCCTGAGTGCTACGCGGCAGAAGTAGGCAAACTCCTCGGCTTTGATCTCTCGCTGGGAACCATTTTAGAAAATAACCTGCTTTTCCCTGACCTCACCAACCACAAAGGAGCGAACAAGGTCATACGCCTTCACGAACTACTACCTTCATCGTATTTCACGAACGGTAAGCTCACCAACTCCCACGGCTACACGGACAGCACTGCGGATCTTCCTATGCTCGCGATCTGTGATTCCGCTACCGTCGTGAACCCGAAAGAAAAGCTCTCCACCCTCGCAGAAAAGAACGCATGGCCCATCCTCCGCCCCCAGCGACCATGGAGGTCCCCGCTTGAAAAAGTCCTCCGCGTCCTCGCACTTCTCCTCGCACTCGGAAAAAACCCCGCCAAACTCTAACCCAAGGAGAGGTGTGCCTCCCACCGCCTTCACAACCCAAGTCTTCCACTGATCACTCGGCACTAGCCACTTCTTCCCATGCCCTCACGCGCTGTCACCCTCAGAATTCTCGCCATCATCGCCACCGGCCTGATGATCGCAGCGCTGGTGCCACCATACAGCTTCGCCACACTAGCATGGGTCGGCCTCGTCCCGTTCCTCATCGCGCTCTGGAGCCTGAAAGGAAAACATCGGGCGAAGAAAGGCTTCCTCATCGGCTACCTCACCGGAGCAATCGCCTTTGGCATCCAGGTCTCGTGGCTTTCCACCATTTCGTGGCTCGGCCCCGTCGTTCTCGCCGGATACCTGCCGATCTACTTCGGTGCCTTCGGTGCCTTCGCCGCCACCATTGGCAATCCATGGCACCGCAAGAAAGGCGTTTCCGAAACACCACTCCGAAGCCTTTTCAACGCCTTCACCCACGCCAGCATATGGGCCGGCCTCGAATTGCTGCGCGGGTGGATTTTTACCGGCTTCAGTTGGAACGGGCTCGGCATCGCTTTCCACGATACTCTCGTCATCTCCCAGGCCGCCGACATTCTCGGCGTGGCCGGACTTTCCCTGATGCTGGTGTTTTTTCAATGTGTTCTCGTCCAGGTCGGCCACCGCCTGATGAAAACCGGCACCGACGGCATCCTCCGCCCTCGCTGGGATTTCGCCGTCACCGCACTCATCGTCGGCATGTTGCTCGCATACGGCATCCTTCGCATCGCCGGGGAAAGCGGAAAAGATTCCATTCCCCTCAAGGCGCTTCTTGTCCAAATCAACATTCCCCACGATGGCGCAACCGTCCTCTGGGAGATGGAAAAAGTTCACATGGCCTACGAAGACGAAACCCTAGAGGCACTAAAAAACCTCGCGGACACTGACGAGAAAAAACTCCAGGCTGCCATCGAGAAAAACCAAGAAGGCTCCATCGAACTCAGCAACCCTGACTGGGTCGTCTGGCCGGAGGCCGCACTGTTTGGACGTATCGTCCGCACCGATGACGGCGAGCGGGGGGCATGGAAGGAGAACATCGATAGCATTGCCCGCGTCCGCGAAGGCGGCGAGGATTTCGACCTTATCTACGGTGCGGTGGAGATGGAAGGAGAAGTCCGCGAGGACGGCCTCTACCCGAAAAAAGACGGACGCATCTACAACTCCATCGTGATCGAAACACCCGAGGGCGACCAGCAGACTTTCCAAAAACACCATCTGGTCATCTTCGGGGAAACGATTCCGCTCATCGAAACATTCCCCTTTCTCCAGAAAATCTACGAGCAACAGTCGGGGCAGAAATATTACGGCTCCTTCCAGTCCGGCTCTTCCCACGATCCCTTGCCTGTCGATATCAACGGCGAAACCGTCGGGATCATCCCCGCCGTCTGTTTTGAAGATACCGTCCCCCGTCTCACCCGAAAATTCGTCCGCGACGGCCCGCAAATCATCGTGAACCTCACCAACGACGGCTGGTTCAAGGAAAGCCCCGCAGCTGCCCAGCATTTCGCCAACGCCCGCTTCCGCGCCATCGAGCTGCGCCGCCCAATGATCCGCTGCGCCAACACGGGAGTCAGCGCAGCGATCGACACCATCGGCTCCACCACGAGTCCGGAAACCGGAAAGCAGCAAATCATCCAGGACGAAAAAGGCAGTACCTTCTTGCAAGATCATCTACTCGTCCGCCTGAACATCCCGAAACAACCTAGCTTCTCCCTCTACGCTCTGATCGGCGATTGGGGCATAATCCTCCTATCAGCAATTGGATTCGCTACGGCAATTGTTTTCAGAAAGCACTAAGAACCGAAAACTCCTAAATTTTTCGAAATTCGACAAATTTAGACAAATCGAAGCCGGGACGGCGGTTTATCGGTTCAATGTGCCTTTTCAAACCTGATCTTTTCCCCTGGAGCAGGTTTCTTCTTAAAATACCATTTTTTCTTGCGCTTGGCAGACCAAATGCTTCCCTAGCCATGAATTTTCAAAGGTACAAGACCTGCTTATATAAAATCCGCCAGCGGGCAGCCAACCATATTTCCGACTTTCAAACCCCAATTCCAGTCCTTTATTATGTCAGACCTTCCAGAACCGATTCAGTCGCATGTGACAACAATACTCGCATCTCCATCGGATTCTTTCACCAACCGCCGCAAGGTAATAGGTACCCTAGGCCTGGCATCAACCGCTCTCTGTGCATCTTCCGTTTCTGCAAGCGCAGGCTGGTTCTGGAAGAAAAAAAACGACCTTCCCGTTGTTGAAGTGAAATCTATCAAAAGCGACGGGCGCCGCACGACACCTTCTACTCAAAGCAAACAAATCGGCGGTTTCCCAGAAGAATGGGTTCGGCTACAAGGCCGGAACTTGAAATCCTACGCCAACTACGTCAATTCCTTGAAGCTAAAGAACATAAGCGCGCAGGACCTCATCACAGCACATGCGAAAGAGCGTGGAGGCGTCTGGAACACTCTCCCTCCAAAAAAATGGTGGACTCGCATGGGCTACACTCTCCGAGTTGTGGATCGCGTCTCGACAGCGATGAACGTGCCGATTCATGAAATCGTTTCCGCATACCGCAGCCCATCCTACAACTCCCGCTGCCAGGGAGCAAAGACCGGTTCTTATCATCAGGTAAATGTAGCAGTTGATGTGAAGTTTGATACCTCTGCGCGCAACGTTACCCGCGCGACTCGCACTCTTCGCGACCACGGACTCTTTAAGGGCGGCGTCGGCAGCTACTCCTCTTTCACCCACATCGATACCCGAGGGACGAATGTGAACTGGTAGCGGCGATCTTCGGTCGTCGTCCACATTGATTTCGCATTTCCTTTTTCCCGTGCCCTGATACGTTTATGGCATGACCCTTGCCACGAAAATTACAGTCGCCCGGATTTGTCTGGTGCCTGTTTTCGCGGCCTACGCCATTGCATATGGGTTAAGCATTGCGAACGGAAACCCGGTGGAAAACTACCGATGGGTAGCACTGGTTGTTTTTATCGTGGCCGCTGCAAGCGACGGCGTCGACGGATGGATCGCCCGCCACTTCGACCAACGCTCCGACCTCGGAGCCTATCTTGATCCCATCGCCGACAAATTTCTCGTCCTCACCGCCATTCTCATTCTCACATTTGTGGACTGGGGATCGGACGGCTGGAGTATTCCCCTGTGGTTCGCAGCTATCGTAGTCCTGCGCGATTGTGTGATCCTTGGTGGCATCCGTGTTTTGTATTCCGCCAAAAAGAAGGTAAAGATCCGACCGCATTGGACAGGAAAAGTCTGCACCTTCAGCCACTTCTTTGTCCTCGGTTGGGTAATGCTTAAACTCATCCATCTCTCGCCAATCTACCCCTGCATTTTTGCCGCAGTATTCACCGTCTGGTCCATGCTCAAATATTTCCAACAAGGGCTACACATCCTGAGAGCCGAACAAGTTTAGTCCCTATTTAGAAACCCATGTGGCTTGCAAACACAAAGGCCGATCTCCGCGCCAGGCTCTCATCCGAAAAAGCCCCGGTCATCCTTGTCCCGACCATGGGAGCGCTCCATCCCGGTCACGCGTCCCTGATCGATCTTGCGCGGATAAAAGCGGGGGCGAATGGTACCGTCTTGGTCTCGATTTTTGTAAACCCCATCCAATTCGACCGTGCCGAGGATCTGGAATCTTATCCGCGCACTTTGGAGCCAGATCTCGCCATATGTAATGAGCACGGAGCCGACGGCGTCTTTGTTCCAAAAGGCGGTGAAATGTATTTTCCCGACCGTTCCGTCACCATCATCGAAAACAATCTCGCCAACCACCTCTGTGGGACGACGCGCCCAGGGCACTTCGACGGAGTCTGCACGGTTGTTCTCAAGCTCTTCAACCTCACCCGCTGCGATGCTGCGGTTTTCGGAGAAAAAGATTTCCAGCAACTCGCCATTATTCGACGCATGCTCCGTGATCTCGACCTCGAGACGGAAATCATTTCCCACCCGACGATTCGTGAACCTGACGGACTAGCGATGTCTTCCCGCAATCGCCGCCTTACACTGGAACACCGCGCAGATACCCCACGTATCCTGCGTGCGCTTGAGTCCGCTTCTACTGGAAACACCCCGCAGCAAATCCTCTCCGATGCACGGGACATTCTCGAAGAATCGCCTTTCGGTAAAATCGATTATCTTTCCTTAGTCGATGCCGAAACGCTTGCCCCTGCCGAAACCCTTTCCTCACCTACCGTGCTCGCTTGCGCGGTATTCTACGGGAATATCCGCCTGATTGACCACGTCGATATTTCACCGCGTGCTTGAAGAGACTAGACCGGCTTTTAACCCCACCACTTCACCTATCTCCCGGACGCTTGCGCTGTTCTCCAAGGCATCGTCAAAAAGCTTTTCCCAAACTGCCCCGTCCCGGCTATTACGGAATGGAAGAATACTGGTCTCCCGGAACGAATCCTGTGACCATGGCAGAATGATGTGCGATTTCCCACCCCGTGAATGCAGGGAGTCTAGGAAAAGAAGATCCGCGCCCGCCGCTGCGCTCGCCACACCAATGGTCGCACCCAATCGAGCCAATTCGTCCGCGATCAGTTTTTGACAGCCGAGATCGACCTTCGGAGGAAGGTGCCCAGCCAAGACAACCAGCTGCAACGGAGGGAATGCATCGTCCAGACTTCCAAACGCCCATCCATTCGCCCGTGCCATGTGACGCGCCAAATACCGTGCCTTTGCCAGCTCTTCCGTCCCGGAATCGGGATGTGTCGCTAGCTCCACATAGGCACCGTGTGCAGCATCGAGGTCTCCTTGCACGGTGATGGCCACAGCACGCGCATGAAGCGCCTCCGCCACCTCGCTTTGATTCGCAGATAAAAGCAAATTTACAGCGTCGGCTTTTGCGGCAGCTAGTAGTTTCGCAGATCTACCAGCGGCTAGGAAGCGTGTAGACGTGCAGCGGATTTTGATCGAGAAATCCTCCAGATCACCCGACATCGCCTTGAGGCAATGCCCGAGTGCACGGTCGAGCTGCTGATAGCGGGAGCTTGCAACCGGGGTTGTAAGAGCCTTGTCAAAAAGGTCATCGCCGAGTTTCAGCGGCGCGCTTTCGGGACACGATGGCGGAGTGGTTTTCAGTGGATCAGATCTCGGTTATAGGTAAAGCCAAGAGTAGCCCCCGCACCTTTGTTGCCACGGCTTCTTTTGGCTCAACGTGGCTCCGCTACTCTCACACGCCGCCTCTCTCGAATACCTTTCCAGATCGCCAGCATACTGCCGAATGTCTTACGAACAATGACTACGGCTATCGCCAGTACAATCACGAATACAAAGAACCCAACGGTAGGTGCTAAGCCCGTCAAAACCAGCCCACCGAGAACCAAACCGCCCTCAGCCACACTTGCCACACTGTTGGAAACCGGTTCTGGCGACATATTCACCAGAAGTCGGGTACCAGCTTTGGCTCCGTGCATCGTCAAAGAGGCTCCTCAGGAAAGAAGGCCACCGATAGCCAGCATCTTCGGATCCATGTCTCCCAGCGCCGCCATACCAAGAAGCACCCCGCCAGCAGGCCGCAACAGGGTATGAACCGCATCCCATCCACTGTCTAACCAAGGCACCTTGTCCGCGAAAAACTCAACCACCATCAGAGTCCCGGCCACAGCGAGCACCCATTCGTTCCCGAGAACAGCTAAGCTCTCGTGAGCAGAGGCCAACTCGATCCAGTTAAACCGGATCGCAAGACCTGCGACGAATGTCGTGAGGTAGAGATTGATCCCGGCCAAGGACGCTAGTCCAAGAGCTACGCCCAGATGTTCAAACATCTTCCATATCTCTAAAATATGCAGATGCCAGACGAAAGCGCTATAAAATTTCACCCGGAATCAGATGCAAAACAATCCGGTTACGTTTTGCCGCTTCAGGCAACTTTGGAAGTATCAGCACCGTTCTCTGTGGGTTCCCCATTCTCATCGAGTTTGCGGAAATGAATCTGGCCGACCCTGCGTCCGTCGGTGCTGGTCACCTTTGCCTCGTAGCCAAGAACCTCAATGCTTTCGCCGACTTCCGGAAAACGCTCGAGTTGCTGAGTCAAATAACCACCAACTGTAGTAACCTCTCCGCTTTCCAGAGAAAGCTCTTCGACATGCCCTTCGAGATCGTTGAGTGTCATCGAACCTTCGACTACAAATTCTTCCTCGTTCACACGTGTGAAAGCCGAGTGCTCGTTATCAAACTCGTCTTGGATGTCGCCGACGAGTTCCTCGATGACATTGTCGAGAAAGACAATCCCGACGGGCGTACCGAACTCGTCCACCGCCATCGCGAAATGCGCATGCTCCTTAAGGAAAAATTTCAACAGCTTATCCAACGGCATGGTGTCCGGCACCATTTTTAGCTCACGCTTGATCCGCATCAGATCGGGATCCGGATCGTTCATCAATTTAAACAGATCCTTGATGTGAATCAGGCCGATGGATTGGTCGAGGTGACCTTTTACAAGAGGGAAACGGGTGTGCTTGCTACGCAGGGCGATATCGAGAGTTTTCTCAAACGGCTCATCCGCATCGAGGACAACAACCTCATTCCTGGGTGTCATCACATCGCGCACCCAAAGTTCATTAAGTTCAAGCGCATTGATGAGAATTTCCCGCTCAGTATCCGTCACCTCTTTGAATTTCCCCGAATGGGTAACTAGGATCGCGAGCTCCTCCGCCGAGTGAACGTGCTCGCCTTCACTAATCGGATCCATACGAAAAATGTTTTTCAATAGCCAGTTCGCGGTGCCTTGGAAGAAACGGATGACCAAATAGAACGTCTTGTAGAAAACATGCAGTGGAGCGACCAACATCATCGTCGTTCCAAGTGAACGGCGGATCGCGATCGATTTTGGCACCAACTCACCGATCACCACGTGGAGGAAAGTGAAGGAGACATAGGCAATCACCAGTGAAACCCAATAGATCACCTTATCCGGCATACCGGTCAGCGTAAGTAGTGGCGAAACCAGAGCGGTTACAAACGGCTCACCCAAGAATCCGAGCGCGAGGGACGAGAATGTAATTCCAAGCTGGTTGGCGGAAAGATAACCATCGAGGTTCTTCACCACCTTGACCGCTAGCTCGGTATCGGCTCCGGTTTCCTTACCATGGCTCTCTAGTTGGCTCGGGCGCACCTTTACGATGGCGAACTCGGAAGCCACGAAGAACGCATTTAGCAACAGGAAAAAAACGATACCCGTGAGATATAGGAGAGTCTCTCCAATACCCGGGAAACTGTGGCTGACCTCATTATTGGCAAGAAACACTCCAACGCCCATCAGATCGGCGGAAATGAGTTCAAAGTTTCTCATACACTCCTTGGTCGCGTTTTTCCAAGACCGTGAAACCGGCCTTCTTCGCATCGGAAACCGACAGCGGCTTTGTCACCCTAGGTGTATTCACCCGTGAGATAACCTTTCTCACTGGGTGCTTGCAAAGGAGACACTTCTCCAAAGCCTCTCGATCTGCGGGTCTCCGCAGCTCGAATCCACGCCGACAAATTCTACACGATCGCTCCGGATCGTCAGGGGCTTCTGATTCGTATTCGTAGATTGGCATTTTTAGAACGCGGGAACGAGTCGTTACCGTCCCGCGTCGTGGCCTAGCTATAAAGCTAGGCCGGAACCGGTGTTACCAGCTCGATTTCGTCACTCCTGGGAGAAGTCCAGCAGAAGCATACTCGCGGAAAGTAATCCGGGAAAGACGGAAACGACGAAGGAAAGCACGGCGGCGACCAGTGATCTCACAGCGGTTTACCACGCGGGTAGGGCTCGCGTCACGAGGAAGCATCGAGAGACCGACATAATCTTTCTCAGCCTTCAGTTTGTGACGAATGTCTGCGTATTTTTCAACGGTTTTTGCTTTGCGCTTGTTGCGCGCGATCCAACTTTTCTTAGCCATAATTAGGGGCGCGGTAGATACCTCATCCACCCGCCTTTGCAAGCCCAAACTTGTTCTTTTCTCAAAAAAACTACCAACCGGGCGTTTTCGCAACATTTCCGGGACTAAATCTGATTTTACAGCCCCTTTACAGACAGCTCAGGCCGGCAACCTTATACAAGATGTGTTATGAAAACATCAGCCACACTCGCCGTTATGGCAATTACCTCGTTCGCGGTCTTCACCGCCCTCCCGTCTGCGGCCAAACCCGCAGTCGATCCTCGCCAGCCTGAAAAAATCTCAGGTCGATCCACCTGCAAATGATAATGCCCATGCTGGCCCGCGTGTCCAGATTGCCCTTCTGCTCGATACCTCAAACAGCATGGACGGCCTGATCGACCAGGCGAAGACCCAGCTCTGGAAAGTCGTCAATACCTTCATCGACGCACGGCGCGACGGGAAAGCGCCAGTCGTAGAAGTCGCCCTCTATGAATACGGTAACAACAGCAACGCGGTCGGCAACGACTGGGTGCGCCTCATCAGCCCGATGACCCGGGATCTCGATAGCCTCAGCCGCCAGCTCTTCGCACTGAAAACAAACGGCGGAGAGGAATACTGCGGCGCCGTCATCCAACGCGCTCTTGGTGACCTCTCGTGGGACGACCGCGAATCCACCTACAAGGTTGTCTTCATCGCTGGCAACGAGCCATTCACCCAAGGCCGGGTCGATGCCCGCTCCGCATGTAAGGAAGCTCTCACGAAAAACATCATCATCAACACGATCCACTGCGGTAGCCGCCAGAAGGGCATCGATGGCTCTTGGCACGACGGTGCTGCATTGGCAGGAGGTGATTTCCTGG
Organism: Akkermansiaceae bacterium; assembly: GCA_905182475.1. Lineage (GTDB taxonomy): Bacteria > Verrucomicrobiota > Verrucomicrobiia > Verrucomicrobiales > Akkermansiaceae > Luteolibacter. Next base: position 19,525 of record CAJJBR010000014.1, on the reverse strand, counting down.
TGATCGATCAGGACAAGGCCGTCGCCCATGTCGATGCGCCGCAAGACAAGAGAATTTCCGAACTCAGCCACAAACTCAACGACACCTACCTCGGTTACGGCCAGCAGCGCGTGGAAGCGGCCGCGAACCAGAAGCGTGCCGACAACGATGCGGCTAAAAACGCTGGGGCAGGAGCGGAAGTCCAGCGCGCAGTGACCAAGGCCAGCAGAAATTACTCAAACGCCGGCTGGGATCTCTGCGATGCCCTCCGGGAGAAGAAAATCGATCCCGCCACCCTCAAAACAGACGAACTCCCCGAGGAAATGAAAAAACTCGCACCCGGCAAGCGGAAGGAATTCATCGAGAAAACCGCAGCCAAGCGTTACCTTATCCAGAACGAAATCAAGAAACTCAACAAAGAACGCGAAGACCACGTTGCCTCTGAATTAAAAAAACTAGCTGCCGACGGGAACAAAACCCTCGACCAAGCGATGATAGAAGCCACCCGCAGACAAGCATCGACCCTCGGTTACAAGTTCGAGAAGTGATATCCCCCATTGCGAAACCGAGGAACGTGTCCTTGCAGCGCGTTCCCCGAACTGCTTTCTTCCACTAACACAATGATAGACTCACCGACCATCCTTGTCATCGAGGACGATTCCGCTGTCCGCACTGGAATCGTCGATACGCTGGAATACGGCGGTTAGCGTACTTTGGAAGCAGCCGACGGCCACGAGGGCATGAAAATGGCTCTCCAATCAAACTACCGCCTTCTGCTGCTCGATATCGTCATGCCCGGCCCCTCGGGCTTTGAAATTCTCGCAGCCCTAAAAAAGGCACGACCCGGACAAGCTGTAATCATGCTTTCCGCACGCGGCGAGGAACAGGATCGAGTGAAAGGTCTCGTCGGAGGTGCGGACGACTACGTGGTGAAGCCTTTCAGCATGAAGGAACTTCTCGCACGCGTGGATGCCGTCCTACGCCGTTCCCACGAACGGCCCTCCCCCGCCGCCAGCCACGAGATCAACGGCGCGACCATCGACCTCAACGAAAGCCGCATTCACTTTCCCGACGGCAGCACTACTGACCTTAGCGAAAAGGAATCCTGCCTGCTCCGATATCTCATCGATGCGGGCGGGCGGACGGTCACTCGCTCGGAAATCCTCCGCCAGGTGTGGAACCTCGATCCCGAACGTATCGAGACCCGCACCATCGATATGCACATGGCACATCTCCGCGCGAAGCTTGGCGAACTGATCGCCTCCTGCGTCGTTACCGAGCGCGGAAAAGGCTATCGTTTTGTTCACCCGGAAAATACGACATGAGAAACAGGAACTGCTGGATCTGGATTGTGTTTGCGAGCTGCGCCTGCTTGGTCGCAGCCGCAATGTTTTGGCTGACTCGCAGCGTGATCTCCACCGAGCATAACCGCGCCATTGCCGAAATCCGCGCAGAGCTCCAAGAACGGGTCAGGCTGTCACTTTGGCAGATGGATTCGCTCGGTACTTCCATCCTGATCGAGGAAAACGCAATCCCGACACAGCTCTTCCTTTCCGAACCCGAAACCACCCTTCCCACGACCGCCCGGTTCGAAACACAGGACGGCGCGGCAATACGTGGCACCGGCAGCGAATCCGCCCTGACACTATGTAGTACCGCCGTGCCGGGACTCGTTTCGAAAAAGGAAACCAGCCTGAATCAATCGGACTCCCCCGGAAAATCCCAGGCATATTACGCCTACGTAGCTCCTCCCCAGAGCAAGCTCAGAGGCGGAGAGAAAATGCAAGTTGCTGCAAACCTAGCAGAGAAAGCGAATCGTTCTCGCTGGCTTGGCGAAGCACTATCCAAACAGAACATCACCTACGGATCGGAAAAGAAAGATGCCGATCAAAAAAGAGCTCCAGCGCCCACACCCAGTGACCGCGAAATCCCCAACCCAATCAGCGATTTTAAGCCAGCCTGGTATGACGGATCGCTTTTCCTAATCCGCAGGGGAATGACCATCACAACCTTCGCCCAGGGATCGCTAGTAGACGAAGATAAACTTAAGGAACTGCTTCTCACGGAGTGCAGGCAGCGCCTTCCCCAAGCCTACCTCGAACGGGCGCAAAACGAACAGGACGACTCGTTCATTCTCGCCTCCTTTCCATTCAAGCTGACACCGGGCGGCATCGGGGCAACACCGGAATCGATCCCACGAACCATCTCGATTTCCCTTTTCGCCGGCTGGATCGCCGCCCTCGTCGCGCTGCTGACTGCCTTTTTCCTGATCTCAAACATCATGAAGCTCAGTGACCGCCGCGCTTCGTTCGTCTCCGCCGTGACCCACGAACTGCGGACCCCGCTCACAACCTTCCGCCTCTATTCCGACATGCTCAGCACAGGTGCTGTCCGCGAGGAAAAGCGCCCCGCCTACCTGAACGTGCTCTCCCGAGAAGCGGATCGACTCTCCCACCTTGTGGAAAACGTCCTCGCATTTTCGAAAATCGAGCGTGGCAGCGCACGCAGCACCGTTTCCGAAGTGGAACTGAACCAAACCCTCGAATCCATGCGCGAGCGTTTCGAATCACGCTTGGATACGGCGTGTCTCCGCCTCGACTTCCAGCCAACGGATCCTCTCCGCATCACGCTCGACACCTCCGCCCTCGAGCACATCCTTTTCAACCTCATCGACAATGCCGCTAAATACGCGGCAGCTTCCGATCCACCTGTCGTTTCCCTCAAAATATCCGTCAAAAGCGGGGATACCGAGATCTGCGTCTGCGACCACGGCCCGGGAATCTCCGGGAAAGAGTGCAAGCGCATCTTCCGTCCTTTCCACAAATCAGCGAAAGAAGCCGCCGAGACACAGCCCGGAGTAGGTCTCGGCCTAGCGCTATCAAGCCGCCTTGCGCGCTCCATGGGAGGGCAGCTTTCCTGCCGGAAGCGGCCGGATGGGTCTCAGGGCGCAATATTTGCCCTTACCCTGCCACAAAGATAGCTTTCCCTTGTCTCAATCCAGCTACGACATAGCATGGATACGTGAATGAAAAAATTCCGGCCGGGAACAAACACTACGCTGACCAACCTACAAGTAGCGACGCATTCTACATGGCGCATACCGCGCTACTGGAAATGGTGGTTGAGGAAAAATCCTTGGCGGAAATTTTCGACAGAACGGCGAAGTTGATCGAAAGCGTTTCACCGAAAGGCACCTACTGCACCCTCAAAATTGTCGAGAAGCCCGATCTTACCTTAAAGCTGGCTGCGGCACCAAGCCTCCCCGAGGATCTGGTTGCCGATCTCGAACGCCTCGAAGTCCGCCCGGAGGACGGAACCTGCGGGCAGGCGGTGACATTGAGGAAGGCCGTTGTTTCGGAAAACGTAGCCACGGATCCGAATAACCTCGCCTACCGGGAAATCGCTCTAAAATACGGGGTCAAATCCTGCTGGAGTATCCCAGTCCTCGACAAGACCGGGGAGCCTTTGGCAGTAATCACTTCCTTCTATCAGATCCACTACAAGCCCAGCGAGAACAAGCTCCGGAGGATTGAATCGATGTGCCACTTGATTCGCCTTGCCATCGAAAGAAACAAGGTATCGGGGGCTCTTTTCCAGAGTAACGAGAAATTCAAATCCGCCGCCGCCGCGACCAACGATGCTGTGTGGGACTGGGATATCGTCAATGACGTGCTGTGGTGGAATGAAGGCTTTTCCAAGCTCTTCGGATTTAAGGGAGAAGGACGGGGACCAAGCTTACAAGGCTGGTCTGAACGCATTCATTCCGACGACCGCGACCGTGTCATGCACAGCCTGGAATCCGCGTCCAAAGGAGGCGATAAACACTGGACTTGCGAATACCGCTTTCTGCGCAATGACGGAACCTTAGCACATGTGATTGACCAGGCGGAAATCATTTTCGACTCCGAGGGTAAGGCAGTCCGAATGATAGGCGGAATGTCCGACATGACCGCCCACCTGCAAACCGAATATAAACTTAAGACCCTCAACCGGGCGCTCGAAATGCTCGGCTCGTGCAACCGAATGCTCATCCGCGCGAATGACGAGAAGCAACTACTCAACGACATCTGCACGATCGCTACCGATATCGGCGGATACAAAATGGCATGGGTCGGGTTTGCTGGCCCGGGTGATGACAAACCAATCATCCCCGTAGCTGAATGGGGCGATGACAGCGGGTTTACCAATTCCATTAAACTGAGCTATTCCGAGACTAGCACTTCCGGAAACGGCCCCGGAAGTAGAACCATACGCACAGGTAAACCGGTGATCTGCGAAGACATCCGCAACGAAGACGTCCGATTTCACTGGAAAGAGGAAGCCCTCGAACGCGGCTTCCGTAGCATCGTCTGCCTACCTCTGAAGGATGGCGAAAGCTGCTTCGGATTCATATCGCTACTCTCTGAAAACGTGAACGCAATAAGTGCCGACGAGCTAAGACTTCTCAAGGAACTCGCGGATAACGTCGCGTTCGGTGTCTCTGCACTACGCACCAATATCAAGCAAAGGACGATGCAAGACACCATCGTCAAAGTCGCCCAAACCGTTTCAAACAGTGCCGGAAAGCAATTCTACCAACTCCTAACAAAAAACATGGTGAGCGCTCTGGGCGCATCTGCAGGCATTATCGGTAAGATTGATACTGAGACCGATTCGCTAACGACATTCGCCTTCGTGCTCGAAGGTGTCCTCCAGGAAAACGTAACTTACGCCCTCAGGGGAACGCCTTGTTCGGAAGTCAGATCCAATAGCGTTTGTATATTTAAAGACAAGCTCTCAACCCTCTTTCCTGAAGACCACTACCTGATCGAACTCGGGATCAAGAGCTATGCCGGAGTAGCCCTCTTCAACTCTCGTGATGAACCCGTAGGCGTGCTCTCCGTCCTTTTTAAATCGCCGCTGGAGGATACTTCATTGGTTATATCGATCCTTCAAATCTTCGCCGAGAGAGCAGCTTCGGAAATGGCCAAACAAGAAGCCGACGCACGGATTTTTAATCAGGCGTCACTTATCGACAAGGCGCGCGACGCCATTCTCACTTTCGATTTAAATCACCGTATCACCTTTTGGAACAAGAGCGCCGGGCAGCTCTACGGACTACCCGACGGTGAACTCTCGGGAAGATCTACTTTTGACCTCTTGGAAGGAAATACGGATGAATACGACCGGGCATTTTCAACCACCATGGAAAACGGCGAATGGCTGGGCGAACTCCACCAACTCAACAGCGATGGCAAGCCACTCATCGTGAAATGCCGCTGGAACCTTGTCCGCGACGCGAAAGGCAAACCAGTCTCCATCCTCGCGATCAATACCGACATCACCGAACACAAAAACCTCGAACGCCAGTTCCTACGCGCCCAGAGACTCGAATCCATCGGCACGCTCGCGGGCGGACTCGCCCACGATCTGAACAACGTCCTCGCTCCGATTTCCATGTCCATCGAACTGCTGCGCAAAAGCGTAAGTGATGAAAGGGGGAACGAACTGCTCGACGCCATCGCCCAAAGCTCGCGAAGAGGAGCGGACATGATCTCCCAGATCCTATCCTTCGCCCGCGGAGTGGAAGGCCGCCGGGTGCCCGTTTCCGGAAAAGAAATCGTAACCAGTCTCTCGGGAGTCATACGGGACACTTTCCCAAAAAACGTCCGGATCGAGACTTCACTACAGGACGATCTCTGGCAGGTAATCGGGGACTCCACGCAGCTAAACCAGATCCTTCTCAACCTCTGCGTAAACGCCCGCGACGCCATGCCGGAAGGCGGCACTCTATTCGTTTCCGCTTCCAACGAAAACATCGACAGCAATTACGCCGCTGCCAATCTCGATGCAACCGTCGGCCCCCACGTATGCATTGAAGTAGAAGACACCGGGCATGGTATCCATCCGGATAACATTGACCGGATCTACGACCCATTTTTCACAACCAAAGGCATAGGAAAAGGCACGGGGCTCGGGCTTTCCACCACCCTCGCTATCGTAAAAAGCCATGGCGGCTTTATCCGATCCTATAGCGAGCCGGGAAAAGGCACCCGCATCCGTGTCCATCTTCCTGCGCTGCCCTCTCCCCCCCCCAAAAAGCCCCGCCGCCATTCCGCCATCTCTGCAGCGAGGAACTGGAGAAACGATTCTCATTGTCGATGACGAGCCGGCAATTCTTGAGATGACCCGGCGAACCCTCGAAAGCTACGGATATCATACTCTCCTAGCGGAGTCAGGGGTTCATGCCCTTGAGGTCTTCCGTAGGAGCTATACAGATATTTCCGTAATTATTACTGACATGATGATGCCCGGACTCGACGGCGTCGGCACCATACATGCCATACTTAAAATTGCCCCCTCAGCAAAAATCATTGCCGTCAGCGGTATCCGTACAAACGGCGAGATCGCATTGACTTCCGGCGAAGGGGTTCGCCACTTCCTCCAAAAGCCGTTCACCGCAGAAGCCCTCCTTGGCTCTCTTGCTGAAATACTGAAGAAATAAGATCCCACCTCAGGGCATGAGATAAGCCACAAAAAACAAACCTGAGTCCTTGCAAACAAGTAACCTAGATCCTACGTTGCCGTCCAACTCTTTTTGACCAATACTCTCTCTTCCCTGTGAGTCCTACCAATTCAAACCTTCTGATTGTCGACGACGACGACACAATCCAACGTTTGCTAGCAATCGCGGCAAAGGATCACGGCTGGCACCCTATCGCCGCCCGATCAGGACAGGAGTCGATCGAATTAATCGACTCCGGGATCCAAGCCGTAATCATGGATGTCGGCCTCCCCGGTATGGACGGGATCGAAACCATAAGTAAACTCCACGAACTATTTCCCGAGGTCCCCGTCATCATGCTCACCGGTTCGAATGACGCCTCGACAGCCGTCCAAGCGCTCAAAGCCGGAGCAAACGATTACATAACAAAACCCTTCGAACTCCAGCGTCTTTTCGATCTTCTAAGAGCCACTGTAAAACCCTCCAAATCGAGGAAAAAACCAGCCACACCTCCAAAGAAACGTCCCAATGTATCCTTGGAAACCTCCAGCCCGAGGATGAAACAGCTTTTCCGACAGGCAGAAAAAGCAGCCTCACTGAACAGCACGATACTTCTCACCGGTGAAAGCGGAACGGGGAAAACCTACATCGCCAGACAGATCCACTTGCTCAGCCCGCGCGCCCAAGAGAATTTCATCACCGTCAGTTGTCCGGCACTGCCCCGCGAACTTCTGGAAACCGAATTATTCGGCCACGAAAAAGGAGCATTCACTGGAGCAAGCGCCTCTAGAGCTGGCCGCTTCGAACAAGCATCCCAAGGCACTATTTTTCTCGATGAAATCGGCGACATTCCTCAAGAACTTCAACCAAAACTTCTCAACGTCCTCCAGGATCGCGAACTCTTCCGCGTCGGAGGCAACAAGCTTTTCAAAACCAACGCCCGGGTCATCGCTGCAACAAACGTCGATCTCCATGCCCGGGTCGAAGCCGGAACCTTCCGCGAAGACCTTTTCTACCGCCTTAACATCATCGAACTGGTCATCCCACCGCTACGTGAACGCAAAGAGGATATACCCCAGATCATCAGGCATATCCTTGCCCGCATCGTCGCCAACAGAAATTCGGAACCCTGGGCGCTAACGGAATCCGCAGCAGCAGCTCTCCAGAAATTCAACTGGCCGGGCAACATCCGCCAACTGGAAAACGTGCTGGAGCGCGCAACCGCATTTTCCGACAGTCCGACAATCAATACCGATGAAATCATCGGCGCCCTAGAGTCACCCACTCCTGCTGCACGCGCAAAACAGACCCTCTCCGAACCGGGACTCACCCTCCAAGAGATCGAACGAGAGGCCTTCATACAGACCTATATTCGCACCGGGCAAAACAAGGCAAAAACCGCCCGAGAACTCGGGATTTCGGAACGCTCCGTTTACAATTTAATGGGAAGGCACGGCCTGAAATAGCCTACTTCTACCCTCCAAATATTGTAATCCTCTGCGATCCTACTTTTGGAGGGTTAGTTTTGGATAGCCACTCCAGTCCCGTCCTTACGGTTTTTCCTCCCTTCTCCTCCAATTCGGTGGTAGCAGGTTCCCTATGAGAATACTCTCGTTCTTCCTTGCTACTCTCGTCCCGCTTTACTCCGAACCGGCTCTCCCTGCCGATTCGAAAGAAGACGCCTATCCTGCGCTGGAGCGCTTTGTGGAAGTATTAGAAACAGCTCGAGCTCGCCATCCGGATCTAGACAAGGTCACCTATGACAGAATGATCAACCACGCGCTCGACGGCTTGCTCTCCAGTCTCGACCGCCACTCTTCATTCATTCATCCGGAGATGAAGCAGCTAGTAACCGGAGAAGGAGAACTGGACAACGAAGTCCGCTCACTCGGCCTGAGCCTCGACATGGATTCCGACAACATCTTCCTCTCCGCAGTGGAAAAATCCGGCCCAGCAGACAAGGCGGGAATCATCCCCGGCACGGCCGTTCTTTCCATCAACGGCGCGAAACCAGATATCGCATCTCTCCCCGAAATCCTAGGCAACCTTCAACTCGCTCCCGGAGAAAAAACCGCCTTCATCCTTCGCAACCCCGAGCGACCGGGAAAAATCGAAACCACACTCACCCATCGCTTTGTCGAAGAACGCTCTCTAATCGAATCCGCACTTCTAAAAAAACACCCGACCATCGGATACCTCCGCCTCGCCAGCTTCGGCGCTAACTGCGCCCGAGAAATCGAATCCGCCCTCGATGATCTGGAAGATGAGGGCATGAAATCCCTCATCCTCGATCTCCGCGAAAACGGCGGCGGCGATCTCCACCAAACAGTAAAAATTCTAGGCCTTTTCGTCCCTCCCGACACCTCTGTCGTCTCCGTCCGCGAGCGCAATAAGCCCGAGGAATTCCTCAAAACTCCGGAGCGCCAGCGCCGGAAGCGCGAATACCCCGTAGCCGTCCTCATCGACCGGAACTCCGCCAGCGCCTCCGAGCTTTCAGCCGGTGCCCTCCAGGATCTCAAGCGCGCCACCGTCATCGGTGAGCTCAGCTACGGGAAAGGCTCCGTTCAAAACATCATCCCCATGGGCGGCGGCACCGCCCTCCGCCTCACCATCGCCACCTACCACACCCCCTCCGGAAACACCCCCCACCACAAAGGCATCACTCCGGACATCGAAATCCCCTTCACCGATGCTGACCGCACCAACTTCCGCCGTGCAAGCCACCCCGCCTCTCTCACCGAAGCAGAAAAAAAATCCCTCACCACCTGGCAAGACCCCGCCATCGCCGCCGCCCTAAAATCATTTGAAAAATAGCATCCAATTTCAAATCCCCCATTCCCCAATCTCCCTTAAACAAATGACTCGCGACGAAAAACTCCCTCTCGACAGGAAACTCCGCCAAGAAATCCTCTTTGCCCGCGAGCGCGTCTATCACTTCGGTCAGCCTACCCCCTTGGAGAAAATCACCATACACGGTGGCCCTGAGATCTGGGTAAAACGTGAAGATCTCTCCGCCATCAAAGCCTACAAATGGCGCGGCGCAGCCAACCGAATGGCTACCCTCACCGAAGTCGAAGCCGCACGCGGAGTCGTCACGGCCTCCGCTGGCAACCACGCCCAGGGAGTCGCCCTCGCCGCGAAAAAACTCGGCATCCGCGCCCGCATCTATATGCCCCGCTCCACCCCACAAGTGAAGCAGGATGCCGTCCTTACCCACGGAGCGGAATACATCTCCATCCACCTGTCCGGAGATAGCTACGACGAGGCCATGAAAGCCGCCCGTGACGACGAAGCACAAACCAAGGCAGTCTATATCCACGCCTACGACGACCTCCAAGTCATGGCCGGCCAAGGCACCCTCGCCGATGAAATCGTTCTCTCTGGCCACGGCCCCTTCGATACCGTATACCTCCAGATCGGCGGCGGTGGTATGGCCGCAGGCGTTTCCACCTGGCTGAAAACCTATTGGCCGGACATCGAGACCGTAGGCGTCGAAGGCGAAGGCCAGGCCTCAATGAAGGCCGCAATCGAAGCAGGAAAACCCATACCTCTCGCTGCCGTCGATCTCTTCTGCGATGGCACCGCCGTCAAGCAGGCAGGCTCGCTTCCTTTCGAAATCTGCAAAGACAGCCTTGACCGCACTACCACCGTCAGTAACGCCCAGGTCACAGCCGCCATACGCGCCCTCTGGGAAGGCCTTCGGTGCATCTCCGAGCCATCCGGTGCGATGGGCCTCGCTGCCGCCCTTGCGGAAAAGGAAAACCTTGCTGGAAAAAAAGTCCTCGTCGTCCTCTGCGGAGCAAACGTCGATTTCCTCCAACTCGGCCGCATCGCCCAATCCGAGGGTTCCTCCACTCGCCACAGCCGCACCCTCCGCGTCTGCATCCCAGAAACTCCTGGCGCTATGCTCGCCCTGCTCGACAACTGCTTTTCAGAGATCGACATCACCGATTTCCAATACGGAAAAACCGATAACTCCACCGCCTGGCCCGCCTTTACCCTCGCCGCCGACAGTCAGCAAAAACTAGCCGACCTCCCTGCGAAACTCGATTCCGCCGGACTCGACTGGGAAGACATCACCGGAGCCACCGACATCGCCTTCCGTGCGATCCCCTTCCGCGGCGATCTTCTCGCAAACCCCACCTTCCTTCGCCTCGACTTCTACGAGCGCCCCGGCGCCCTCCACGACTTCCTCGCAAAACGCCTTACCGGCAACGCCAACCTCACCTACTTCAACTACCGCCAGTCCGGCGAGCGCATCGGCCGCGCCCTCATAGGCCTGGACTTCCCCTCCCCCTTCGAGCGAGAAGCGTTCCTCCTCTCCCTTCCACCTCAAGGAGAAGGCTACCGCCTCTGCGAACCATTAGATACGGAGGCCTCGAAACGGTTGGTTCCGTTGGGCTAAATCTCACCTACTAATCGCGTAGGCCTCGAAAATCATTCCCGGAGCAAGCAAGCAGACTCCGGTGAGAACTTTTACGGTCTCGATACGGAAGCGTCCACGCATGCGGTTGAGGATTTGCAGGAGTGCAGCACCAGTCAGGATTCCGTAGAAAAACGGGCGGGTACTCATTGATTCGTTCTGCACTGCAAAGACGAGTGCAGCCGCGCCGAGCAGCGTGAGAGGTAGGGAGAGTGCGAGTTCGTGGGCGGCCTTGATTTCCTGATCCTCGACTTTTCCCGACTGGGTCCAGAGATCCGTGGCGGAGGAGGCGAGTAGGCAGAGAACGGCAAAACAAATGAACTCCCGCGATAACACCATTTGCTGAATCCCAAGACTGGGGAGATATGCGTGTGCCATCAGTGCCGTCCCATAGGCGAACGCGCAGCCTCCCATCAGGTGCTTCGCATACACCGGTTCGTTGTCTTCTCCCGTTGAAAAGAGTGCCAGGGCGAAATAACCGATGACCAAAACCGCTCCGATCAAGAAGTAGTTGTAGCCTGAGAGTGGGAAATTCAGGACCGTGAGTACGGTCGACGAGGTGCCTGCCAGAAGAGCCACGTTTCTCAGTGCTTTTCTATGCTTCACGTTAAAATCCTCTTCAACCCCAGCCATCGCTGCGGAGAGCAGTTTCCCCATAATCCGTATCGCCCAAACGAAAAGGCCAAGAGCGGCATATGCCTCCCACGGATGATAGTTCACCCGCCAAGTTTGCGCGAAGAGAAACAGCCAAACGACTGCAATCACAGGAGCATCTAGCCCCAGCAAATTGAAATAAAGCCACCATGGCCTGCGTTGTTTCTCCACACCCGGAGCTTCCGCACGGCATCGCCCGAACGCAAGCGTTGACTGACTTCGCTTGCCTCACAGGTGAATTTCACACCTTTGTCCTGAACAAAGGCGGCACAGGCGCCCCAATGGCCTCCGCAGTTGCCCGCAGCAGTGTGAGTTCCCTATCCTCCACTGCGCCGTCGTCAGTAGCAACCAGAGAGCAAAGGCACAGGATCTGTTGTTTTACCAATGGGGTGGACGCATCCATTTCCACCAACGCCTGAGCCACCTCCGCCAGCCCGGCCTGGACACGCGGAAGTTCCCTTGCCGTATATTCGCGGAATTCCGCAGCGGCATTTTCCAGAGCGGCTTCACCACCGGCAAGAACCGCGAACGCACTCAGAACCTGCGCGACTTCGGTTTCGATGGAAGTCAGATTGCGGTATTTCATCGCTGGAACCGGCTTAATCCCGAGGCCGATTTCCACATGCCTCTCGATCACTTTCTGGAGCATAAATTCGAAGAGGTTCACCTCCCCATCCGCCTCAATGAGCGCCTTACTCGCGGCAACGAATCCCTTCGCCTCCGGCTTGCCCATTTTCCGCAACCAAGAGAGAGAAAGATCTACCAGCGCAAGTTTCTTTGCAGAGTTGTAGCTTTCCAGATCCACGCTCCAGGCGATCACCTGGGCAATCGTTTCCTCATCGAAACCATGCTTTGCGAGAATCGTTTTCCCAATCTCCCGACCATCGGTATCCGCAGCCACCAACAGGCCAAGCAGCAGTGACTTGGCTTCCTGTTTCGAAAATGAAGTGACCTTCCCAGCACGGAGTTCCTCCCGGATAGCGGCACCAACGTGGGCGTCAAGCCGAGCGCTTTCACCTAACGAATTCAACCGATCTCCAGAATTCACCTGCTCCAGCGAGCCAGAGAAGCCCATCGCTCCGGAAAATTCGGTAGCGGAAACAGGATCAGCCTTGCCCTTGAGCATTTCACCTTTCCAATTCGGATCGATTGCAAGTATCCGTTTTTCCAGAGGTGGGTGGGTGGCCATCAAAGCACTGAAGCCACTGCCTGCGAAGAACATGTGTCGGGATTCCATCGCTTTCGGAGAAGAGATTTTCCCGTGTTCGGAAAAGCCTCCGATCTTCTTCAACGCACCGGAGATGCCATTTGGATCTCGGGTAAATTGAACTGCCGATGCATCCGCGAGAAACTCCCGCTGCCGCGAAATTGCAGACTGCAGCATCCGCGCGAAAAGCACGCCAATGGAGCCGACAAGCCAGACAGCAACGCCGGCTATGATAATGGCGATGATGACACCACCACCTTTCGAATCACGTGAACCCCTCATAAAGTGGAAGGATTGCAGCATGATACGCCCCAGCATGGAGAGCATCACCAGGCCGAAAACCCACCCCATCAGGCGCATGTTCAATTTCATGTCCCCGTTGAGGATATGACTGAACTCGTGGGCCACCACGCCCTGAAGCTCTGAGCGGGTCAATCGATCCAAAGTTCCACGGGTCACGCCTATCACAGCGTTCGAGGGATCGGTTCCTGCGGCGAAGGCGTTGATCCCTTCCTCGTCGTCCATGATCCATACCTCCGGAACCGGTACGCCCGAGGCAATGGCCATTTCCTCCACCACATTCAGCAACCGCCTCTCAGCAAGGTCGGAGGTGGTTGGCTCCACCGGCCTACCTCCTAGCCCCTGAGCCACGACTTTTCCACCGGAGGAAAGCTGGGCGAGCTTGATCCAACTCCCGATCATAATAATCCCGCCGACGATTACGGCGATCCCAACCAGCAGTTCCGGATTCCACCACCCTACGAATTGGACGGTTTGCGCCGGATCAAACTCGGCTTGTTTCTCGGGATTGGAAATTCGGAGATAAACCGTTGCCAAGGCATACATCGTTATGATGACGCCCAGCACGGAAAGTATGAACCACCAGACCAGAAAGCGGCTCGATTTCCGCGCCCTCTCCTGTGCCTCGAAAAAGTTCATCGGCGTTTATCCGGAAAAATCAGAATTGCACCTTTGGAGCATCGCGCTCTGCTTCGTTCACGATCTCAAACGAGGCCGCTTTATCAAAGCCGAACATTCCAGCGACGATGTTGTTTGGGAAAACCTCGCGCTTATTGTTATAAGCCAGGACGCTATCGTTGTAAGCCTGTCGGGAAAAGGCGACCTTGTTCTCCGTGGTCGTCAGTTCCTCGCTGAGCTGCATCATGTTCTGGTTCGCCTTTAGGTCGGGATAGGCTTCCGCAACAGCAAAGAGTCGGCCAAGGACACCGCCGAGACCGGCCTCGGCTTTCCCGAGCTGCTCCAATGCGCCGGGATCACCCGGATTGGCAGCAGCGGCTTCACGGGCACCAGAAGCAACATTCCGTGCTGCGATGACCGCTTCCAGGGTTTCCCGCTCGTGGCTCATGTAGGCCTTCGCGGTTTCGACGAGGTTCGGGATTAAGTCGTGCCTGCGTTTCAACTGGACGTCGATCTGCGAGAACGCGTTTTTATACATATTCCGCAGCTTCACTAGGCCGTTGTAAACGCCCATCGCTAAAACCCCGAACACGGCGACCAATCCGATCACCACGATAACCAATACCAGTCCTGATCCCATTGCCATAGTGCCGTCTTTCTATCGAACGCCTGTTAGTTTGCAAGAAGCTTTGAAGGTGCAGGGAGATCTAACGCCCCCTACCCCGACCGCCCCACATGCTGCCACCATTGAGAAGGCGTTCCTTCATGCCATCGTCTATCGCATTGCTGCCGTTGATGAATTCTGTTGCCGCCTCCTTGTCCTCCTGCATCCAGCGGGCAGCAACCACCCCAGTAGTCCGGCTCCTGTCACGTTCATTGGTAATCAAGCCCGCAACTTCTACCAGCTCTGCTGGAGAAGAAGTGCGATTACTCCAAACGTAGCTCTGAGCCGCGCTGTCCTTCACTTCCGGTGAGGTCTGCGATTTCACAAATTCCAAGGCTGCACTGCTGTCGGAAGCTGCCCAGATCGGCATTACTTCCCGCATGGAATCTTTTTTCGCAGCATCATCGTCAAGACTGTTGAGCCAGTCCATCGAGCCACGGACATCTTCACGTGCGTAATTTTTTGCAACCGAAGGAATTGCCTCACGGCGCGCATCGGTATCGGTCATTTTTCCAATCTCCGTGGCGGCCAGCTCCGGGCTGGTTTGGGCAAGACCGGCGATAGCCGAGGCCATAGCCGCGCCACGTTGCTCTTCTGGAAGGCCGTTCGCCCATGCTTGAGCCTCACTAAAATTCGATGCACCCCATTGTTTCGCAATGGTCTCGTAGGCATTGCCGCGCGAACCCTCATCCATCGAAGCCGCCATTTCTGCAGCTTTTTTCGGATCGGTTTTTGCGACTTCAGAAACTACGGATGTCATTGCTTGGGAGCTGTTGCTCTTTAGCCCCTTGGCCCACTCCATCGCACCAGTAGGATCCTGCTTTGCCCACTCTCCGGCGATGATGCCACCGGGCCCCTGCATTCCCATACCGCGTCCACCGCGACCACCCATCATATTCATCATAGCGAACTGTGCCGGATTCTCCGTATAGTATTTCGCTGCATTCACTGGGTCGGTGCTTGCCCAGCCTTGGAGCACGGTCGGCCTAACGAACCCACCAGTCATGCCCATAGTACCCGTGAAAGCCATCGCAGCAGTGGGATCGACTTCCGCCCATTTTCCGAAAAGAAGCACCGAAGCGAGGATGCGTTCGTTAAACGGAAGCGCCTCGAGTTTCTCGGCCTCGGACTGAAATTCACCCGGGCCAAGATTTGAATAAAAATCGAGCAGCGCTTGCACCCTACTGCTTTGCCCTGGCTGACGGTAAATTTCCTCAAGGCTGCGCGCCTTGGATTTGCGGCCTCCACCAGAACCCCTGTCCATTCCTCTATCCCCTGCACGGGTTTTTACCTCACTACCGGAACCGGATATTTCACTGGCGGCTCCGCCCCCTCCTTTGCCTATACCAAAGCCCACACCGAGGCCGATTGCGAGTGCCACACCTGGAATCAAAATATTCGTTTTCATTGTTTTGTATAAGATCAGTTTAGGGAGAACCCTTGGCTAGGCAAAAAGTTGCGGAAAATATTCGCAACCAGTACACAAAAAAACCGCATCGTGTGATGCGGCTTCTTTGAAATTGTAATGCTTCGCGATTAACGCTTGGAGAACTGGAAGCGGGCGCGTGCACCAGGCTGGCCTGGTTTTTTGCGCTCTTTCATCCGTGGGTCACGGGTGAGGAAGCCTTCTGGCTTAATGAGCTTGCGGTTCTCTGGGTCGAACTGAGTGAGTGAACGGGAAATCGCGTGGCGGATTGCAATGGCTTGGGCATGCTTGCCTCCGCCTTTGACGATCACTTTCACGTCGTATTTATTGACCATGTTCACGGTCTGAAACGGAGCGATCACTGCGTTCTGAAGATCGAGGGTCGGAAGGTATTCTTCGAAGGAGAGTCCGTTGATGGTCACTTGACCGGAACCTTCGGTGACCCATACGCGGGCGACTGCGGTCTTGCGGCGACCTGTGGAACTTTGTGTAGCGGTAGCTGGCATAATAATTTTCTGGAAAAGATTTGATTAGCGGACTTCGTGAACGGCCGGGTCTTGTGCTTCATGCGGGTGTTCTTCACCTGCATAAACCTTGAGTTTACCGAACTGGACGCGGCCAAGGCGGGTTTTCGGGATCATGCCCCAAACTGCCTTCTCGACGAGAAGAATCGGACGGCGCTCGCGGAGCTTCTTAGGATTCTCGACTTTCTTACCACCAACGTATCCGGAGAAACGGGTGTATATCTTGTCGGTCTCTTTCGTGCCAGTGAGGACAACGTGCTCTGCATTGATCACTACGACGAAATCGCCAGTATCAACGTGAGAAGTAAAAGTCGGCTTATTTTTGCCACGCAGCAAACGCGCGGCTTCCACGGCTACTTGGCCGAGGACTTTGCCTTTGGCGTCGATCACATACCATTTGCGTTCGACTTCATGTGGCTTGGCGGAAAATGTCTTCATTTCAGTAATAGGGAAATCCTGCGGCGAGGCGCGATTGAGCGTGCCCACCCGGAGGGGCGCGGAACTTAGTCAGTCCCCTCGCGAACTGTCAACCGGGAAATATCCGATTTTTTCGATCAAATCTCAGAACCAAGAATCCAGAAGCAAGAACTGAAGAATCCGATCCGTGTTCATCCGTGTTCATCCGTGTTCATCCGCGTCCATTCATCCGTGTTCATTTGATGGAGGGGTTTGATTTTACAGTCTGTCCATCTCCGCTGCGCTTCGATTGTGGTTCCTCTTCAACCGCAACCCCAGTTCTTTCCGTGGGGCTTGAATTATTGAATTTTCAATTTTGAGCTTTGTTATTTGCCTTTCCCCCGCCCAATCTCCGCGCGATATGCTCAAAGCTGGAATCGTAGGCCTACCAAACGTCGGAAAATCAACACTCTTTAACGCCCTCACCCGCACCCGGAAGGCGGAAGCGGCAAACTATCCTTTCTGCACCATCGACCCGAACGTCGGGATCGTGATGGTTCCAGACGACAGGCTAGCTGTACTTTCGAAAATTTCCGGATCACAGAAGCTCGTCCCGACTGCCATCGAGTTCGTCGATATCGCGGGTCTCGTAGAAGGTGCCTCGGAGGGCGCGGGTCTTGGAAACAAGTTCCTCGCGAATATCCGCGAGACAGATGCAATCGTACAGGTGGTTCGTTGCTTCGAAAACGACGACATTATCCACGAGCTCGGCTCGGTCGATCCCATCCGCGACATTGAGATCATTAACGCGGAGCTAATCCTCGCCGACATGGCAGCCTTGGAGAAACGCCGCTCGTCCCGCGAGAAGAAAGCGAAGAGCGGCGACAAGGAATCCAAAAAGGAAGTGGAACTCATCGATGTAATCATGCCGCACCTCGACGCGGGCAATCCGGCGCTGACAATTGATTTCTCTGAAGACGACGCTGAGATCGTGAAAGGCTTTTTCCTGCTCTCCTCAAAAAAGACGATCTACGCCTGCAACGTCTTGGAATCCGAACTTGCAGGAGCCGTGGAAGACCCCGACTCCAACGAACTTGTCGCGAAAGTCCGCAAATTCGCATCCGAGCACTCCGGAGCGGAAGCCATCGTAATTTCAGCCCAGATCGAGGAAGAGCTCTCCGATCTGGAACCTGCAGATGCAGCTGAGTTCCTTGCGGACATGGGCGTGAAGGATTCCGGTGTCTCTGGGCTGATCCGAGGCGTTTACCACCTTCTCGGACTCCGCACCTATCTTACTACCGGTGTTCAGGAAACCCGCGCATGGACGATCACCGAGGGCGACAAGGCTCCGGCAGCCGCCGGAGTGATCCATACCGATTTCGAGCGTGGCTTCATCGCTGCGGAAGTTGCCCATTACGACGACTACGTCGCTGCAGGCGGCAAGACCGCCGCCAAGACCGCCGGCAAGCTCCGAATCGAGGGCAAGGAATACACCGTCAAGGACGGAGACGTGATCGAATTCCGATTCAACGTCTAATATGCAGAAGGGGCTAGAAACCCCTTTCCTGTAATCCTTCCGTCCAGTCGCGGACTGGATTTACTCCTCCGGAGCCGGAGGAGTAGGAGCCGGTGCTTCTTTCTCCACATCCCCTTTGTTCGCCATTGCTTTAATGAGGGATTCGCCGGTGTCCTTTTCGTGGCGGATCGCGAGACCTGCGTAGAAGCACGCTGCTGCCAACACAAAGAAAAGGATAATTATTCCCAATCCAGCGCCCGCAGACTGCTGGACGACAACCTTGCGACGTGGTGACGTTTCAGGTTCTCTTTTGGCTTTTTGCTTATTCTTAGGAGCTTCCTCCTCGGGCTCTTTGGAAATCGGGGATTCGTTCAGCGGCTTCTCATGACCGAGGGATTCGAGTTCCTCTTCGGTAAGTGTGAAATCAAAGGACACATCACCGAGTTTTACGGTCATTCCCGAGCGCAGTGAAACCTTCTGTTGCCGGGTGCCATCGTATTTGATTCCGTTGGTCGATCCTAGGTCGGCTAGTTCGTAGCCGCCTTCGACCCGGTGCATCTCTGCGTGCTTCCCGGAAACAGAGCTACAATCGATGACAATATGGTTATCGCTCCCCCGCCCCAGGCTGACGACCTTGCGATCGAGTTTGAAGCGGTAGGGTTGAGCGTTTTTTTCCGGGACGGTGATGATAACTCTTGGCATAACAGATAAACGGTTGGATTTTACCCTTTCTAACGCAAAAAGTAAAAACAAAGCATCTGAAAAATCCTCTGATTACAGAATTCTTTCCGATTGCCATCCATCACCGTATCTGCTTCTTTACAGCCGCTATGGCAAATGCTACCAACGTACTCTCCTCTGGAATCGAAATTATCGGCTCCATCCGTTTCTCTAATGACATGATCGTCGATGGAAAAATCGATGGCGAAATCACTTCAGAGAAAGGCAAGGTCACCATCGGTGAAAACGCCAGGGTAAAAGGCGACGTCACAGCAGGCGACGTGAAAGTCTATGGCAATGTCGAAGGTAAAATCACTTCCGGCCGCTGCGAGCTCAAGGATAAGTCCAAGATCAATGGCGACATCAAATCCAAGGTATTCTCCATGGAAGAAGGCGCTCAGCTCTGCGGTCGCACCGAAATCGGCGGGTAATCCCTCCGATTCTTTACCAATTTTGAAAAGCGGGCTGCAACGCCCGCTTTTTTTGTGCCCGGATCTTAGAACGGATCGTCTTCGCCTACCTTGCATAACCGAGCGCCAGGATGGGTAGCGACGGGCACTTCGAACTCATCGGACTCCGCCGTGCCGCTATTCCCTATTCCCTATTCCCTATTC
>CAJJBR010000013.1 GCA_905182475.1 Akkermansiaceae bacterium | reverse complement strand
TCGCCGCAATGGCAGCCGGTTCAGCTACGCTCCATCGGCTGCCATTGCGGCGAGCCTTTGCTTCGTGCGAACTTTTACAGACGAATATTTACACTACCATTCTGATCCCTTCAATTGCTTGATCTAAACGTCGAGTATGGTATCTCTGTCTCACAACCAAGGCGACAGGACGAGATGGACTAAGAGGGAATAGCCAAGGCTCTCCCATCGGCATGTCAGGCTCCCACCTACGCCTCTGATCGAAGTATCTATCCTCGGACGTTGCCAGAAAACAAACGAAACACAGTGAACTCTGAAATGAAGCGTATCCATTACCTCGCCGCTGAGATTTTCTTCTACAGCTATGACAATTACGACGGACATCTAGGAATCAACGATCGCTTTGATCAGTTGATGCCAGATGATGCACACCTTCTGGATACAGCGCTGAATGGTGACTTCGACCCCAAGAAGTTAGCGGTGAAGTTGAAAATGACTGAAGATGAACTGATTGAATATCTCCAGCGTGCAAAAAATGCCCGTAAGATCGTGGATGCTGACAGTCCAGCGGGAGGATTTCGAGAGGGAGTAAAGCAGTCAATCCAACAGGCTCTTGAGAAGGGAATTGCCGACGGAGAAGCCATCGACGCTCTGGCATTACAGATTTGCTACCGGGCTGCTGATCTTGGCTTTCGTCTCAAGCAGAAGGGGGAGCGGCTTGAGCAATACTCCGAGGATCTAAGGCGTGAACCCTGAAGTGGCATGCAAGCCAATACGGCCGACACGTTTTAACGTTAGTGCATTTTCCTACTGAAACTCTGTATGTAACATTGAAGCACTAAAGCTTTGCCTGTCCGGCTTCATCCCGGATGCCATTTTTCCAGTGCTCCGTTCTCCTCGTGAGTCCGGGGCGCTTTCAAGCGCCATGTCACAAGTTTCAGGGAAAATTGAACAGAGCCTTGATCGACAAAAGGATTGATCGTCGGGATGGGTGGATTGAACAAAAAAAACCACACGCTCGTTCGCGTGTGGTTCTGGTTTCTGACTCCGAAGGAAGCAGGGTTTAAAGCGACTCGTTTACGAGATTCTCTAGCTTGACGATGTCCGCTGCGAAGCCGCGGATGCCTTGGGCGGTTTTTTCGGTGGCCATGGCGTCCTCGTTGAACATGAGTCGGTAGGTTTTCTCATCGAGAGAGATTTTCGCCACCGGATCGGCTGCGGCGATTTCCGGGGTGAGCTTGGCCTCGAAGGGTTCGTCGGAAGCGGCGAGCTCGGCGAGGAGCTTGGGGGCGATGGTGAGAAGGTCGCAGCCGGCGAGGGCGGTGATCTCGCCCTTGTTGCGGAAGGATGCGCCCATGACTTCGGTCGCGTAGCCGAATTTTTTGTAGTAGTTGTAGATGGCTTTGACCGAGATAACGCCGGGATCTTTATCGCCCGCGAAGTCGGGTGTGCCTTCGGTGTTGGCCTTGTGCCAATCTAGGATGCGACCGACGAAAGGGGAGATGAGCTGGACTTTGGCCTCGGCGCAGGCGACGGCCTGGGCGAAGGAGAAGAGGAGGGTGAGATTGCAATGGATGCCTTCCTTTTCCAGCGTTTCCGCAGCCTTGATGCCTTCCCATGTGGAGGCGATCTTGATGAGCACGCGATCCTTGGAAATGCCTTCCTTCGCGTAGGCAGCGATTAGCTCCTTGGCCTTGGCTACGGTGCCTGCGGTATCGAAGGAGAGTCGGGCATCGACTTCGGTAGAGACTCGGCCGGGGACAATTTTCAAGATCTCAAGTCCGAAGAGGATGATGATGCGGTCGAGGATGGCATCGGTGAGAGCTTGGCCGGAGAGCGAGCCGGCCTTGAGTTCGGAAATGGCTTGGTCAATGAGGGGGCGGTATTCGGATTTGCCTGCCGCCTGGAGGATGAGGGAAGGGTTGGTGGTTGCGTCCTGGGGCTTGAATTCCTTCATTGCCTCGAAGTCTCCTGTATCGGCGACAACGGTGGTGAGCTTTTTAAGTTGGTCGAGTTGTGTCATATCGGGAAAAGGTTAAACCGACTGCGTGATGGAATGAACGCTAATTTTTTGAAAAATCCCTCAGCGGGATGAAAATTTCAGATACAGGGGATGAAATCGGTTTGCGATGAACAAACCTGCAGCTGAGCCCAATACGTCGGCAAGCCAGTCGAAGGGATCGTTTCCAGAGCGGCCGGGTGTGAATGTCTGGTGGTATTCGTCCAGGGCACCGATGCAGGCGAGTATGGCGAGCGGGATAGCGATGCGAAAAACGAATTTCGAAGAGGTGCCTTTCCAGATGAGTATCCAGGTTGCGAATATAATTCCGCCGCCGAAAAAATAGCCGAAGTGCAGCACCTTATCGATGTGTGGGATCTCAGGCCCGCCCTCTGGCATGGTTTTTGAGAACGATGAAAGCGTGTAGAGTGTTACCGCCCAAAGGATGAGGGAAACAAGCCAGAAACGGGGGGAGCGAGAAAATTCAAAATTCAAAATTCAACTTTCAAGGAAGAGGATGTGGAAATGAAGAATTTAAACTGCGGATCTGGGATTCTTCTTTTCCTTAAAATTTAAATTTTGAAGTTTAGGGGTTCTTCATTTCATCCTCAAGGCGCTCAGCGAGCCATTGCTTCATCATCGACTGGTAGTTGAGGAAACGGGAGCGTGCGATGCGTTTGATGCGGGAGAGCATTCGGGGATCGAAGCGAAGGGTAATGGTGGTGGACTCGCGCGAACCTGCTTCATGTACCGATGCGACCATGAGTTTCGGATCGAGTTCGTGATTCTGCCAAAATTCGTTTTCGGCAGCGGCGTCGTCAAAGTCGGGTAGCTGGTCCCAAGAGGTGATTACTTTCATGATTCAGCGTATTTGGTTGTAGTTGCGGTCGTAAAAGCGGCGCTCGGGATCGCTCATTTCCCGTGCGGAAATGATGCGGGCGATTTTTCCATCCGTGGTAAAGGCGATGAAGAGGAGGCGGTCTGCCACCGTGCGGCCAAGGGCATAATATCGGGACGCACCGTCGTGACGGTCGTTATCGGGGTGGAATTTTACGGAAAATGGGTCTTCCAAAACTTCTTCGAGTTCGCCTGGTTTGATCAGACGGAGGTCGAAGGGTGTGTCGATGAGATTTAGTTCCATGGCAGTCTATTGTCAGGAGTGATTCTTGAGATGCGGGAGGATTTTGTCGAGCGCCGCTTCTGCAGAGATTTCGTGTAGTTCTTGTAGGGTGTTGGGCTTACCGTGCTCGATGAATTCATCAGGCCAGCCGATCCGTTCGACTCGGGTGGCTATCCCTGCGACATGGAGATGTTCGATGCAGCTTGCACCGAAGCCGTTGGCAAGAACGTGATCCTCGAAGGTGCATACCACCTTGCAGCTGCGGGCGACCTTTTCCAATAGCTCCGTATCGAGTGGTTTGATGAAACGAGGATTCACGAGGGAAACGGAGAATCCTTTCTCTTCGAGAAGGACCTTGGTTTTTACCGCCATGTCGAAAAACGTGCCGAGACCGATCAGGGCGACGTCGCTGCCCTTCTGTAGAAGTTCGCCTTTGCCCAATTTGATGGGCGCGATGGCATCATCGACGGGTGTTCCGCTGATAATTCCACGCGGGTAGCGAATGGCAGTCGGGCCGTTATCGTATTTTGCCATCCATTTTAGCATTGCGGAAAACTCGGCTTCATTGGCCGGTTGCATATGGATGATGTTCGGGATGTGGCGGAGATAGCCGATATCGAACAGGCCGTGGTGTGTCGGGCCGTCATCTCCGGAGAGTCCGCCACGATCCATACACATACGGACGGGAAGGTTCTGCAAAGCAATGTCATGAACGATCATGTCATAGGCGCGCTGCATGAATGTGGAGTAGATTGTGAGGAAGGGGCGCATACCCTCCGCGGCAAGGCCGGCTGCGAAGAGGGCGGCATGTTCCTCGGCAATACCGACATCGAAATACCTGTCGGGCAGTTCCTTCTTAAATGTTTCGAGCTTGGTGCCGCCCGGCATCGCGGCGGTGATAGCTACGATTTTCTGATCATCGATCGCGAGATCAGTCACCGTGCGTCCAAAAATATCGGAGCATGTAGGGGTGGAAACGGTATCGGTGGAACCGTCTTCAACCTTGTATGCACCTAGTCCGTGGAATTTTCCGGGATTGTCGAGCGCGGGCTGATAGCCCCGGCCTTTTTCGGTGATGATGTGAAGAACGACGGGTTCGTTGAGAGTTTGTAAATGCTCGAAGGTTTTGACGAGCAAGGGAAGATTGTGCCCGTCGATCGGGCCGAAATACCGGAGGCCAAATTTCTCGAACAGAACGTTGGGAAATATCAGATTCTTGGCTCCTTCTTCGACTCTGTGAGCAATTTTCCGAGCGGCTTTCCCTAGGATTTTCTCTACGAAATCTGCGGACGTTGTGCGGACGGTGGCATACGTTGAGTGTGTTTGGAGGGCGTTGAAGTAGCGCGCGATTGCACCGACGTTTTTGTCGATAGACCATTCATTATCGTTGAGAACGACAATGAATTTCTTGGTCGTTTCCGCAATATTGTTGAGAGCCTCGAGGGTAGGACCGCAGGTGAAGGCGGCATCCCCTGCAACTGCGATCACGTGGTTATCGCCACCCGAGAGGTCGCGGGCGGCAGCCATTCCGAGGGCTGCCGAAAGAGCTGTTCCTGCGTGACCGGCTCCATAGGCATCGTGTTCGGATTCCGTCCGCAGAAAGTAGCCGTTCAAGCCTTTGAAAGTGCGGATCCCGTCAATTGCATTCGCCCGACCGGTGAGCATTTTGTGGACGTATCCCTGATGGGAGACATCGAACAAGATCTTGTCAATCGGGGTAGAGAAAACGGCATGAAGGGCGATACTGAGTTCTACGACTCCGAGATTCGGTCCCAAGTGACCTCCGGTTTTCGAGAGGCAATTGATCAAGGTATGACGCACCTCTTCTGCGAGCGAAAGAAGCTCCTCATCGGAAAGTTTTTTCAGATCGTCAGGGGAATTGACCGAAGCAAGGAGAGATTCGCCTGCTGGTTGAGTTGGCGATCCCGGGGGAGTGGATTCAGAAGAGGTTGATGTCATTATTGTCGTCGGGGTCTTCGGGGTTTTCATCCGAAGCGGTCAGTGAAGGAGAGCTGTCGGGACCTTTCTCCTCGTTATTGGAAAGGGTGATTAGTTCGATGCGTTTCTGTGCGGTAGAGAGGACTGAATCGCAATGTTTCAATAGTGCCGAACCTGACTCATATTGGGAGACAAGGTCTTCAAGTGGAAGTTGCTCACTTTCCATAGATCCGACGATTTCCTCTAGTTTGGCAAGGGCGTCCTCAAACGAGAGGGCGTTTGCGTCCGATGGTTTCTCAGCTTTCTTGCGAGCAGGCATGATTTTGTTCAGGGGGAGTATCAATTGTTCCCGTCAGAAGTGCGGAGGGCACGGTCGGAGTAGTAAACCATATCCATTCCAACCAAGGTAGCACGGAACGGGTAGCGTCGCGTGATTTCCTGGATCTTCTGATCTTTGTCGTAGATCGAGAGGCCAGGAGGATAGGTGGCTAGGAATACACGGCCATCCAGAACGAGAGAGGTGAAGTCCCCGTATTTTCTTGCGACTTCAGCGGCGTTTCCGGAGCCATGGGACGACGGGGAAATGAGTATGCCGGCGATCGGTGTCTCCAAATCCGCAGCAATGCTTTCAAGTTCGGCGAAGTCGGTGCGGGTTGGAGGTAGCCAGATTGAGGTGCGGTCTGCGTACCATGCCACTGCCCAGGGTTGGTCAGAGAAGCAGATTTGTTTATCGGTAAGCCACTTGCTCAAGCCCAGGTTCAAGGCGGGTGCGTAGTATGGTGGCCAATGCGGGATTCCGCCGCGGTCTTTCCTGTCCATCCCGATTCTCACTTTCAAAGGTAGAGAAAGAATCAGTGGAAGTGCGCATATCACGATGACAAGAATATGGTGCACGTTACGCATCATTGGTGCGGAGGTGACTAGGGGCAGTTTGCTCCACAGGATGGAAATGAATGCCAAGCCGTAGGCAGTCATGACAGGGGCGAAAAGTAGGTGGATCTGGTTCGGATCCAAGTGATCCGTGCTGACTCCGAAGATTGCTAGTCCGAACGCAGAGAGTCCAAACATGAGCAAGACCGCCCAGCGGAAATTCGCGATTGATGGGCGCTTGAAAGGATGCAACAGGGAGATGAAAAACAGTGGAGCAACGATGATTCCTCCTAGGAACGGGATGATACTAGTAGTCTGGGTCAACGTGGTCCTAATGATATTGGACAAGAATCCCTTGTTCAGAAGTGGGAATTCCTCAAGGTTGCTAGTCCGCATCACGATATCCTCGTTTGCACCACCGATCCCGTTATAAAGATTCAGGAATGCGGTGCCGAAAGGAGTTCCTGAAATTCCCGCATTGCGAACCATGACGAAGACAGAGGGGACGATTAGAATTGCCAGGATACTGATGCCCACTACTCCACGTGGCCGGAAAGCCACTGCTGCAAATATGATATATCCGAGTGCGATCCAGACCGCTAGAAAATGGGTCATTGCCAATAGTGTGAAAAATACCCCTGCGATGAGCGCGGGTGCGAAGGGGATGCGGCCTTCGCTGGAATCCTCCACTGCTTTGTAAACAAAGTAGATGGCACAGGAAAAGAGCAGTAACATCAGCATCTGGGGCAATCCGCTGAGGGCGTAATTCCAGAATGTTTCAGAGAATAGCATCAAGATCGCCGTGACCCCGGCGATTTTCGCATCAAAGATCCTTGATGCCAGAAGGTAGCTGACACCTATGGCCATGAGGAAACATAGCGTGGAAACCGTCGCGATCACTCGGTCGAGCGGGAAAACCATTTCGTTTTCACCCATGAGCCAATCCTCCGATTTGTCTGCGCCTATCATTTTGAGAACAGCGGCATTGAGAAGCGGGTTCAGGGGGGAATGGTAGGTGTCCTGGAAGCCGACGAAAGGAACAGTGCGCTCTTGGTGTTTGCGTGTCTCCCCGTATGCGACCGGACGGATGAACTTGGTCACATAACCGTTACCACGGGCGATTTCCCGGGCGATCTGCGCCTGATCCATTGCGTGGGGGGAATTGAGCCCGCGGAACAGAGTGAAGAGGTTTCCGAGGGTAAGGATGATGAGAATCAGGAAAAACAGGCTCCTGCGGATCAGGATGCCTGTGTCAAATTGGGTTTGTGCGTTGCTCATACGGTGGGTTGTGGATATGCTATTGAACGGAAAATTTAAAGCCCTAGTTCCTTGATTTTTCGCTGGAGAGTCCGGCGGCTGATTCCAAGGAGTTCGGCTGCCTGTGTGCGGTTGTCTCCGGTTTGCGCGAGGGCACTCCGGATCGCGTTACTTTCGAGTGCATGCAAATTGAAATCTGCTGTAGTGGGAAGGGTGTTTTTTGTCGGTTGTATCGCTTCCTGTGGTTTGGATTCGTTTCCGCTAACGAATGCAGGTAAATGATTTGCACTGATCTCGGTATCGTTCGACATCACGACACCGTGTTCGATGGCGGTTCTTAATTCCCTCACGTTTCCCGGCCAGGAATAGCTGATCAGAAGGTGTAGGGCTTCATTGCTCAGGGGCTTCACAGGACGCTGGTTTTCCTCAGCGAATTCCTTGAGGAACGCATTTGCCATCAGCACAATGTCTTCCGGCCTTTCTCGGAGGGTCGGCATCTGTATCGATACGACATTCAGGCGAAAGTAGAGGTCTTCGCGGAATTTTCCCTCGTCCACCATCTGGCGGAGGTGTCGGTTCGTGGCTGCGATGAGGCGCACATCGACCTTGATGGGTGAATTTGAACCGACCCTTTCAATCGACCGTTCGGAAAGCGCACGCAGCAGCTTCACTTGGGTCGTCTGGTCGATCTCGCCAATTTCGTCAAGAAACAGGGTTCCGCCATCGGCTTGCTCGAAGCGCCCGATCCGGCGTTGGGATGCTCCGGTGAAGGAGCCTTTCTCGTGGCCGAAAAGCTCGGACTCGAGGAGCTGCGAGGAAAGCGCGGCGCAGTTCACGACAACTAGCTTGGATGCAGGGCGGCCTGACAGGTGGTGGACGGCATTTGCTACGATCTCCTTACCGGTTCCCGATTCTCCTTCGATGAGCACCGTAGCGCGGGTGGGCGCGACCTGCTCGATAAGATCCGTGACGCGTTTGATCTCCGGGGATTTTCCGATTAGGCGGGAGAGGCTGCCTCCCTTTTTTACCTGCTTGGTGAGTTGTAAGTTTTCCGTTTCTAAGGTTCGGGAGCGGAGGGCGCGTTTGAGCAGCATTTCTACCTCGTCGATGTTCAGTGGCTTGGTGACGAAGTGGAATGCGCCGCGGCGCATGGCTTCCACGGCCGTGTCAACCGAGCCGTAGGCGGTCATCATCAGGATGATTGGCGGCTCGGAGAGCTTTGATGCGGTATCGATGAGATCCATCCCCGAGTCGCCGCCAAGTCGAAGATCCGTCAGGAGGAGCTGGATGCCTTCTGTTTTGAGTATGGTAAGCGCCTCGCTGTTGTTCGCCGCTGTATAGACTTCGAAATCGTCTTCCATTGCACTGCGTAGCCCTTCGCGGGTGGCGCGTTCGTCGTCAACTATCAGGAGGGTGGGAAACAAAACTTTAGACTTTAAATTTGAAACTGAATGAAGACCGGGCTTTGGCTCACGCGTCGATGGTGGGGGAAGGGAGGAGCCTTGGCGAGGGGGCTGTGTGGGGGAGGTGGATGAGGATGTTGGTGCCTTCGTTGGGCTGGGATTGGATTTCGATCTCCCCGCCGTGCTCGCGGATGATGCGGCGGACGATGAGGAGTCCGAGGCCGGTGCCGGATGTCTTAGTGGTGCGGTATGGCTCGAAGAGGCTGCCCATGTTTTCCGGGGGGATTCCCGTTCCATTGTCGGAAATGGAAATCAGGAAATCCGTATCGGTTGAGCGGGTGCGGATATCGATGCTGCCGTCTTTCCCGGCGATGGCCTGGTAGGCGTTACGAAGGAGGTTGTAAAAAACCTGTTGGAACTGGTCGGGATCGATCTGGGCAGGGGGAAGTGTCTCGGAAAGATCGAGGTTTACGGTGATCCCGCGTGAGGCGATTTCTGGCTCTAGGAGGTTGAGTGTCTGATTAAGGACTGCATTTAGATCCCTTGCCTCGCGGCTGGGTGTGGTTGGGCGGACGGCGTGAAGGAACTGTTTGAGTATCGTATCGAGCCGTTGGATTTCCTGGCGGGCGGTATCCACATGTTCCGTGAGATTTTTGCGATCCGAGGGGGCGAGTTTGCGGAGTTTGCGTTTGAGAAGCTGGAGATGAATGTCGAGCGAGTTGAGTGGGTTCCCGATCTCGTGGGCGACGCCCGCAGCAAGCAGTGTGAGTGCATTCAGTCGCTCGGATTCCAGGTTCTCCTGGGTTTCCGCGTGGGAGCTTGTGAGATCGCGCACGAGCATGACATGACCCAGCGGCAGTTCGTGGTTTTTCGCATCGTCAATGGGGGAGAGGTAGAAGTTCAGGAGGCGGTGCTCCGGGTAGAAGATTTCGATATCCCGGGAAACTGCCTGCTTGGATTTGGTTAGTGTAATCGCGTCGATTCCCCGGATCTTGGTCGAGAGCTTTTCCCCAAGGGAATCGGAAGGATCGAGTCCGAAGAAGCGGCAAGAAGCGCGGTTGAGGAACATGATCCTACCCTCCGGATCGAGAATGATCAGTCCTTCCTGCAGGGCTTCGAAGACATTTTCGAGAAAGCCTTTCTCCTGGATCAAGCGGGTGACGATCTGCTGGATCTCGCCCGGCTCGACGCGGTCGAGACGAGAGACGAGCTTTTCTAGGAAACCGGACTTCACGCGGCTCAGGATGGGTGGGAAGGAGAAGGAATGCGAACAAGAAAAAGTCCGGCAGGCTCGAAAGCCTGTCGGACTCCGGGGGTGTGCAACTTGGAGCAAGTCCGAGCAACTCACCTGGGGGAGATTATTTTCTCTTGCGAAGTAGGATTAGGGAGCCGAGGGCTCCGAGGGCACCGAGAATTGCTGCCGATGGCTCGGGGATCACTGTGAATCCAGCGCTGTAATTGGCTCCGCCACCACTTTTGGAAGTATTGATCTGTGCGTTGGTAAAGATCTGCGAGTCCGAAGGGTTGAAGAATCCCAAGATCGCTCCATTGAAATCCGGGACAGAACTGAAGTTTTTGCCTTTATAAACGGTGCTTGTAGTGGTGAATGCATCCACGGAGCTACCGAAAATTCCGGGTGCGCCGAATGATGATGCAGCTCCCAGAAGGGAAAGTGCTGCGATGAGTTTGAGTTTCATGGGTTGTTTCTTTATGCGGTTGGTTTTGACTAGGTTTTTCAGGAAATCTCCGGAGGTGGATAGAAGTGTTTTACGCTACAATCCGACCTTCCAGTGGCACCTGCTGCTCCTATATGCATCGAACGCAGCTACAGGTTTAGACTTTTTCGGGATATTTTCCAGAAAAAACTTACAGGCTGTCCTGCTGAAGATTCAGCCAAGGTTTGAATTCCGGGGGAGGGCTGGCGGTGAAATGCAGCTTCTTTCCTGTAACCGGGTGGTTAAAAGTGAGCTGCCATGCGTGGAGCATTAGGCGGGGGGAGGGGATCTCGTGCTTTTTCCCGTATATCGGATCACCGAGAATCGGGGCACCCTTGTGGTGGAGGTGAACGCGGATCTGGTGGGTTCGTCCCGTGTGGAGGTGGCAAAGGACTAGGGCTGTCTTCGTCGCCGGATCGGTGGTGAGTATCTTGTAATCGGTGATCGCGGTTTTTCCTCCCGGTGGGTTCACGACGGCCATCTTTTGGCGATTCACCGGATGGCGCCCGATGTGGGTGAAGACGGTGTCCTTTTCCGGAGTCGGGATGCCGTGGGTGACGGCGAGATAGAGTTTTTCCATCGTCGTTCGTTCGGAAAACTGGGTGACGAGCCCTTGGTGGGCGGGATCGGTTTTCGCGACTACAATACAGCCCGAGGTATCCTTATCGAGCCTGTGGACGATGCCGGGACGCTCGACTCCTCCGATACCGGAGAGCTGCCCCTTGCAATGGTGAAGTAGTGCATTCACCAGCGTCCCATCCGGATTGCCGGGCGCTGGATGGACGACCATGCCGTGTGCCTTGTGGATGACGAGGAGATGTTCATCTTCGAAAATGAGATCGAGCGGGATGTCCTGCGGCGCGGCCTCCGCCGGAACCGCCTCTGGGATGGTTACGGAAATGAGATCCCGGGCTTTCACTGAATCTCGGGGCTTGGCAGGCTTGCCGTTGAGCAGGATGTATTGCTCGCGGATCAGTTCCTGGATGCGGGATCGGGAAAGTTCGTCCAGACAGCTCGCCAGATATGCATCCATGCGGGCGTGTGGTTCCTGGACTTTAATCTGCATGTGGAGTCGGTTCCTTGGATCAGCCTGGGGAAGCGGTTTGCACGAGGACTTCCGTGATCGTGCCGACGTGCTGGGCGGCTAGAGGCTCCGGCACTAGGGCACCGAGAACGATGCGGCCATACGGCGTTTCGCAAGGAATTACCTCAAGTATGGCTTCAGGCCCGATCTTTACGTGGACGTTTCCTCCCTGCACTTCGGTATTACGGGATGCTAAGGCAAGGTTGCGCGCCATGAAATGGAGACGACCGTGGCCGCTTTCGTCAAAAATAACTTTTCCTTCCCGATCTAGGATGAAGATGTCCGTGGCGTTGAAATTCTTTGCCAGCCAGTTGCGGAAAATCTCGATGCGCTTTAGGAAACGGGTCTTGGTCGGAGCTGATTGGGGCGGTGCCGGGGTGAATGCTTGTTCCTCTTCCCGGACTGGTTTAGGTAGGTTGGGGATGGTTCGCTGGGTGGGTTCCGGCTCAGGTGCGCTTGGGGCTGGTTCCGGCTCGTTGGTGACGATGATGCCCGGTGGGATTTTCGCTGTCGGAGCTTCCGGTGGTGCTGCCTGATACAGAGGAGGTGTCGGTGTTGCTTCCTCCTCGGGCGGGAGGGTTTCCACGCTCTGCCTATTCGGATTGGTGAAGCCTACAAACGCTTTGTCGAAGCCGGGATCTGCTGCAGCAAGGCGGGCGGGTGCCACTGGGCGCAGAAGCTGCTCGGCGAGGTGCCGAACTTCAGAGGGGTCGAGCCACGGATTTACCTGATCCATCAGTGTGCGTTGAATGCAGTTCGTTGCTGTGATTTCTCAAGTTTTCCCTGAATCTCCGCACGGAGCGAATCGAACACGGCCTCCGCACCTTCGCCTCCGTCCATGACGCCGACGGGTAGTCCCTTGGCACTGGCTCTGATAAAAATGTCATCGCGTGGGATGGAAGTTGTGAAAAGCATCTCCGGCGGGAGAAGCTGGCGCAGCGAAAAGTCTGCCTCGGTGCTCTCCGCGAGGTTTTTCTGAAGCATGGTCAGGCACACGCCTAGCACGTTCAGATGCGGGTTGATGATGCGGAGGCGGTTGAGACCTTCCAGGAGTTTCGGAACCGAGCGGATGCCGAGCGGCTCCGCTTGCTGCGGGATGATCAG
The DNA here is from genome assembly GCA_905182475.1 of Akkermansiaceae bacterium. Classification (GTDB taxonomy): domain Bacteria; phylum Verrucomicrobiota; class Verrucomicrobiia; order Verrucomicrobiales; family Akkermansiaceae; genus Luteolibacter. The sequence goes on along the minus strand of CAJJBR010000013.1, from coordinate 57,598 downwards.
CGCGTCTGCTGAGGCGATGGTGTCGTTGGTCACTCCGAAAAGTCCTGCCGCAGTATCGATTAGGCAGACATCGTAGCGGCGGGCTGAGGCGTTCCTTAGAAATGCGCGGACGCGTGCTAGGTGCGATCCGGACGAGCCGTTCCCAGCCTCGTAGTCACTGGCCTGTCCTGCGGCGACGAGTGAAAAGGTTTCCAACCGAGTCGGCACGATAAGTCGCTCCATTGGGATGCCCGGGTCTGCTAGGAAATCATAGAAGCCGGAGAGCAAACGCGACTGCCTGGTAAGCGAGAGGCCTACGGAGCCCTGCGGGTCGGCATCGACTAGAAGAGTGTTCAGCCCTGCGCGCGCAAAGGCATGGGCGAGGTTGATTGAGAGTGTGGTTTTACCCACACCTCCCTTTTGGCTGGAAATTGCGATACTGATCACGCGGGGAAAGAGATGAGATTTGTTGGCGCAGATTAGCAATGGCCGCCCGTAGCGGAAGTCTTTTCTTGTGGCTTGGCAAATGAGGGCGATTCGTGGAAGCTGCTCGGACTTGAGAGTGACTAAGAAATATTGCGGCCGTTTTTTATTGAGGGTGTTCCTTTTCATGGGGATCTGGGTTCTCGCTGGTTGCGGCGGGGAGGAAACGAGGATCGAGGAGATCCCGGGAAAGTTTTCTGGCGATGTTTCCGCGGGGGCTCAGGAAAACCGGCTCGGAGGCCTGCCGGGGGAAATTTACCGCTCCCAGAAGGATTCCGCGATTTACTGGCAGCCGTGGACGGCGGAATCACTCAAGCTGGCAAAGGATTCGAACCGTCTCGTCCTTGCCGTCGTTGCATTGCCACAGCAGTCGTCGTTTTACCGAATCTTCCGTGAATTGGAAAAGAACCCTGAGGTCGTAGATCAAATCAACAACTTCTATGTCCCTGTCCTGATCGACGGGGACGCCGCCCATGAGATCGGGATACTGAGTGCTATTCTTTGTGCGGAAATTGGAATCGGCCCCCAGCTTCCCCTCATGATCTGGATGACTCCCGATGCGAACCCGGTTGCCTGGACCCCGTTGACATCCTCACAGAAAAACGCCAGCACCGCGCTTTTCTCCCAATCCCACGTCATGGTCGGGCGCACCTGGACGGACGATCCCTCGTATGTTTTCAAGAACAGCAGCAGGGACCAGAAAAACCGCCGCCGCCGCATGCTGGAGAGGATGGATAACCGTGAGATAAGCGTGGATCGGGGAAATGATGCGACCAGAGCCTTGCGTCAGCTCACCTCCCTCTACGATCCCGCCTCACGGACTTTCGACGAAGCCGGCGGCCTCTTCCCGTCCGGCGCGCTGGATCTTTTTGCCCTAGGCGCGCGCATGGAAGCGATCCCAGATAGCTTGCGCGAAAAGTGCCGTATGGTGGCCGGCTACCTGCTCGATGATCTTATCTCTAGCCCGATGTTCGATCCCCTAGACGGCGGCGTATTCAGCTCTCGGCGCGGCAAATCATGGGCTCTCCCCGGGTTCTACCGCGATAGCGCCACCCAGGCAAGTATCGTAAATAGTCTGCTCGATTGCTTCGAAGTCACGGGTGACAAGCGTGCCCTAGAGCGCGCGATGAGCGTCCTGGATTTTATCGAGCGGAAATACGCTGCCGGCAACGGGCTGTTCACACTCGGCGCGGACAGCACGGGCAGCACTGACCGCTGGCTCTGGAGAGAGGACGAGATCAAGACCATCCTCACCGGGGAAGAGATGGAACTATGGATGCAGGCCACGGGTATGAAATCCATGGGCAATCTCCCCTCGGAAGTCGACCCCCTCAGTAAGTATTTCCGCGCCAACAGCATCGCCTCCGTGAAATCCCCGGAAGAAATCGCCGAGGGCAAAGGCGGCGATACGGCGAAGGCAAGGGAGCTCTACGAAAGCGCCCGGAGAAAACTGCTCAAAGTCCGCGACGAGCGCATGGATCAAGGCAAAGCAGGTGCCAGGGCGAACGCAGTCGCGACCTTTCGCGTGATTTCCGCCTATGCATCCGCATACAGGATCACCGGAGATAATGACTTCCGTGAAAAGGCCGTTTCCACTCTGGAAAAAGCAAAGGCCGTTTTCTCAAACGGCCCTGAGCTACGGCTCTACGAGGACAGTGATCCCGACAGCATCTTCGCAGGCCGGGCATTTCTCTACAGCCTCGCGCTGCAGGCTTCGCTGGATGTCGCTGCCATCACCCTGGACGAGGCCTGGCTCATGTGGGCGGACGATCTAGCAACCACTACCGCAGAGCATTTCGGTGCCGCTGAGTATATAGCGGAGTGCCCTCCCGATGTGGATCTCGTAGGCCTGCCGATCTCAGACCTCAGAATGCTCTTCGTCGAATCTACCACCGGCCTCCTCGGAATGTCCGGAGCCCGCCTTGCCGCGCTCGGCCGCCCCTTTCTGGAAGTATTGGAAACGCATGCAGTAAAGCTCCCGATGGCCTCCATCCACAGGCCCTTAGTCCACACGGATTTGCTCCAGGCCGCTCTGATCAGGGAATTTGGCATCACGTATATCTATGGCGCGGAAATCTCTGCGGAATCAAAAGCCGCACTCTCCAGAAAGCCGCTCAAAGGCGTGAACCGCGGCCCGGAAGGGCGGAACCACACCATCCGTATCGACGTAGGTCCCACAGAAATTCTCCTCATCGGCCCCGATAATAAACCTGTCTCGGTGAAAGAACTCGACTAGACCAATGATCCGTCCTTGTGCTAATCTCCAAAATAGTCATTTATTTCCGTTAGAAATACGAATCCCAAGAGCCATATGAAAATCCTGAAAACCCCGTTCGCCGCCGTAATGTGGCTCTCGTGTCTACAGCTCGCACCCGCCGATACCATCGTCCTCAAAAACGGGGATAAATTTGATGGCAAGGTTCTCCGCGAGGTGGATGGAAACTATATCCTCGAGGTGAAAGTCACCGATACCATCCGTGATGAGAAAATCGTCGCCAAGAGTGACGTGAAATACATCGATAAGGAGAAAGAGGACGACAAGGCTTTCAAGAAAATCGAAGGCTTTACTCCCACCCCCGAGCTACTTCCCAAAGTTGCGTATGAGAAACGCATCGAGAAGGTAGATGCTTTCATTAGCACTTACCCGGAGAGCACCAGCCTTTCCAAGGCAAAGAAAATCCACGACTATCTCACCGAAGAATACGCAATTGTTCAGAACGGCGGCATAAAGTTCGGCGAGGAAATGGTCTCCGCAGACGATTACATGGCGAACTCCTACGAGTACGATGCCACCATCGCGGGGAAGGCCATCAAGAAAGCCGTCGGGCGCAGGGATTTCCTCAGCGCGCTGCGGGCATTTACCAAATACGAAAAGACCTTCTCTGATGCAGCCGGCCGCGATGAAATTGCGAACCTCATCAAGCAAGTCCTCTCCGTCTACCAGAACAGCATCGATGAGAATCTCGCCAGCCTCTCCAGTCGTATGGAAAAGAGGGAGTCGGGGCTCGCAACCATGTCACCGGAAGACCGTAAGCAAACCTTGCGCGCCCTCGCAGAGAAGGAAGAGCGCGTCGTCGCCCACTACCAGCAGGAAAAGGAAGCTCGCGAGCCATGGGTCACCCCGGATGCCTTCCACAAGGAGTCCCTTGATGAGGCGCGCCGCCAGGTGGAGGGGGAGACAAGGCGCTTGGAGACCAAGAAAACTCCGCGCGAGACTCCCATTGCCGAGACCTACCGGGTGGCATGGGGCAAGCTTGCAGGAGGGGCCGGTGAGGAGAAAAAAGCCAACATCGATGAAGCCAAGACAAACGGCGTGCCCGAGCTCTACCTCGTGAAGCTCCGCGAGCGCGCTGGAATGGAGACTCCCTAAGGCTAAGGGAAACGGGAATTTTTTAATTATGAGTGGCAGAAAAGCAGAACGCAGCAGAAAGACGGCGGAGACCGAGATCGAACTAAGTATCGATCTCGATGGCTCCGGAGTATCCGATATCGAGACGGGCATCCCGTTCTTCGACCACATGCTCACCCTCTTTTCCAAGCACGGCCTCTTCGATCTCAATGTGAAAGTCGATGGCGATATCGAAGTCGATTTCCACCACACCATCGAGGACACCGGCATCGTAATCGGGGAATGCATGAAGGAAGCCCTAGGCACCAAGGAAGGCATCCGCCGCTACGGCTGCGCCTATCTTCCCATGGATGAAACGCTCGCTAGGGTCGTCGTAGATCTCAGCAACCGCCCGCACCTGGAGTTCCGAGCACCTGTCGGCACTCCCTCCGCGCCCAACATGCCCTTCACCCTCGTGGAGGAGTTTTGCCGCGCCCTGGCATCGAACCTTCGGGCAAACATCCACGTAGAGCTCCTCTATGGCCGCGATGGGCATCACATCGCAGAAGCCATCTTCAAAGGACTCGCCCGCGCCCTCCGCGAGGCATGTGAGAAGGACTCGCGCGTGAAAGGCATCCCCTCCACCAAGGAAGCACTGTGAACATTGGCCTCCTGAACTACGGCGGGGGAAACCTCCGCAGTGTGGAAAACGCACTCCATGCCCTAGGTTACGATCCGCAGCCTGTCTGCAGCCCGCAGGATCTCGAAGGCATCACTCACCTCATCCTCCCCGGCCAGGGCGAGTTCGGCGATGTCATGGCCCAGCTCGCCAAGCGCGATCTTGTGGAACCCCTGAAAGAATGGATCACCGCCGGGAAGCCCTACTTCGGCATCTGCGTAGGCTTTCAAATCCTCTTCGAAGGTAGCGATGAAGCGCCTGGCGTCGATGGCCTCGGCGTCGTCCAAGGTCGCTGCGTCCGTTTCCGCGAGGAAGATGGGAAAAAGATCCCACAGATGGGCTGGAACGGCACCGTCCCACAGGCAGAGGATTCCGGCTTCTGGAAAGGCCTCGGTGCCGAGCCATATTTTTACTTCGTCCACTCTTACTATCCGGTCCACACGGATGATGAATGGAAAACCTCCGTCACCGATTACGCGGGTGAGAAATTCACCGCCGCAGTTGAGAAAGGCAAAGTCCTCGCCTGCCAGTTTCACCCGGAGAAAAGCCAGGACGCCGGCCTCGCCCTCATCCAGAACTTCCTCACGGAAGGGTAGGCTAGGGTAGGGTAGGGTAGGGTAGGAGTGGCGTTCTCCAGAATGCCACGCTTTGTGTTTTACCTTCTTTTTTCGCGGCGATGGCGGGCGGTGAAAACGCTGTCGTTGTATTCGACCGGCTGGAATCCACAGAATCGCAGAGTTTTTTGCCTACCGTTTCTGCCAAGGGGTCTTGCCGCCTTCTTGGATCTGTGCGCGCAGGATCGTTGCTAGCTCGTCGAATTCCTTTCGGTTCCTTCCTGCCAGATTCGTGGTAGGTGGACACATCGCCGTAGCCGTGGTCGTCTGTGAAGATAATTAGGAAATTTGGCTTCTCCGCTGCGTGGGCGAGGAGAGGGATGATGAAAATGGCGAGAAAGGTTTTGATGTCGCCTACATGGTGACGGGAGCACGAGTTCTATGTCTACATCCCAAAACGAGGACATGGAGAATGCCGGTAAACATTCTTGCTATCGTTTTTCCTGACGGTGTTGCATCTTGGACGCAGCTATGAATTTAGAAGAAATCACCGAAAAGATCCGCCGGTTCCGGGATGAGCGAGACTGGGCGCAGTTTCACAATCCAAAGGATATGGCGATGGCGATATCCATCGAGACAAGCGAACTGATGGAGCATTTCCTGTGGAAAACTCCGGATGAGGTTGCGGCTCGCGTGGTGGAAAAACGGGAGGAAATCGAAGACGAAGTCGCTGATGTGGCCGTCTATCTTGTGGAGTTGGCAGATAACCTAGGGATCGACCTGTTCGAGGCGATGGAGCGGAAGATGGAAAAGAACGCCGCGAAGTATCCGGTGACGCTGGTGAAGGGCTCTTCGAAGAAGTATCATGAGTATAGGTAGAAGTGCCGAGTGCCGAGTGATCAGTGATCAGTGATCAGGAAGACTTGGGTTGTTGGAGGGAAAGGAACCGCAGTTTAGAAACTGCGACCTTACGAGCGAACCGCCCTTTGGCTCGGAGGCTCGTTGCAGACGCGGTTTCTAAACCACGGTTCCTTCCACCTGCGGCATATCGTTTTGGGGCGACCGAGCCGGCCCGGCCCTGCCGTTTTTTAATGGCCGCAGGTGCAGGCGTATTCTAGGTGCTTGCAGGTGGGGCACTCTGAGAAATCGACGTTAAATTTCTCGGTGACGTTGTCCGAATCGGGGGCGGGTTTGATCTGAATGATGATAGGGACTAGCTTTCCTTCTGGAAGTGCCTTGTCGGAAACTAGTGAGTTGCCGTCCTTTTTAAAGACCATACGGGTAGGAGCTGCGCGGTCGCCGCCGATTGCGGAAACGGTTTGTCCATTGATAGGGAGAGCTTTGCCATCTTCATCGACGAAAGTGATTTTGACCTTTCTCTCGGGAGTTACGAAAAACTCCGCGTGAGGTTCCGTGCTGGTGAGGATGCGGCCTTTGTTGGGCCCTGCGATTTCTTTAGCGTGATCGTGGCTTTCTTCGCTGTGATCGCTGTGGTCGTGGCCTTTGTGTCCCTTTTCGGCGAAGAGGTAAGGGGTGAACAGAGCCATTGCTGTAAGTGTTACATTGGTAATTTTCATGTTGTTGGTTAGATGGTTGTTGTTGGTTTTTATTCAGATAGATTGGGTTTATCGTATTCAGTAACATCGCCGGGAAAGGGGAAATATCTACCTTGTGGTGGGATGACATGGTTTAGACGGCGGCTTCGGAGTTCATGGCAAGAGCGCGGGCAGCGGCTTTCCTACCTACCAGCCAGAATATCGCCGGGGTCACGGCCATGTCTAGGAAAGAGGAGGAAACGAGGCCGCCAACGATGACGACGGCAACCGGGTGGAGGATTTCTTTCCCCGGCTGGTCTCCGGCGAGGACGAAAGGAACTAGGGCGATCCCTGCGGACAGCGCGGTCATGACAACGGGGACGAGCCGCTCCTTGGTGCCACGGATGATCATTTGCTTGGTAAATCCTTCTCCCTCGTGCCGCATCAAGTGGAGGTAATGGGAGATCATCATGATCCCGTTCCGAGCCGCGACACCGCCCACTGCGATGAAGCCAACGAGGGTGGCGATGGAGATGTTATCGACCATCAGCCATGTGAACGCGAGTCCGCCCATCAATGCCAGAGGGATGTTTACGAGCACCTGCAAGGCGAGGGAGATGCTCTGGAAATATCCGAAAAGCATCATAAATACGGCAACGAAGACGATGGAGGAAAACAAGACGATGCGCCGGGTGGCTTCCTGTTGAGCCTGGAACTCGCCCTCGAAGGTGACCGAGTATCCCTCCGGCATCGTGACCTTTTCGCGGACCTCCCTTTCTAACTGCGCGGCAAGGTTGGATACGTCGCGGACGGTAGGTTTGATTGCGATTGCGAAGCGACGCTGGGCGTTTTCCCGGAAGATGACGTTGGGCCCCTTCGCCTCTCGGACATCGGCGATTTGTGAAAGTGGCACCCATTGCTTTTCTGAAACCTGGATGGGGATCTCCGCAATGGTCTCTGGCGAGTTCCTCCATTTTTCAGGGAGGCGCATGACGAGGTTTACTGATGTCTGGCCAGCGAAAAGTTGGGCGACTTCGCTCCCGCCGAGCAGTGTAGAAAGCTCGTTGGTGAGTGCGCCGGGGGAGACCCCGTAGGCGAGGGCACGGTCGCGAATTGGTTCGATTCGGAGCTGAGGGATGGAAGATGCTTGGTCGAGCTTCGCGTCCTCGAAGCCGGGGATTTCCTTGGCGATCTTCTGGATCTCAATTCCGATCTCGCGGATCTTATCCAGATCTCGCCCGAAGACTTTCACCGCCACCGGTGCGGAAACTCCGCTAAGCATGTGGCCGATCCGATCCGCCAGAGGCCCACTCACGATTGCAAATACGCCTGGAACTGTCCTCACCTTCGCCGCGATATCATCCAACACTTCTCGACGTGACCGTGCTTTCGGATCGTCGTCGGTATCGATGAAATCGACGTCGAACTCCGCGGTGGAAACAGGCACCACGTGGTCACCGCGTTCCGCGCGTCCGAGTCTGCGTCCGACTTGCCGCACTTCCGGGACGGAGAGGATCTGTTGCTCGATGACATCGGAAATTCGGTTCATTTCCTGAAGGGAGGTACCGGGCGCAGCCGTCGCGGCGACCAATGCCGTCTCCTCCTCGAAGCGCGGGAGGAAGTCCTTGTGCATCCTCGGGTATAGGGAGAACGAGGCGAGCATCAGCGCGAGCGCGAGCACGATAACCATTAAGGGTTGGGCGAGAGCTGCACGTAACAGGGTCTTTTCCAAAAGCCATTTTAGTAAGAGGATTAGCTTCCCGTCCTTGTGGCTTTTTCCTTCCTTCGGTTTCAGGAGGTAAGAACAGAGGACGGGGATGACCGTGAGCGAAACGATGAAGGACGCGATCATGGAAACGATGGTCGCGATGGCGATGGGAGCGAAAAGTTTCCCTTCCACCCCGGTGAGGCCGAGCAGCGGGAGGAAGACGAGGATGATTAGAACCGTGGCGTAGAGGATGGAGTTCCGCACCTCGCCGGAGGCTTTCGCGATGACCTGTAGCTTGGTGGAGGGATTGGGCTTGTTCGCATTTTCACGCAAGCGCCGGAAGACGTTTTCTACATCCACAATGGCATCGTCCACCACCATGCCGATAGCTACAGCGAGTCCGCCGAGGGTCATGGAGTTCACGCTGATGTCGAAGGCTTTGAAAACCAGTATGGTCACAGCAAAGGACATTGGCATGGCCGTCAGGGTGATGACGGTGGTGCGGAAGTTCAGTAGGAAAAGGAAGAGGACGATGGTCACCATGATCGCGCCGTCGCGGATGGCTTCGGTTAGGTTTCCGATTGCGTGGTCGATGAAGTCTTTTTGTTGGAAAAGGGTTGTGGTCTCGATCCCAGGAGGCAGGGAGGGGTCGAGTTCTTTCAGCGCCTTAGCGATCTCTGCAGTCAGCTCACGGGTATCGACTCCGGGAGATTTCGTGATGGACATGATCACTCCGTAGGTCGGGGATTTCTCGGGAGCTTTGCTGATTGTCGCGTCACCGCGCATCGGTTCGATTCCCCAGAAAACATCCGCCACATCACCGATAGAGATCGGCCTGTCGTTGATCTTTTTTACAGCAGTCTGCGCGATGTCATCGAGTTGGGTGCTCATCGCGAGATTGCGGATCATGATTTCCGTCGGCCCTGTGTTCAGGAAACCGCCGGAAGTCCGCGCGGCGGAATTTTCAGCAGCCGTGCGTAGCTCCGCGATGCTGACTCCGTTCGCCATCATGCGGTTGGGGTCGGGCTGGATCTCGATCTGGCGGACGCCGCCACCCATGTTGAGGATTTCTGCGATCCCCTGGATGTTCTGGAGGCGGGGCTTGATCGTCCAATCGGCGAGCGTTCGCACCTCGCTTGGTGCCATGGCGTCTGGCTCGCCTTCTGGAATCGTCGAGCGGACACCGACCAACAGGATTTCACCCATCAGCGATGCGACGGGTGTCATGAAAGGTTCGATGCCTTCGGGGAGTTTTTCGCGGGCGGATTGGAGCCGCTCCTGCACGAGCACTCGGGCGCGGTAAATGTCTGTATCCCAATCGAACTCCGCGTAGATCAGGGCGAGTGAGACGTCGGAGTTCGAGCGAAGTCGGGTGAGACCGGGCACACCCATGAGGGAGGTTTCGACTGGGATCGTGATCTGGCTCTCCACCTCTTCGGGGGAGAGTCCTGGCGCCTCTACGAGGATCACGACAGTTGGTTTCGTGAGATCGGGCAAGACTTCCACGGGAAGCTCCGTGGCGGTGCGCATGCCGGTGACCATCACTAGCAGGGAGATGGCGATGACGATTGCTCGGTTGGCGAGCGACCATCTGATCATTTTGTTAAGCATGGGATTTGGGAAGGTGTTAGCTAGAGACTTTTTCGTCTGCCTGCGGGGTCATCCACTTGGTGAAAAACGAAGCGACTAGGAGCACGGCGAGCAGGATGGTTGAGTATTTCCACAGCGGGCTTGTGGTGTGCTCGTGGGCGCCGTCCTCGGCATGATCGTGCTCGTCTTCTTTCTCATTGCCGTTGAGTTCGGATCCGTCATCCGCGTGCTCGTGGCCGTGGGCGGCATCGAGTGCATCTTTTAGGGAAATGCTGCTGGCACCTGCGAAGGAGAGGGAATACGCGCCCCGCGTGACGACATCATCTGCAGGGAAGAGGCCGGATACGACTTCGGCGTAGCGGTCGTTCATTTCACCGATGATCACCGGGGTTTTCACGAAAGCGTTTGGGAGATCGAAGTGTTTGAGGTAAACGAAACGATCCGCGGCCTCACCTTGAAGTGCGGCGCGGGGAATAGACATCACGCTAGGCCTGCTGCTTAGCACGATGGAAAATTCTGCTCTCATTTCCATCCGCAATCTCCGCTCAGGATTTGGCAGTAGGAAAATAGCATCGATGGTTCCGCTTTCTTCATCCGCACTGGTGCCGAACCTGACCATCTTTCCTTCGAAAACCTTATCGGGTACCGCGATCACTCGGATGTGCGCCAGTGTCCCGGGGGCGATCTTTCCTGCGAGGTGCTCCGGCACTTTTGCGACCGCATACATCTCGCCGACATCGGTGATCTCCATTAGATGGGTATCCGGATTGATTGGGTCGCCAAGCCGGATCTCGCGGTGGGTGACCAGTCCGCTGATCGGAGATTTCAGTAAAATTACCGGAGGGGGATCGCCGGGCTGGCGGGATTCGATACTCGCGACCTCTTGGTCTTTCTCCACGAAGTCCCCGGGGCTGACTTCGAGGCCGACTACGCGTCCTGAGATACGACTGCTTACCGCAGCGATGTTTTCCGGGACTGCCTCGATGTGGCCGAGGGAGAAGAAGGTTTCTTCGAAATTGGTCTCCTCGACCATGACGGTCTCGATACGGAGGTTCTTCACGCCCGTCTCGTCTAGGACAATGGTGTTGGTGTCCGCTTTTGCCGGAGAGGCGAAAAACCAGATAGTGAAGAGAAATGGGATGATTTGGGGGGGGTGAAATTGAGGATTCATGATGATAAATTTTTATTAGAAGTTGCCGCGGGATGTTTCGTAGCGGATGCGGGCGAGTCGGAACTCGCGGGTCGCATCCAGTTTGGAGGCGAGCAGTTCGAGGGTTTGTTCGCGGGAGCTGAGGACAGCTTGGAGATCACCTTGGCCTTTTCGGTAGGCTTCCTCAAGGAGGTCGGTTTGTTCTTTGGCGAGGGGGAGGAGTTGTTGATCTAGTTCGGAAACAAGTGCTGCCCACTGGCGCATCTCCGTCAGGGCGGTTTGTCCTTGGTGGTGGATTTCGCGTTCGAGAGCTTTCACTTCCATCTCCTTGCGGCTGCGGCGTGCAGTGGCTTCCTCGATGTTCCCGCTGTTGTCGTTCCAGAAGGGTAGGGGGATGCTGAGTTTGAATCCGATGATGCCCTCGTTTTCCAATCCGTTGGGAGCATCTTCTGTCCGCTCTCCGGCTGCGAAGATAGAAGCTTCGATGTCATCGCGTTTCCTCGCGGTTTCCAGTTCGATTTCAGTTCCGGCGGCCATGAGATCGATCTTGGCAGCTTTGAGATCCGGTCTGTCTAGCGATGCAGTTCCAGGGATGGAAACCGGCGGAACGTTTCCAGAAAGTTTAACTCCTGTATCTGCTGCGATTCCCACCAGCGGCCTGAGCTTTCCGAGAGTTGCAGTTTCCTCCGTTTTTAGGCGGCGTTCTGCGGTGGTGATCCGCAGTGCCGCTAGCCGTGCCTGCGCCGCATCGAGAGATGATATCTCCCCGCGCTCTGATGCACTGGAGATGAAATCCGCCAATTCTGTGGAAAGTGTTTTCTGCCGATTCAGCAGTGCTAGCCGTTCCCGTATCGAGAGTATCTTCACAAACTCTGCCCGCGCTTCCGCGACAAGTAACCGTTCGACATCTTTTACTTCTGCCGCAGCCGCTTCTACTCCCGCCGCAGAGATTTTTTTCTCAAGCATTAGCCGGTTTGTTATCGGGAATTTCTGAGAAAAGCCGATCTCGATGCTGCCTTCGGCTGATTGGATATTGTGATCCGTGCCCGTCTCGAAGGAAGGGTTGGGGAGTCGACCGGATTGGTTCATGCGCCCCACAGCTTCGTCGATGCGGAAGTGTGCTGCGGCCAGCACCGGATTACCGTTCTTGATGCGGGAGGGGATGCTTTGGTAGGAAAGGATCTCGACCGGCTCTGCGGGAAGTAGGGTTGTCGGCGCGAGTGCGCAGATGAACCAGAGGATCTGTTTTTGGAAATTCATAGTAGGGTGTTCGCTTGGAATCGTGAAGTCGGGGTGTCCGCAATACGGGCGCGATCGCGCCATGCGGACGGGTGGCTCACCTGGAAAAGATTCCAGGTGGAACTTTTACTGCCGGAAAACGGCAGACTGCGGCTTCAGATTAGCGGCGGCTTATCCAACGAAAACACTGGCTCGTCGGGAGCTAGGGAATGGTCGGTGGAGATCTCCAGAAGAATCTCTTGGAAAGCGACTTTCATCGCCATGGAGTCGAGCACCCGGTCGGCGCTCTGAACGTGGCAGCAATGATGATGGTGCGGAGCTGAATCCTGCTCGTCGTGGTCGGAAGGAAGTTCCTTCCCGTGGGAGCCGGATTCGCAATGGGAAGCACACTCGTCCTTCTCGCCATGTGAGTAGCTGTGAACCATACCCGTCCCAATCCCTGCGAAAACGCAGAGGAGAAGTAACAGGCGGGTCAGAAAACTCACGCGGCACCTATAGTTCGGATTTCCGAAATGGGAAAGGACTTTTCTTGAGAGGTGTTTGGAATGGCTTGCATGTGGAGTGCGTTCTTCAGAGAGCCACACTCAAACGGTATCCTGCCGGGGTGGCGTTCTGGAAGACGCCACCCCGGCACGTTGCTGTTTCCCTGCGGTGAAATACCAGGCCACTAGAAGGGCGACGAGAAGTAGGAGGAGCCACAGTCGGGCGAGGGGATCAGATGTGGTGTGGAGTTTCAGCGATGCATCACCGGCTGTTTGGAAGGGTTCGCCGGGTGCGCAGTCTGAGAGATCAGCTTCCCGGGTGTCTGCGAAATGGACTGCGGCCGTGAGGAGGGGGATCGTTTCGTCTTCCGCTCCGGCCACGCCACCCAATTGGAGTTCAGTCGCTCCCTCTTGCGTGATGGTCAGGAATCCCGGTTTCGAGGGTGCTCGGTTGGTGCTGGGTGCGGGGACTTTTTTTCCTTCCGTATCGGTCGCAGTGAGATCCACCGGCCCCGGTGCAGTGGCGATCCGGATCTGCTGTCCTGTCTCCAGGTTCAGAGCCTGCGGGGCGACCTTGGAAGTGCGCAACGATTCCGCGAAGCGGTGGAGCAAGACGATGAAAGCGGGTTGCTGGGTGGCGTTGGAGAGGCGGAGGTCGAAGTTGAAACATAGGATACGTTTTCCTGCGTTTTCCCGGAGGAAAATGAGCGGGCGTTTCTCCTGCCAGAGCAGCACTCGGTCGGTTGGCTGGCGGGGGAGATCCAGAGTTTCGCGGACAAGCAGAGCCTGCCAGTTGATCCCGTCCATCAGCGGATGCGATTCCGCGAGGATGCCTCCTTTCAAATACTTCCCAACCGAGGTCGGATCTTCGACGAAGAGGATCGCGCTCGTCTCTGGCAAGGCCGGGTCAAGCGGGTCGTAGCTGGTGATGACAAGATCCGATGAGGCGGGGTTGATGCTCGCACGGGTGGATTGGAGGGAGCGGAGGAGCTTGTCAGTCAGTCCACGGAAAGCCGGGGAGGTGGCTGTGAAAAGCTCCAGCTGCTTCGGCTGCGGGGCGACGATGGGAAGAGTGTCGTCCAAGCTGAAATCATCTGCCGTGAGGACGATTCTCACGTTTTGCGCACCCGTAGGGAAAGCCGCTTGGATGGTCACGAATGCTTTCGCCCCGATATCGAACTCGCGCGGCTCGGTGGCTCCTCCCGAAGTCACCAGCGACCAACGGCGTTTCGTCGGCTCGTTCCCGTAGTTCCTCACGAGTGCCTGCCATGTCAGCGTTCCTTGTTTTTCTTCGAAACTGATACCCGTGAATCCAACGTTAGGAGTCGGCTTCCCGACTGCGATGAGTCGTGAATCATATGGTAGCAACTCCACTGGAGTATCGGTGAGGTAGATCACCACGCCGTCGTTCGAGACAATGGAACGCGCCAGACGTAGCGCATAAGAAGGATCGGCGAGCCCGCCTGTCGGCGAAACATTTTTCATCGCTTCCACCAACTCGTCCACCGAAGTTCCGGAATAAATTCGATCCGCCCCCGGAGTGGATGGCAGTAAGGTCAGCTCCATCGCAGTGGCATTCCCTTGCAGATCCGGAAGCTTATCGCGCAGTGCCTCGATCGCCTCTTCTTTAAAGACAGTCATCGATGCCGACGAATCAAACACTACCGCCACTCGCTGCACGCTGTTCTCCTTCTGGAACCGAGGCTCCGCCAGAAACCAAGTGAGCAGCAGGATCCCAAGAATCTGCATCCACAACGGGACCGAAGGAATTAGCCTCTCAAACCGCCGCCCGGAAGTCGCTTCCCGTTGCGTTCTATCCAGCAGGAATAAAGTTGAGACCGGTAGCGAAATGGATTTCCTCTGGAGAAAATGGATCGCCAGCACGGCTGGAATGGCGAGCAGCGCGAGGAGTCCTAGAGGATTGGCGAACATGTTTGGGGAAACTTTAAACTTTAAATTCTAAACTCGTATATGGAGAAGGGCTTTCAAACCCCTTCTCCATATTTGCTTGTTCGTGCTTCGGATTTTCATGCTTTCTACTTCGAGGCTTCAAGTGCGCGAATAGGTAGCGCGTGCTTATAGAGCGCGGGCATGAGATCTGGCTCGCAGGGGATACGGGCGAGGGGTGTTTGGTGGCGGAGGGCGGATTGCTTCCACTGGTCGAAGTGATTTTTGTAGGACTCGTGATAGCGGCGGAGGGTGGCTGCTTCGATGCGGTGGGGATGGGTGGATTTTAGCTCCGCATCGATGAAGTCGTAGTTGCCGGTCCAGTCAGGGTTCGCTTCGGTCTCTAGAAAGGGGGCGAAGACGATGGGGCTGCCCTGTTTCTGGCCGAGGGTGCGGAAGTAGGGGTTCGGATCGGTAGGGAAGAGGAGGTCGGAGATGAGGACGCGCATCGCTCCGGAGCGCAGGGGCAGGCGATGGATTTCTGGCGGGGAGGAAGGATCGCTGGGAGAGAGCGTTTTGATATCAACTTTCCATTTCCCGGCGCGAACGGCGAGGGGATCGATGGACATTTGCGCATCCCCGTGGACGGCGTAGATGCGGACGGTTGCTCCGTCGGCGAGGGAGGAGTCGGTGAGGAAATTCAGAAGCTCGGTGGTGCGTTTGTCCTTCTCTGGGGTGAAGAACATGGAGGGTGAGACATCGAGGACGAGATCTACTACCGGGCGGATCTCCTCGCGGAAAAGCTTCATGGAATACTGGCCGGTGCGGGCGTATGCGTTCCAGTTGATGTGGCGGGGATCGTCTCCGGGTGCGTAGGCGCGGTGATCCTGGAAGTCCATGGAGGCACCAGTGCCGGAGCCTGAAAATTCACCGGCGGCGCCTCGCCAGACTCGGGTGCGGAAGGGGAGGCGGAGCATCTTTTGGAAACTTTAAGTTTTAAATTTCAAACTCGAAGGAAGAGTGGGGTGTCCCGCGACGGTGCTTGCACGATCTGCTGCGAGAAGCGGCAGCTATTGCTCGTTTTCCTCCGGGAGGATGGAGATTCTGTGGAGATTGGTGGGGGCGAAGTATTTCTTCGCTAGGGTGTTGATTTCTTCGAGGTTGATGGAGCGGTAGTCTACGTCGCGGCTGCGGGCTAGGTCGAGCTTCTCGGGATGGGCTTGGGATTGGGAGAGGACGGTGGAGAGCCAGTAGGAATTGTCGCGGAGTGTCTTTTCGAGTTGGGAAAGAGTGGGGGCGAGGGCTCGTTCGAGCTCGTCTGCGGTGGCTCCTGTTTCGGAAAGTTCCGTGGCGATGGTTTCCATGGTATTGAGTAGGAGAGGGATGTCCTCGGGTTTACCGATGGCCTGGCCGATGAGGTAGCCGAAGTCTTCTAAAGTATCCGATCCGGAGGCACCGGCGTTGGGCGAGTAGGAGGCTCCGAGTTTTTCACGGATCTCTTCGCGCAGCCTGTCACCGTAGATATCCGAGAGGACGTTCAGGCGGCGGAATTCTGGGATGTTTCCGCGGATACCTGCTGTCTTCCAGAGCGCGGTGGCCACTGCTTGAGGGATTTTGGACTCGTAGGTGAAGGTCTTTTCCAAAGGCGGAGCCGGGAAATCCACGGAGCGGGGATTCATGGTTTTGGTCGCAGGCTTCACAGCGTGCTTCGGCAGGGTGCCGAAGGTGGACAGTAGGTCGGTGAGGAGGGCTTCCTTGTCGAAGTCTCCGACGATGGTCATCTCCACGTAGCCTTTCTCAAGCTCGCGGGTGAGCCAGTCTTTCACGTCATCAATGGTGTAGTTCGAGAGCTCCGTCTGAGTGGGGAGAGTGAAACGGGAATCGCCGCCGTGCAGCCATGCGTCCATCTCTTTCATCGGGCCGCTAGTGGTGTGCTTGAGGTTTTGGAAGAGGACGGGGATGGATTTCTGGAACTGCCAGAGAGCCTCTGGGCGGTAGCCGGGATCGGTGATCATCGCGGCCATGAGCTGGAGCTGGAGGAGCTGGTCGTCCGGAGTGGTGGAGCCAGATAGGCTAAATGCATCCTCCGAAATTCCGAATCTGGAGGAGACATTGCGGCCGGCTAGGATTTCCGAAAGCTCGTCGTTCGAGTGTTTGCCGAGTCCGCCGCCATCGTAGATCGCACTGGCGAAGGCGTGGAGCAGTGGCTTGTCCTTTGGCTGGGAAAGCTGACCTGTGCCGATGCGGGTAAGGATGCGAATGCGGTTTTTTTCGAAGTCCGTCTGCTTGAGATTGATGCGGATGTTGTTCGCGAGGGTGATCTGCGTCACATTGAGATCTTCCACTTCCACAGTGGTCGCAACTTTTCCGGCGTTTCCGAAATCCGTGTAGCCGAATGGCACCGCCTCGCGTTCTGCTGGTGGAGCGACCTCGACGCTGGTGGAGTCTTGATAGTAGGCGGCAAGATCACCGAGGGCGCCTTCCGGTTCTGACTTAGTGGAGAGCACAAGATGGTATCCGGTGGCTTTCCAGAATTCTTTGAAAGCGTTGTGCACACTCTCTGCAGTGATGCCGTCGAGAGCTGCCGTTGCAAGTTCCAGATCCGTTTCCGGTGTGGAATAGACGGTCGCGTCATTGATGGATCTGGCGATGGCGGTGGCGAGGGTTTCTGACTTGCGGGACGCCTTGCGTTTCACCGCTTCTTGGTAGGCGTTGAGGAGGTTCGCCTTAGCCTCGGAAAGCTCGGCATCGAGGACGCCGTGTTCCAGCACGCGGCGGAATTCCTGCTCTAGCACGGGAACTACTTCCGGCCAGCGATCGTCGGCTGCGGTAATGGAAACGGAGCCTAGCTCAAGCTCATTGAAGAGCGCGTATTTCGATGCGCTACCCGCCGCGATAGGCGAGTTTTCTTCCTTTGAAAGGCGGTCGAAGCGCCTGCCGATGATGAAATTCGCGATCTGCACTGGGAACTTGTTCGCGCGGGTTTCAGTGGTGTCAGGTTTCAGCTCGTAAGGGCGAATTAGGTTCAGCGAAACTTCCGTGGTGCCGACCTCTGGATCTGAGAAAACGTGTGGCACGACTCCCTCTGGCGTCGATACCGTACCGAGATCCGGGTCGCCGCCGGGGTTCTCAGGATTCAGCATTGATCCGAATCTGGCCTTGATCGTTTCTTGCATCTCCGCCGCGTCCACGTTTCCGACAACTACGAATGTCATCTTACTAGGGATGTAGTAGCGGCTGTAGAGATCCGTGAAACGCTCGCGTGGGGCGGTCTTGATCACTTCCTCCACACCGATAGGGAAACGCTTCGCGATGAGTGAGTCCGGAAGCAACGCGCTGAACTGCTGCTGCATCATCCGGTAGCTTACGGAATCGCGGGACGCCTTTTCCGAAAGGATCACTCCTCTCTCCGCATCGATCTCTTCCTTGCTTAGAAGCGCACCGTCACCGAAGTCGCGCATGATCCCAAATGCGAGATCCATCGTGTCCTCTTCCAAATCCGGAAGATCCAGCATGTAAACCGTTTCATCAAAGGAGGTGTAGGCATTCACGTGCGCGCCAAAGGCGATACCGCGTGTCTGCATCTCACGGATCAGCTTGTTTGCATCCTTGTAGGTCTTCGTCCCGTTGAAAACCATGTGCTCTAGGAAATGGGCGATTCCGCGCTGGTCATCAGCTTCTACCAGAGAGCCTGCGGCGATGTGGAGGCGGATCGAGAGTCGGTTCGGCGGATCCGAGTTTGGCAGGATCATGTAGCGGAAGCCGTTCGCAAGATTCCCGAACACCGCCTGGGGGTCTGCGGGGATGTCAGATTTCTCCGTCGGCCATGGGGCTGCCTTGGAAGTGCTTTCATCATCTGACGGGGTTGCTGGCCCGGACTTCTCCTCAGAGCCAGTATGTTTCTCTATCTCTGTAGCCTGCGCGTCTACCTTCGGGGCAGAAGGAGGCGTATCCCGTAGGGACAGGAAAATGGCGGTGATCGCCAGGAAGAGGGTCAGAACCAATGGGGTCGCGTTGCGCATGGGGGGGAGAATCGCGAAGCCCGTAGATTTTGCAAGGAGGATGCGCTTCTCCCGGGTTGCAAATCCGCCGCAAGCCGCTCTAATTCACGTATGACCCTTGAGGTTTCCACTCCAGCCCTGCTTTTCCCGGCCGTCAGCCTGCTTTTTCTTTCCTACACGAACCGCTTCCTGCACCTCTCCGCCCTCATCCGTACCTTGCATGGCGATTGGATCTCGAAGCGCGATTGCGTGCTGAAACTACAGATCGACAATCTCGGGCGCAGGCTCGTGCTCATCCGCGCGATGCAGCTCCTCGGTGCGGTGAGCCTGCTCCTCTGTGTCGTGTCCATGGTCGGGGTTATCTGTGATTGGGAAAGTGTAGGGGTGGTGTCGTTCGGCTTCGCCCTGTTAATTATGGGAACCTCCCTAGTCTGCCTTCTCTGGGAAATTTGGATCTCTGGCGGCGCATTGCGCATCATGCTCGCCGCCGTGGAGGAGGGGGAGCAGCATAGCGGGCGGTGAAAGCCGGTTTCACTGCCTGAAATTCAAGGTAAGCATTTTCCCATGGCCTCTAGTAAAGCATCATTTAGCATCACATCCATCCTCGCGATCATTGCGGCGATTCTTAGTTTTAAAGTCGGCGCCTTCGGTGGGCTTCTCCTTGCCTCCATCGCCTTCATCTTCGGCGTGCTCGGCATTGTCCTAGCTCTATCTCCGAAGACCCGTGGCGGCGGGCTCAGCATCCTTGCTGTGATTCTTAGTTTTATCGGAGTCATCGTCGCCATTATCAAGGCGATCTCTTGGTTGGTGCACCTTGGGTGACCTGCCTTTGGGGAACTAACGAACGAGTGGCTAGCTCGGAATTGAACCGCAGAGGCGCAAAGCCGCTAAGTAGTCTTATGAATCGACCCCATTCGGATCAATTTTTCTGATCTGTGTAGCTGCGCTGGCTTCTTCCTCGCTGTAGGCGAGATGCAACAACAGGATGGGGGTTTAGCCCCATGAACTACCCAAACCAAGCCCATGCGTGCTGAATGCACGCGGGAAATGCGCAACCATCCACCGTGCCTACAGCACGGGCATTGCCTGGAACATGGTTCATGGGGCTGAACCCCCATGCTGTTGTTGCGCCCTGCCTACAGCAGATTTTTCACAAGAGGTGAAGCACGGCGGTATACCATCGCTGGTAAGTGCTCTGGCGCTCCATCCTGCGAAAGCGGCGCGGCCTTCGTAGTCGTGGCCGAGGGCGGGATCATCAACGCTGGCCAAACCGCTACTTTGCAGAACTCGGGCTCTTTTGCCTGATGAATGACCAAAGTTCTGAAGTGATCAGTCTCCGTAACGGAGTAAACTACTGACTGGAGAGCCGGATGCGGGAGATCCGCTTGTCCAGTTCGGAGGGGGGGGGAGCGGCGCAAATCAATGCGCCGTTCCTACCTCTATCGCTACTTCTGCTTGGCGTTGGCTTTTAGGCGCAGTGCATTCAGGGCGATGAAGCCGGTGGCGTCGTCCTGGTTATAGGCTTCCTCTTGGCCGCCTTCCATGGTGGCTACGTCTTCGTCGTACATGGAGTGCGGGCTGCGGCGGCCAGCTTGCATGACGTTGCCTTTGTAAAGTTTCAGGCGGACTTCGCCGGAGACTTTTTTCTGTGACTCGGTGACGAGCGCCTGGATTGCTTCGCGCTCGGGTGCGAACCAGAAGCCGTTGTAAACGAGTTGGGCGTATTTCGGGATGAGGGTGTCGCGGGTCTGCTGGAGGTCGCGATCCATGACGAGCGTTTCCAGATCTTGGTGTGCGGCGAGTAAGATGGTGCCGCCGGGGGTCTCGTAGATACCGCGCGATTTCATGCCGACAAAGCGGTTCTCGACGATGTCGATGCGGCCGATGCCGTGTGCGCCGCCGAGGGCGTTGAGGACGCGCATGATGCCGTATGGGGTGAGTAGGGTGTAGCCGTCCTTTTCACCGAGGACTTTGAAGTCGCCGAGATTGGCGATGAGTTCCGCCAGTCCATCGGTCTGGAGGCCGATGATATCGCCTTTTTCGAAGAGGCACTGTAGCATCTGTGGTTTGTCGGGTGCTTCCTCGGGGGAAACGGAGAGCACATACATGTCGCGGTCGCGCTCGCCGGTGGCGTCATACCAGGTGTCTTCGAGAGCACCTGCCTCGAAGGAAATGTGGAGCAGGTTGCGGTCCATGGAATAGGGCTTCTTCATGGAGGCCTTGACTGGGATGTCGTGCTTTTCGGCGTATTCGATCATTTCCTTGCGGCCTGGGAATTCCTTGCGGAACTCAGCGTCGCGCCATGGGGCGATGATCTTGATGTCTGGCGCGAGGGCGGCGGCGGAAAGCTCGAAGCGAACCTGGTCGTTACCCTTGCCGGTGGCGCCGTGGGCGATGGCGTCCGCGCCTTCTTTGAGGGCGACTTCAACCATGCCCTTGGTAATGCAGGGGCGGGCGATGGAGGTGCCGAGAAGGTAACGGCCTTCGTAGATTGCATTCGCTTGGAACATTGGGAAGATGTAGTCGCGTGCGAACTCTTCCTTCTGGTCGTCGATGTAGCACTTGGACGCGCCGGTGGAGAGAGCCTTGGCTTCGAGGCCGTCGAGTTCGTCGCCTTGGCCACAATCGGAGCAGTAGGCGATGATCTCTGCGTTGTATTTTTCTTTGAGCCAGAGGAGGAGGACGGAGGTATCAAGGCCTCCGGAGTATGCGACGACGATTTTCATAAATTTCAAATTTCAAATTTCAACTCTCAAGGAAGAGAGCCTGTGCGGGCGGGAGACTAGATAAGGCTCGTGCAGAGGGAAGGGGAAATTGTGGGGAGACACGAAAAAGCCGGGCTTCCTGGTGGGGAAGTCCGGCTTGGTTGGAAATCGGATTCAAAACCCAAGAGGGTTTACTCTTCTTCAGAGCTGCTGTCTTTGGCTGCTTTCTTAGCGGCCTTCTTTGCAGGAGCCTTCTTGGCGGCCTTTTTAGCGGCCTTCTTTGCAGGAGCCTTTTTGGCGGCCTTTTTAGCGGCTGGCTTTGGCTCCTCAGCAGGCGCGCTCTTGGGAGTTGCCTTTTTTATGGTCGCCTTTGGAAGAATTTCGCCGAGTTTGGCTTGTTCTTTTTTGCGCTTCAGGTAATCCGCGCGACGGCGGCGTTTGATCTTTTTGTTTGATTGTTGAGCCATGGTTGCTGGACATTGGCTACGGCACCTAAACGGTCGTATCAAGCCGAATCTTTAATTCCTTCCAATCTCGTGTTTACCACAGAAGCCATATTGATCCGCACAACCCGCCTCACGGACACAAGTTTGATCGTGAGTTGGTTCACTGAGGAGGAGGGTTTGGTGAAGACTGTGGCGAAGGGTGCGCTGAGGCCGAAAAGCGCATTTGCGGGTAAGTTGGATCTATTTTTCTCCGGTGAAATTTGCGTGGTGCGTGCACGGAAGGGGGAGCTACATATCCTGCGGGAGGTATCGATTTCCGGCTGGAGGCAGGGACTACGTCGGCAGTATCTGACGACGCTGATGGCTGGGTATTTCTGCCAACTGGTGGAGGCTGGGGTGGAGCCGGGGCATTGCGATGCACCGTTGTTCGATTTGTTGACGCGGGCGTTGGATTATTTGGAGAAAGAAGATCCAACAATGAAGGCGATGCTTCATTTCGAGAAACAGCTTACGGAAATTCTCGGAATATCGGGAGGCGGGGGGGCTGCCGATACGGCTTTGCGCAGCCATCTGGGGATGATGCCGGCGACGAGGGCGCAGCTTGTGGAGCGGCTGACTGAAGAATAGAGAATTCGGCTAGTCAAAGGCGAGGAGTGACGTTTAGCATTGGACAACTCCCCACCAAATACATGGATACACCCACCGCAAATTTTATCCAGATGATGCAGGAGCGTATCAAGACGCTGCGAGATGAAGGCGACCTTCACGAGGCGCTACACGCTGCGAATGCATTGGTTGACAAATGCCAGCAGGCTCTAGGCCCTGATCTTGATACAATTGATGCATTCGTCACCGGGCTTGAGGTTCGCGCGGACCTGCACATTGAGTTGGGGAGCTGCCTGGAAGCTACTGATGACGCGAAACAAGCTATCGACCAGCTCGACAGTCGCCCGGACAAGATTGCCGAACTGGGGCGTCTCTACGCTCTTCTCGGCGCTGCATACGACGCTCAAGACAGGCCGGAGCGTGTGATCGATGCATGGCAGATGGCCGTGAGTTATTTTGAAATACACGAGCCTCCGTTGCTGATGGATGTCGCGGCGATGACGAACAACCTCGGCTTTACCGCAAAGGCGGGTGGTGATCTGGACTCAGCCGAAGACTTTTTCCTAAAATCCTTGGAGATCATGCATGCCGAAGTCGGGCAGAATCATCCGGAGACGGCCTCGGTATCGAACAATCTTGGAGCGGTGTATCTTGCCGCAGGTTATCTCGACCAGGCGCGGGAGATACATATGATGGCTTTAGAAACTCGTCGCGAATTGTTCGGAGAGAACCATCCCGATACGGCACAATCCCATAACAACCTAGCGCTAGCCCTTCAAAAAACCGGTGATAAGGCATGGGCGCGCAGACATTTTGAGAAGGCACTGGAGGGCTTCGAAGCCTTGGGCACTGCCTATGCCGATGATCTGGAGTCAGTGGCTTCGAACTACTGCGATTTCCTACGGGACGAAGGTGAAGCGAATCTTGCGGATGTTATTTCCAGACGTGTTCTCGAGCTGTTGGGAAAAATTTAGGGAGAGGCAAACTCTCAGTGCTAGTGGCCTGTCAGACAAAATCTGATGGATGAGTTTTTGGATGTGGTCTTGTGGGTTAGGCTTCCGGTGGTCGCAGAGGCAGAGGTGGCTCGGCGCTTTTCACCAATAGCTGGGTTGCTCCTCGCGAGTGAATCTCGATTGCCTGCGCTCCTCTCCGGCCAAGCGGCGTGTGCCCACCTCCTCCGGAGGGCATAGTATGGTGGCTTTCACTCTCTCCTTGCGCCTTGCTCTTGGGGGAAATCGCCTTCGCTGATCCGCCACTTTTTGTCTGACAGACTACTAGTTTGGTGCTAGCTCTGCGATTTTAGCTGCAACTTCGGCTGCTTTGTCGGCCTGCTTGGTTTGCGTGTAGCTTTTTTCTAGCCGGCGGAGTGCTTCGACATCGTTGGGAAATGCTGCGAGAGACTCAAGATAAGCTTCTACGGCTTTTGCAGGTTCGTTCTGTGTCAGGAAATAATCACCCAGACGGATGGCCATGGGGGTGAGGATGGGAGGCGCAGCCAGCATGGTGGATGGCACCTGCCGGTCGGTGGCCGCGCGGAACCAGTTGAATGCGGAGCCGTGTCCGGAGGGCGGGCCTGCCAGTGCCAACCGACCCCGAAGCTCGGCAGCGAGAACTTCCAGTGACCTGAAGGCACGGTTCCACTCGGAGCGCTCACCGATGGCTGAGGACACTACCTGCTTTTTCGACATTGCTTCGCCGTGGTAACTCATTGCGTTGATTACTTCGGATGCTTTGCCGGGTATCCCTGCATCGAGGAGCCTCTGTGCTTCGAGGGCGATACGAAGGCCGTCGATCCACCAGTAGGAGAGGGATTTTCCGAGGAAGGGTTTCATTTCCTCCGGGGAGGGAAGCGAGGCAAGTGCTTTTGCGGAATCGCCTTTCAGACCCCTGCGGAGGAGGACGCGGGCTGGGAGAGTCTTGCCTTCCCATAGGAGCTGGCGGGTGCCGGGTGCGGCGGGGCGCTGGCTATCCACCGTCGTGTTGGCTAGTTTTTCAGCGGAGCGGAGGGCTAAATCGAACTCCCCTTTGGAGGCGAGTGCGACGGAGCGGTAGCACTCCGCCCTAACCCAACCATCGCAGTCTGCGGGGGAGACTTCGTTTTCTTTCATCCAGATCGAGTAGAGCGTGGCCGCCCGGCCAAACGCGGAGGCTGCCTTCGAATGCTCGCCACAGCGCCACTCGTAATGCCCTAGAGTGTGGAAATACGGTGCGTAGTCGGGTACGATTTGGCAGAGCTTCCGGGCGAGTGCCAAGGTTGGGCGGAGATCCGGGGCTTCCGCGCGGATCAGAAGCATGGCGTGAACCGGGATGGCGCTATTCGGATCAGCCTCGATCAATTTCCCGAGTCGCTTCTCTGCACGTTCCTGATTAGGAGTAGCTTCTCCATTATCGTCATAGCCGGTGCGTCCGAAAAGTGCGGCGAAGATTTCGGCCTGGAGTTCCCCTGGGTATTTGTTAGCTACTTTCCGGAATGCGGAGGCAGCGCCCTTCGGCCCTTCCTCGATGTATTTTACGATTCCGTAAGCATATCCACGTTCGAGTTCGGTGCCCTCTCCATCGTTAACGAGTTGGAGCATACGCTCGGTTACGGCGAATCGGCAGTCATCGGTTTCAGGATTCGGGGAGAGTATGCAAAGCAGCATTCCCCAATGCGCCATCAGGCAGCGGGGATCCTCCTTCATTGCAATGGCGAAGTGCCGGGATGCCTCGAACTCCCAACCGCCGTGAAGGTGGTTCAGTCCTTGGAGCGTTTGGGTTTGTGCGAGCCTCGTAGCGGCGGTGACGGCGGTAATGAGGCCGTTGTGAAACGGAAAAACGGAAGGTGCCCGGAGATCGGAAACAGCCTTTGGGATGCAGGATTCGACGCCCGGAAGCTCATTGGATAACTTTTCTTCCACAGCGACATCCTGTGCGAACAAGGGTAGGCTTATGACTAAGAGTATGAGGCAGGCGAGCAGTTTCGGCATGACCGACGATGATACAGGACGGGGGATTTCCAAGGAAAATGACGCTGGCGCGATCATGGGTTCCTGCCGTAGTCTCCGCGCATGAAGTTAGGAGTAATCGGATGCGGGAAAATGGCAACTGCCTTGGTGAAAGGTGTCATCGACCAAGGGGTGGTGAATGTGGAAAACGTGATGGGTGTTGCCCGGACGGAGAATTCAAGACAGAGGTTTTCCGATGAAACCGGTGCGGCGGCGGTGTCTGATATCGCAGATGTTCTCGGTGCCAGTGATGTGCTGCTGCTCTGTACCAAGCCGCAGGATATCGTTGCGACACTGGCAGGCTGCTTGTTCAAGCCGGAGGAACCGAAGCTGTTGGTCTCTGTCGCCGCCGGCGTCACGCTGGCAACGCTGGAGTCGACTACCCCAGACTCTGTCAGGGTAGTCAGATGCATGCCGAACACTCCCTCGCTGGTCGGGAAAGGTGCGACGGCGTTCAGTCTTGGTGCACGCTGTGTCGAGGGGGATCTTGAAACGGTGGAGAAACTGCTGGGAGCTGTCGGTATTAGCGTCGAGGTTCCAGAGAAACAGATGGACGCAGTGACTGGTCTATCCGGTAGCGGGCCGGCCTATATTTACTTGATAATCGAGGCTCTCGCCGATGGGGCAGTTCGCCAGGGATTGCCGAGGGCGGAAGCTCTCCGCCTTGCTGCGCAGACGGTCAGTGGTGCCGCGGAAATGGTGATTCGTACCGGGATGCATCCAGCTGTGCTCAAGGACATGGTTACTTCCCCGGGCGGCACGACCATCACGGGGCTGTCGGTACTGGAGGAAAAAAACGTTCGCTCTGCTCTGATCTCAGCAGTCTCCGCTGCCACCCAACGGGCGGTGGAGCTAGGAAAGGCCTGAATCAATTTCCGTCTTATGGAGCGGAACGGCTAGTCTTCCGTAATTTACTCTTTCCCCATCTGGCAAAGCTTCTATTGTCCCGGCATGACGAAGTTTTTTCCTACGGTTGCGGTCGTTGCCGCGAGCCTGTTGACGGTAGTTTCCTGTAGCAGTAATAAGGATGTAATCAACCTTTCAGGCGATACTCAGGTCTCGACAAGTAAGGGTGATTCACTTTTCGCGAAAGCGAAGGCGGCAGACTCAAGCGGCAAGCGTTCCAAGGCGATCAACCTCTATGGAAAGATGGCGGACAGGTATCCGCTTGCCACTTCAGCTCCCGTGGCTCGCTATCGTCAGGCTCAGTTGCTTGAAGAAGAAGGTGAAGTGGTTGAATCGTTCGATGCCTATCAAAAATTCCTGACCCGTTACCAAGGTAGTGGAAATTATTCCGAAGCACTAGCCCGCCAGACATCGTTGGCACAGCGAGCTGCGGACGGTGAAGTAAAATCCTCCTTCGCGGGGCTGAAGAGCAAGCTTTCCACAAAGAAGGTCGTGGAAATGTTGGGGAAACTCCGTGACAACGCCCCTCGCTCTGCCACCGCAGCCAAAGCCCAGTTTACGATCGGTGAGCTTCACCAAGGAAAAAAGGAGTCAAAGGAGGCGATTTCGGCTTACCGTAAACTCGTTCGAGACCAATCGGAAAGCAGTTATGCTCCTGATGCACTTTTCCGAGTCGGCGTGGTGCTGATGGAAGAAGCGGATCGTGGCAATCGCAATCAGGCGACGCTCGATCTCGCAGCCGAAGCGTTTAGTGATTACCTGATTCAGTATCCTGGTCACTCGAAGAATGCCGAAGCCCGCCGCCTATCGAAAAATCTCAACAGCCGTGAACTCAGCCGGTCTCTGGACATTGCGGAGTTTTATGACAAAACAGGTCAGACTGAATCCGCTAAGGTTTACTACAGGGATGTGGTTAAGCGCTCAAAATCCGGCGATGCCTACAACCAGGCGAAGGCACGTCTGAAGGAACTCGGTGAGTAGGATTTTTAAGCGAAAATCTATTATGAAAGCCATTCTAGCCATCCTCTTCTGTGTCGCCCTCAGCTCCTGTGCGGGCTACCATTTAGGTGGAGTGAAACCTCCGTCCCTTTCGGAGGTGAAGACGATTTCCGTTCCGATGTTCGTTAACGGTAGCCAACACCCCCGGGCTGAAAGTCTCGCTACATCCGCTCTCACAGACGCGATTGTTCAGGATGGCACCTACCGTCTTGCGGACAGATCCAAGGCCGATGCCGTGTTGGAAGGTAAATTGACAAGTATTGATTACTCCACGCTTCGGAGTTCGCGTTTGGATTCCTTGCTTGCCGAGGAACTCACAAACACGATTCGCATCGAGTGGGTGCTGCGGGATGCACGGGATCCTACGAAGGTTCTCGCCAGCGGAACAAACGACGGAACTAGCAGTTTTTTCGTAGATTCAAATTTGCAAACGGCACGTCAAAACGCCTTACCTGATGCGCTGAAAAGGGCGAGCCAAGGAGTCGTAACAAAATTGGCATCCGGCTATTAATGAAAAAGATTCGGAGCATCATGTCTTGCATGGATGGTTCCGAAAGCTAAGTATTGCAAGTGCTGCAATACCCTTCCGAATGAAATCCGATACCGACGATCCTAACAATCACGTGCCGAAGGTTTCCCTGGGTGACGATTGGTATGATCTCGATACGGATTCCGAAAAATCAAAAATGGGACTTCCTCCCAGGAGAATGGATCGTGGGCTTCCTCCAAAAAAAGAAACCAAGGGGGCTGTGTTTAGCCGTCACGACCCGAAATTAGTCGAACTCTGCCCGGTAGAAGAACCCGAAGATTCTACCGATGAGGACGATTCCGGTGGTGAAGCTCAGTCGAAATCGAAACGCGGGGGGGTAGCAAAGAAAGCTGCAAAAAAAACGACGAAGAAGGCAGCTAGGAAATCTGCGAAAAAATCAGCGAAGAAGAAGGGAGCCGAATCACCGCCACCTAGTCTAAACGAGGTTGAGGAGGAATCCGTCCTGCCGAAAGAAGAGGATGACATCCGTTTACCTCCTGCTCCTTCCGGGAAGCCGAACCGGGTGAGTCACAGCATCGGTGGGGGCGATGCTGTCGATTCCGATCCTAGGCCTGCCACTAGGCCGATTCAGAAAATTTCAAGTAATCTGAAGAATGACCGAAGCGGAGGAAGCGATGAAGATGTGGCTAGGATGCGGCGCCGCTTTGTCAGGGGCGAACGTCAGGATTGGGGGGAAGAGAAAGGGAGGGGCTCGTCAAATTGGATGATTTACACAGGGGTGGGAATCATACTTCTCGTGATTCTAACCGTCGCTCTGAATCAAACGGGTGGGAAGAAAAAGACGCGCGAATCCGATAAATCTCTCTACAGCCAGTTGGAAGTGACCGAGGAAAAGTCCGTTGAAGAAACCGACGACCTCGAGCTGTTGGAAATATTTACCAACAGCAAGCAGGAAGCGAAGGAGATGTATGGAATATTCGCAACTGCCGCCACGCCCGCAGATCTTTCCGAATTCCTTTTCAATAAGGATCAAGTTCTTCCGATAATTGAGAAGAGATGGAAACCGCTGGGTGTGAAAGAGGGCTGGGTTCCCGGGGATCAGGCAGTATGGGCTGTTCACGATCGTAACGGGCAGCGTTACGGGGTGCTGAAAGGCAGTCATCCTGACTTTACTGGTTTCTACGCCTACTTTCGGAAAGAGGGGGACGGTCTGAAACTCGATTGGAAAGCTACGGTTGGCTACGGCACATCCATTTTTGATGAACTGAAGACCGGAGTCGGTGACGGTGCTGAGATTCGGACATTGATTTCCTTGACAGACTTCTACACCTTTGCGTTGCCGGAGGAAAATTTTCGCTCTTTCCGCCTGATGTCTCCAGATGGAAATACCAATCTCTGGGCATACACCGAGAGGGACAGTGAGCTGGATCAGACACTGATGAAGCTTTACATTCCTAGCCAGATTACAGGGGAGGCACTGACGAAGGTGCAGGTTGTCTTACGGATGGAACCCGGCCCGGAAAACGGTCTGAAAAACCAATGGCTGATCCGAGATTTTACCCGCTTGTCTTGGCTTGACGAATTACCAAAATGACAAAGTCTACGAAACAGGTTTGGTACCACTGCGGTAGATGCGGCTCTCTCTTTGAGGCTGCATTTGGATACGACGAAGCTCGGGTCTGCGGTGTTTGTGAAAAGACACCTAGAACGGTTGTATGGCCTGCCAGGAAAAAACCGGAAAAGGATACCAATCCAGATCAAAAGGCGTTTTCGAAACAACCTGAGGCGATGGTCGAGGAAGATGGGCGCCGCGCCGTGAAAAAAACACGTAAGGGGAGCGTGATGATGAAAATTGTCATCGTCTGGACTTTCCTGATGCTTTTGGCCGTGTGGCTTCGGCACCATTACACGAAGACTACCACAGAAAAGGAGAACCTAGAACTGGTCGCTTTACGGATGACGAAGGGAACACTTGCGGACGAAAATATCGCGCTGCTCAATAAGGCTCTTCCGGATTGCCACCGTGCGCTCGGTGGGTTCCTTTCCGCAGGAACTCCCGAGGGGCGTAACCAGTTTGTTGTCAATCCGATCGAAACTGCTGGAAAAATGGCGATTTTCTATCGTTTTAATCCATTTCCCAAGGTCGATGTCAATAATCTGCAACGCACCGGTCAGGAAGTCATCAAGGTGGGGGAGACGTGGATGCTTCTCACTCGCTGGAAGGAAAAGGACGGAGTGGAATTCGATGCGATATTCCGTAGGGATTCCGGGACTTGGCGGTTGGATTGGAACCATTTCAGCCAGTATAGCCAGTATCCTTGGACTCTTTTCCTAGCTGGTGAAGGCTCGGCTGAGGCAGAATTCCGTCTGCGTGCTCGTCAGAAACTTTCTGAATCAGATTCGGAGCGGATTGGCTCGCGCATCATCTTCACGATGTTCGCCCCAGTGTTCGGTAAGGCTGATGAAGCTGGAATGGATTCCCCGGATTTTGTGATCGACAGGCAGAGTGATGAAGGACTCCTGATTCGTGCCGCCTTGACAGGCCGGGCCGATGGTAAACGGCCTTTCGGACAAACCATGCCGCCCCTTGAATCGACTAGCGAGATCCGCCTTCATGTCCGGGTGAAACGCACTGAATTCGGAGGCAAGCGAGCTTTTATCCTGGAAAAAGTCATCGCATGCCACTGGATTGATAGTGAGGAAATCGGCTACGATCTGGAAGAACTCAAGGACGACCTTTTCGGGAACTAACCGGTAAGTAGTATCGACTACAGGCTCATCGCCTTGCGCATGTAGGGCAGGGGATCGGTACCGGGGAACCAGTGCTGGAACGCGATTGCACCTTGATGAATCAAAAGGCTGAGGCCGTTGTCGGTATGGCATCCTGCTCTGCGGGCAGAGGCAAGGAATGGCGTTTCCGGTGGCTGGTAAATGGTGTCGTAAGCACAATGGTGTGGGAGAAAACAGGCGTCGGGAATCACCTGTGGATCCGTCGATTTCAGTCCAAGTGAGGTGGTTTGGATAAGTAACTCCGCATCGTGGCAGGCACCTTCAAATCCTGGATCATCGAAATCCAGGGTGAAGATATCCGTTTCTGGGGAGATGCGTTCGAGGCGTCTTGCGAGAGCCACGATCTTATCGAGGCTGCGGTTCACAAGGGTAAGTTGTTCTGGTTTTGCCAATGCGCATTGGGTGGCGATCGCCTGACCGGCTCCACCGCCCGCACCAAGGATGAGTGTGTGGGTTTTTCCGAGATTCAGGCCGAATGCGCCCGAAACAGCCTGCATGATGCCCGGACCATCCGTATTGTATCCACGGCTTCCGTTTTCGCCAAATACGACCGTGTTTACCGCTCCGAGGATACGCGCTTCTTCTGCTACTTCATCACAGTTGTCCAGAGCCTCGAACTTGTGGGGCACGGTAACGTTGCAACCTATGAAACCGAGTTCCCTCATTTTTTGGAAGGCTTGGGGCAGACGTCCCGGTTCGACCTCCAGGCGGATGTAGGAACACCCGATTCCAAAGGCATCGAGTGCGGGTTGATGGAGCTCCGGGGAGGCGGAATGGGCGACGGGGTAGCCGAGAACCGCGAGTTTTGCGGGAAGATCGGCGTTGGCTGCCTGTTCGAGCGTTGCTATGGTATAAACGGGATTCATCGGTGGAAATGTGTCAGGTAAGAGGACTGAGAGAGCGGATACTTTCGCGTAACTGGCGGGCGGACCATTGGCCGGGGGCGGTAGCTTTTTTCCCAATGAAACCGTAGTTCAGAACACTACCGGCTTGGGCACAGAGGAGGCGGGAAACCGGGGCGAGGGCACCCATCCCCATGGTGGAAAGGGGGATGCCTTGGTCGCTGATTTGGAAATGAGCAAGTGCTGTTAGGTCATCCATCGTCCGCAGTTGCGCGGCGGCCTTGAACGCGCTTGCCCCTGCTTGTTTCGCGTTTCTTGCGTTGGCGGCGAGCTCTTCGGGTGGGGGAAGCTTCCCGAAATCATGGTAGGAGGCGATCCAAGGCACGCCTTGTGAGGAAATTTCAGAGATGAGTTCGGACATGGAGTCGGCGTTCCTAGCCTCGATATCGATGATCGCAGCATCCGGCAGTGCCGCCCTGATAAGTTCTTCGCGTGTTTCTGAATCAAGATCGAAGGGGGAACCCTCCGAGTGACACCGCGCCGTGAAGAGTAGGGGGAATTGGGTTAGGTGTTGCCAAAGTCTGGTGCCTTGGGTGGAAAATTCAGTGTGGAATAGATCGAGTCTGACCTCGGCGATATCGCATTGATCCGCAAGGGATTCCGGGGTTGCCGAGGCGAGCGATTCGGCATCGCCAAAGCTGCCAACTACTAGGGCAGTAGGATTTGGAAAGGTGAATTGCGGGCGGGGCATGAGTCTAGTGATGGGTGGCGGAGAGGATTTCGTCAATCGCTTGTGCAGACTGTGACGCTTCCCCGGAGAAAAAGTTGCAATCTTTCATCCTTTTATCTGGTCAACCCGCCCCCCGATTCCCTAGTTTGTAATGAAATTCCAGCCACATGAGAACAATCCAACTTACCATTATCTCCGCATTCACCTTCGCCGCGCTCGGAGTTTTCTCCGCGCCGCTGGCGAACGCCCAAAAATATAAAGTGGATGCAGATAAACCCGAGTTTGATGATCTGCGCTCGCCCGAGTTCGGCGGTGGAAAGCAGAAGGCATTTAAGCCTAAGGAATGGCTTGAGATCGAGGCATCCTTCAAGGTGAAAATGTCGCCCGAGCCGCCTTCGAAAACGGCCGAGCGAATTCTTGTGAAATGGTATGTCGCGGTCGAACATCCCGACAAGAAGGGTGCCTTCCTTCTCCTCACTAAGGACATCACCTATGTGAACATCCCTCTCGGTGAGGAACTTTTCACTTCCGTCTACCTTTCGCCGGCTTCGGTAAAGCGTCTCACCGGCTCCGATCGTGCCGGCAAGAAAGCCGTTCACCTCGTCGGCTATGAGATCCTAGTGAACGGAGCGAAGGTCGCCGAGAAGTCGAATAAGGAAAAGCCTGGCTGGTGGAACACCGCCTCCAATAAAATCTCACGTAGCGACAGCGTGCCTCTTCTCGATAAAAGCGAAACCGTCTTCGCACACATGTGGTGGGATCGCTACGCGGAAATCCTCAAGGAACGCCGCTAATCGGGCGTTTTCCCGTTCGGCCTCCTCTCGTCCGCTCTTTTCCCATTCCACTTTTTAAACGCTTCACTGATCGCCCCACACCATGGCAGATACCCAGACTACCGTCGCCCTTAACATTGGCTCTCAACGCATCGGAATGGCCGTCTTCGAGACATCGAAGAGCGGAGGCCTGATCCTTAAAGGGTATGAGGTCGAAACAATCATTGCAGATCCAGCAATGGATGCCTCTCGTGAGGCGCAAATTCGCTTAGCTCTCGAGGATCTCGTGGCCAAACTCAAGGTTTCGAAATCGAAGGTTCGCTATGCGATTTCAGGGCAGTCGGTCTTCACGCGCTTTGTCAAGCTTCCGCCCATCCAGAATGACAATATCGAGCAACTCGTTACCTTCGAGGCTCAGCAGCACGTCCCGTTCCCGATCAACGAAGTTGTATGGGACTACGAACTCATCGAAGGCGGGGATGACAAGGAGGTCGTGATCGCAGCAATCAAGGGAGATGCCCTCGATGAAATCGACGATACGGTGAATCAATCTGGCATGTCGACCGCAGAAGTGGACGTTGCCCCGATGGCTCTTTTCAACGCATACCGTGCAGCATACGGCACTCCTGAGGAGCCGACCCTTATTATCGATGTCGGAGCAAAGACTAGCAATCTTCTCTATGTAGAAGGTAAACGATTTTTTACCCGTAGCGTAGCCATTGGCGGTGCTTCGATCAGTGCCGCGATTGCCAAGGAATACAACATTTCCTTCCCAGATGCCGAACACCAGAAGATCACCAACGGTTTGGTCGCTCTTGGCGGGGGCCACACGGAAACAATGGACGAGTCACTGGCCGCTCTGGCGATGGTGATCCGCAATGCACTGTCCCGGCTCCCTGCGGAAATCGCGCGGACGACCAATTACTACCGCAGCCAGCACGGTGGCAGCGCACCTACCAAGGTTCTGCTAGCAGGCGGTGGGGCGAACCTTCCTTACACCCTCGAGTTTTTCAACGAAAAGCTCAACATGCCGGTAGAGTATTTCAATCCGCTCACAAACGTCGCAATCGGCAAGGGCATGGATACGGAAATGCTCCAGCGCGAAGCGCATACCATGGGCGAATTGATCGGTCTCGGTCTCCGTGGAATCGGTAAGTCCATTATCAACATCGATCTTGTCCCGGCAGCTGTCGAAGTGACACGCGCCGCAGACCGCCGCAAACCGTTTCTGATTGCCGCCGCTGCTGTTCTGGTCGTTGGTTTCGGAATTTGGGCCTTGTTCCAGAATAAGGCTGCTGGTGATGCCGGCGAGGAAGCCAGGAAGATGGCCGAGACCCAGGAAAGCCTGACTCCTGTGGAAATGCAAAATCGCAGTCTCCTAAATAAGGAAGCCAAGTTTTCCGCAATCGCAAACTCCTACACGGCACTCGAATCCGACCACGCTTTCTGGTTCGACCTCATGGGTGAACTTAGCGGCGCATTTGCCAGCGACTCTGTCTGGATGATCGAAATGAGTCCGCTCTATGGTTTCGACCCACTCTCTGCCGATGCTTCCGGCGGTGGTGTCAAACAGGTGGTGAGCCCGGGATTCGAGAGTAGTAAAAAAAGTGCCATCGAAAATCCTCCAGCCGACAAAGCTCCGAACAAGGGAAAAGGAAAAAGAAAAGGGAAAGGGAAAAATCAGAAACCACAGCAACCTGCTGCAGTTGCCAATGCGATCTTGATCAAGGGCTTTTGGCGTGAGAATTCCCGGAGTCAGAACGTCGTTTCGGATCTGGTGAAACAACTCCGCGATAATACCAAGTCCTTCAGTTTCCGTGTTCCCGGAAAGAACGGTAAACTGATCGAATTGAGCGACGACCAAATCCTTAAAGTGAGTCTCACCGGGGAAGAGGGCGATCTTGGATTTCCGTTCCAACTCAGCCTGCCGTTGGCTAGACCTGTCGCGGTAAAATAATTTTCAACCCCTTTTTCTGAAATCCCATTATGAATTGGATCAAAAGCAACCCCTTCGTCGCCACCCTTGCCGCGATTACCTTGGTAATTTGTGGAGCCTTGTATTTCGTCGGCTCCCAGGGAGCGAAGAAATATGAAGAAGCCAAATCTTCTTTCGACGAGTCCTACCAAGCTGTTCAAAAGGCAGAAAACATCCCGCTCTATCCCAAGGCAGATCTGAGAAATGGAAAGAGCAAGGCTCTGACTGAATACGGTGTGGCAATCGAAGACCTGAGAACTCTTTTTGATGGCTACAGGCCGGGTGATCTTAAAAACGTTTCCCCGCAGGATTTCACCGCATCACTAAAACAAGCGAACAATGAAGTCACAGATGCATTGGAAGCTGCTGGCTGTAAGATTCCCGAAGGTTTCTTGATGGGCTTCGAGCACTACGTATACGATCTCGCTAAGGAAAAGGCGACCGGCGTTCTCAATTACCAACTCGAAGGTGTGAAGCATGCACTCTTGCAACTCGCCGAGAGTCGACCAAGTGAACTTCTGAACGTTTTCCGCGAGGGAATCCCAGAAGAAAATGACGCAGAACCGGATATTGGTTCTAAGGATGTGATCCGCCAATTCGGCTACGAAGTCGCATTCAAAGGATCCGAGTCTTCCATCCGTGAATTCGTGAGTTCCCTTGGGAAGACAGAGCCATACTACTACATCGTGCGCTGCATGAAGGTGGAAAACGAACGCGACGATCCGCCGCAAGTTTCCGATGCAAAGTTTGAAACTGCCTCCGCTCTCGAGCCTGCCGCAGCTGCTGCTGTGGACGATCAATTCGGTAGTCCTTTTGTGCTTCCTGGTGTTGAGGAAGAGGTGCCCGCCGAAGAGGAAGAAGCTATCGTGGTAGAGCCTGTCGATTCTGCCGATTCCGGCCGCATCCTTGCCCAAGTGCTCGGTAGCGAAGAAATTATCGTCTTCATCAGATTTGATCTGACGATGTTCCTGGCCGCCAAGGAACTCCCTAAACCCTAAACCCTTTCCCAACTCAATTTTACCCATGTCTTGGATTTCAGAGAATTACGAAAAAGCAGCTATCGGCGTCGGCGCAGTTGCAGCCATAGGGCTAGCCTGGTTCGGTTGGCAGAAAGTTGGCGCAGTCCCTGATGACTTTGGCGGCACTCCTACGGGACCAACTCCTCCGAAAAGCGATCCTTCCGTGAAAGGAGCGGATCGTGTTGCCACCGCAAAGTCCTCCTTCCAGCTCAAAAGGGAGTGGCTTAAAGGTGAGGATGACGGTCGCCCCGTTGACCTGTTCACCGGAGTCCCGCTTTTCGTTAACAAAAACAATCCAAACAATCCCGTCGATCTTGCGGATCCAAGTGTGGAACCCGTCCACCCGCCAATTCCGAACCAATGGTGGATCGACAACCGGATCGACAACCGGATCGACAACCGGATCGACCCTGGTTTCGGCGATTCACCGCAGCGCGATGCGGACGAAGACGGTTTCTCTAATCTCGACGAATACAACGCGAAAACAGATCCCAGCGATGACCGCGATTACCCGCCCTTAATCACAAAACTCACCTACGCTAGTGACGAAGCAGTCCAATGGGTTCTTCGCCCAGGCTTCCCAAGCGGGAACGGTGCTTTCACATTCGAATACAACGACAACCTCCGCCGGGCAGCCAAAGTCGGAGCGGCAAAACCGGTGAAACCAGGTGAACTTTTCTTCGCGAAAGGCCCGGTGCAGAATCGATTCAAGTTCATTGGTTCTAAGAAGAGGGCGCAGATGAACGAGAGGCTCAAAGTCGAGGTCGAAGTCACTATCGTAACTGTTGAAGACCAGAAATCGAACAAAGTAGGGACTACCTATGAAATCCCGGCGATGTTCAGGAAAGGTAATGCCGCAAAATTCGCAAAATTCGACCGCACTGCGATCCTCACACTAGAAGCCCTCGGCCTCGACGGGGTGGAGATGAAAATTGAGGAAAATACCTCCTTTTCCCTTCCCCCAGATGCCAAGCAAAAAACATTCAAACTCATGGAGGTAACTCCGGAAGCAATCGTTATCGAACACACCAAGGCAGACGGGAAAATCGAGACTTTCACCATTCTCAAAGGTGCTACCGGCCCCAAAGTTCCATGATTCTCCTCAAATAGTTAAATTTTCAGAAAAAGCTCTTTCCAAATTCATTAAAAATCTACAAAACGCTACCGTTCCTTATGCAAAAAACGTCAATGTATCGCCACAGTCGTACCGCCGTCTCGTTGATGGCTGTCGCTGCCACCATGCCGCTCACCGTATCAGTAGCTAACGCCCAGTATTCTGGCGTTGCACAGCGTGAGATCATCCGCCGCCAGGCAGCCGTCGCAGATGCCGACAAGCTATTCCTTGAAGGCCGTGAATCCTATGCCAAGGCTGATTTCCAGCAAGCAGTGGATAAATACAGTGCCGCGCTTAACACACTTCCTAACGCATCGACTCTCGCGGATCGTCGCCAGAGCTACACCGAGCATCTCGGTGATGCCAGTCTCGCCCTCGCACAGAAGTTCCGCACCGTGGGTAAATACGATGAGGCTCGCACCCTTCTCGACGGTGTTCTTGCTCCTGGGGTCGACCCGGACAACGCTGCTGCCAAACAGGAACTTGGCTACCTCGATGACCCGATTCGCACGAATCCTGCTCTCGACTACGGACATACCAAAAATATTGATGAAGTCCGCCGCACGCTTTACATGGCGCAAGGTAACTTCGATCTAGGTAAGTTCGATGCAGCCAAGAAAAACTACCAAGACGTGATTCGCGTTGATCCTTACAACTCAGCCGCACGCCGTGGTCTGCAAAAAATTGCTGACACCAAGAGCGACTACTACCGCGCTGCATATGATCATACCCGCGCAGAGCTTCTCATGCAGGTTGACCAGGCATGGGAACTTTCCGTCCCTGCAGAACTGCCGGATTTTAACCCTACTGACGGCAATATCCGGGGAGATAGCGACGGTATTGCTTATATCACCGCGAAGCTCCGCAGGATCATCATCCCGCTTATCAATTTTAGTGATACCACGGTTGAAGAAGCGATTGATCTCCTTCGTCTCCGCTCTGTTGAGCTCGATACTTTGGAACTCGATCCTGATAGGAAAGGTGTGAACTTCGTTATTCGTCGGCCTCGCGCCACAGCCCTAGGTGGTGCTGCTGATGGCCTAGATGCAGCAGCTGGAGCTGGAGCTGGTGACGGCGGCGGCCTCCTCGGTGGCGGTGATCCAGGTGCTCTGCGTATCAATGAGCTCCGCCTTCGTAACGTGCCTCTTGCAGTCGCCCTCAAATATATCTGTGAAGCGGCCAAGCTCCGTTACAAGGTTGATGACTTCGCAGTCACCCTCGTTCCTCAAACCGATACCGATGTGGATCTCTTCACCCGCACATTCCGTGTTCCACCTGATTTCGCATCATCCCTGAGCGCAGGCGCCGATGGCGGTGGTGGTGGAGATGTTGATCCATTCGCCGATACCACCGGTAGCACTGCTGGTAACCTTATCGCGCGCCCTCCTATCATCGAGTTGCTCAAGAACGCGGGTATCGTTTTCTCTGATGGAAGTTCCGCGACCCTCGGTGCTTCGGGAAGTCTTCTTATTACGAATACACCTGCCGAACTCGATAAGATCGAGCAGTTGGTTGATAGCTTCATCATCCTTGAGCCGAAGCAGGTGAAAATCACCACGAAGTTCGTGGAAATCACACAGGAGAATAATGATGAACTCGGTTTCGACTGGGTCGTTTCCCCGTTCGGCCTCTCGAATAGTGTCTTCGCAACCGGCGGAACGAGCGGCAACGGTGGCCCGAGGACGGGTAACGATTTCATCAATCCGGTCAACTTTAGCAATATCCCCGGTATCCCATTCGGAGCTGGCGCGGTGAGCAATATCGTAACTAGCGGACTTCGCAGTGGTGACCAGGCGCTCAACCGGAACAGCCTCAAAGCGCTACTCAACAACCCGAACCGCTCTGCCCAGAATTCGAACGTGGCTCCGGGAATTCTAGGACTCACCGGTCTGTTCTCGGACGGCCAAGTGCAGGTGATCATGCGTGGTCTAGCTCAGAAAAAAGGAAGCGACCTGATGACCGCCCCTTCCGTGACGGCTCGCTCCGGGCAGAAGGCCACCATCGAGGTCATTCGCGAATTTATTTACCCGACCGAATACGAACCCCCTGAGCTTCCCGGCGGCGGCGGCGGCGGCGGCGGCGGCGGCGGCGCCGTGGTTATCCCTGCAATCGCCACCCCGGCGACTCCTACTGCGTTCGAAATGAGAGCCACCGGTATTACCCTTGAGATCGAGCCTACCATCGGTGAGAACGATTTCGTGATCGACCTTCGCTTCCTCCCGGAAATCGTCGAGTTCGAAGGTTTCATCAACTACGGAAGCCCGATCTTGGCGCCATCCGTCGATATTCTCGGAAACCCGGTCAACACGGTTATCACGGAAAACCGGATCGAGATGCCTGTCTTCTCCAAGCGTAGCGTCAACACGTCGCTTACCATCTATGATGGCTACACCGTTGCAGTTGGTGGTCTGATGCGTGAAGACGTTCAGAATGTGGAAGATAAAGTGCCTATTCTCGGCGATATCCCGTTAATCGGTCGTCTCTTCCAGACCAAGGCTGAAAACAGGATCAAGAGCAATCTGATCATCTTTGTTACCGCGCAGATCATCGATGCAACCGGTCGTCCGATTCGCGGTTCCGATTCCAGCAGTTCGGTTCCTGTTACAACCGACGGAGATTTCGACGGTAGTCTGCTCCCTCCGATTGACGGAGGCTTCTGATTCCAACGGGT
The DNA here is from genome assembly GCA_905182475.1 of Akkermansiaceae bacterium. Classification (GTDB taxonomy): domain Bacteria; phylum Verrucomicrobiota; class Verrucomicrobiia; order Verrucomicrobiales; family Akkermansiaceae; genus Luteolibacter. Next base: position 17,933 of record CAJJBR010000013.1, on the reverse strand, counting down.
TATTTAAAAATTCACAAAAGGGCGGGGGATATCCTCCGCCCTTTTTCGTGGACGGATCGCGACATTGTGGGAAGTTTGATCCATGATAAAACGAGCACTGGTCATCGTTATGGATTCGGTTGGCTGTGGTCATGCGCCTGATGCAGAGGCATACGGGGATACTGGTGCCAATACGCTTGGCCACCTTTACGAGAGAATTAAAAATTTCCGGTTACCTAACTTGGAATCGTTGGGACTGTTGGGTTTGCTTGGGAAAGATTCGGCTAAAGTAATTCAAGATAGATACTCAGCCTATCGTTTGACCGAAACGTCAGCAGGCAAGGATACTACCACCGGGCACTGGGAGTTGATGGGATTTCCCGTGACCGAGCCTTTCCCCACGTTTGAGCACTTTCCCGAAGATCTCATCACTGAGCTTGCGGCGCTTGCCGGAACGAGATTCATCGGGAACAAGGTCGCATCCGGTACCGAAATCCTGGCTGAACTGGGTGAAGAGCACGTCCGGACAGGTCATCCGATTCTCTATACAAGTGCGGACAGTGTTTTGCAGATCGCTGCCCATGAAGAGGTTTTCGGGCTCGATCGTCTCCAACAGCTTTGCCGGTCCGCGAGGGGAATTCTCGACCGTAGAGGATTGAAAATCGGAAGGGTGATCGCACGCCCATTTCTCGGAAGTAATTCTACCGACTTCTGGAGAACTGGAAATCGGCACGACTACTCGCTGTTTCCCGGTGAAACTGTCATGAACCGTTTACAGGGGAAGAGTGTGGAGGTAATCGGAGTCGGGAAAATCGCAGATATCTTTGCTGGCTCCGGAGTATCCGAATCCCATCCGACCAAGAGCAATCAAGAGGGCATGGAAGCGATCGACAGGCTTTGGGATGAACAGAGGGAAAGCCCTCACTTCATCTTCGCGAATCTGGTTGATTTTGACTCACTCTACGGGCACCGCCGCGATCCAGAGGGATACGCTTCGTGCCTCCGGGAGTTCGATCTTTGGCTTGGTGGATTTCTTGGGGAAATCAACGAAGGCGACTTGGTTGTAATTACCGCGGATCACGGGAACGATCCCTACCATTCCGGAACCGACCATACCCGGGAGCAGGTTCCCTGCCTTGTCATCGCAAAGGGTCATATCCTCGATGCCGAACCCAAGGTTTTCTCCGACGTGGGTGCCCTTTTAGAACGCTATTTCGTTTGAACTGCGAAGATAGGCCCGCTGGTCGTGCGGGGTGATTCCGGTAAAGATCTCCCAGGTAATGGTGTCGGCGAGTGTTGCTGCCGTCATTGCGGATGGTGATACCGCCGGAGCCCGTTGCGCCCTGAAATGCCCCGAGCTGCGCACCCGGCGCTACGCGCTGGCACATCACCGACAGCGCCCCCCAAAGCTATCCGCCACCTTTTCGCGCCATACTCACCCTCATCTGCGGGGCTGGCGATTTCAAAGCCATCTGGCACAAGTGCGCGCCCCTTGATCAAAAGTAGCTCCGCGTTGGTCGGCCTTACCCGGCGCACCAAGAAAACCCGTCTCCTCACCATGCCCGGCTACGGAGCGATCAACGACATCGTCACCCTCTGCTACCACGCCACTGGCCAACCCCTCGCCCAACGCTCCTACAGCGAAAAAAGGACGACTGCGAATTGTCCGTAGCCCAACATCTGCTCGACAAAGACGTAGCTTCACAGTTCGTCGGTGCGCTCAATACCCAAAAAAAACGGTCTACAGTCAACGACTACGGTGGCGACTAGCTTTTCGGATGAAAACAAAAACCACTGGAAGCGCGATACCAGCCTGTGGAAAGAAGACACCTCCCGCCCGCGCAAAAAAGCCAGCGGAGGTCAGGTCCTCGCATTGTTACGCGGAGCCGTCCTGCGCCTCCACGATCTAGAAATCTTCGAAAGTCTCAACGCCAGTTTCCACCACCACAGCGCCAAACCTTGGACCGGCCTGAATCTCCAGAAAACACAGCCGCCAAAGATCGACTAACCAGACAGACGCCCTGAGATGATGGGGGCTTTAGCGTTTTTTTTCCTTGCCTGCTCACTGCTAACTCACCATTTTAAAGCCTTTGATACAGCAACTTGTTCATCTCTTCGCAGCGGTAAACCTCACGTGCTCAAAAAAACCTTCAGCCATTACTGCGGACATAAAAAAAATGAATTACATCACCTCATTGCGAACAATCAGATTGACCATTCCCTTGGTATCTTTCATTTTCCTATTATTTGGCCTGAATACTCCTGCTCTCGGTCAGCTTACTGATGTAGAAGCTACACAGTTGTGGATTGACCAGATGGTTAACCCGGTAATACCTGGATCTCGGATATTCCTGAAAACAGAAAGGGATATTCTTCAGACCAGCTCGAGTACCGCATCTTTTCAGCGGGGCAGCTTGGATATGACTCTCGCGGATGGCTCGGTCGGCAAGATCTGGCGGGATCAGGTCCTCGGCTTCGAGGAGGAGTGGGATAGCGATAAAGATGGCTGGCGCGATGTGGTTGAATTAGCGTCCGAACCACCAACCGACCCGTTCAATAAGGATGCACCCTACCCCTCAGATCCGCTGGATGTATCCTGGACTCAATTGGCCAACGGATTACTCATACCTGTCGATCAAACAAGCGGTGCTTCAACGCCGGCGTTAACAATCCGGCCTATTTCCTCGCCGAATGTCACTTTATCAGCCGTACCTGCCGGTTCGACACTTCCTCGCTCGGTGCAGTTCAATGATTACTCGACCCAGTTTTACTTCATCAATCCCGCTACTTCGAACTTTGAGGTATTCGGACTCTCGCTATACAATTACCAGAAGGAGTATCCGACTCCTGCGGATGTTGGGGAAATAGAAAGCGATGTGCTACCTGGTGTCTACCAGGTGCAATATCCGACCATAGCTAACCCATCCGGCAGGACGGGTATATCGTTGCCTCATAAGCTGGTGCCGAATGGCAGCTTGACGATAGGAACCTATAAAAAACCGACATGGCTTTTGAGATCCGCTACGACCATCGAGCGCTTTAATGAGGATCCGGTGCAGCAAACCTGGGTAAATGGTAGCCTCCGCTTCGACCCGGAATTACCCACCACTTTCACATGGGACGATCTCGTAACGGATGGCTTTGCTAGCAGATCAGACCAAATGACCATCTCGATCGAGGACGGTGGTAACAACACGATCTGGCCGCCAACCGGCGCTGCCGTGGTTGCTTCCATTACCAATCCACAGGCAACGCTGTTAATGCTGGGGCTGTTACCGCCGCTGGATTTATCCAGTGGGCCAGCGTCTCTCAATGCATTCATGGTGTTCCAATATTCACGCATTACCAATGCCGGAGCCAATGGCGACGTGTCAACGGTCACTCTCCGCGTACCAATTGAAATGATGCGGAGCTACGCCTCCTATCGAAAAACTACCTTCCCTGGCGCTGCTGGCCTGAATGATTCCATCTCCGGTCCAAATGCAGATCCGGATGGCGATGGTCTGACCAACCTGCAGGAGTTTAACCAAGGGGGGGATCCCGCCGTGCCGCCCATTGCTGTTTCAAATCCCGTCAGCACGAACACCATTCAAAGCTCTTTTAGTTGGACTACCATGTTGGGTGCCACGGAGGTGAAGGATGCTGCCTCCCCCATTAATGTGACGGTAATTGAACGCGGGTTTGTTTATGCACCTTCATCCATCAACCCATTCCCACTCATTGACGGCCCTGGGGTAAGCCGGGTCGTGGAAGAGGCACCGACTACTAACGACGCGTTCACGGCTCAGTTGAACGGACTCTCCGCCGGCACCCAATACTCCTTTCATGGCTATGTGATCACGGATCGCGGCACATTTTACAATTCTTCGGTCTCGACCTTCTCTACGCCCGAACTTCCACCCGTCACGATTCCAACGGTAACTTCTCCGGTGAGCAGCAACATCACGGGGTTCACTGCGACGTTGGGCGGGAATGTTACAAGTGATGGTGGTTCGGGCGGGCTATTCAACCCTTTGACCGAAAGGGGGGTGGTATATTCCCTGACCAGCACCAATGATAACCCTTTCAGGGGTGGTGTCGGAGTGACGCCGATTAGTGAATCGACTGCCGCCACTGGAGTCTTTACGTTGGATGTCGCGGGTCTGGTACCTGGATCCACCTATTCATTCCGGGCATATGCCATCAATGGTGTGGGTGTGAGCCACACTTCTTCCATAGGGACATTCAGCACCCCGGGTGCTCCCACGATCACCTCACCGACCAACACGGATATCACCTCAACTTCCGCAACTCTTGGCGGCAATGTGACAAGCGATGGCGGTGCAGTCGTTCTGGAGCGTGGAGTGATTATCACCCCTTCAACAGGGGCGTCGCCCAATTTTGTCGCCGTGTCAACCGGCACAGGTGTTTTCACCGTGAATGTCACGCTTTTGCCTGGGACAACTTATTTATTCTCTGCCTACGCTCGCAATTCGGTCGGTACAAGCATGAGTCCATTCGTTAGCTTCACCACTCCGGGTACTTTGGCCACGTTGACGAATCCGACCCTTTCGGACATCACTTTGAATTCGGCAACCTTGGGCGCAGAAGTTACCAGTGACGGGACTGCAGCTATCCTTGAACGTGGTTTTGTGTATTCCGTTACGGCTTCCAACAGTGACCCTACGATCGGTGGTATCGGCGGGGTGATTAAAATCCCCGCCGGTACCACAGCTGTATTTTCCAGCCCTATCACTGGTTTGCTTCCGAACACGGAATACACCTTCAAATCCTACGGCATCAACAGCGTGGGCACTGCCTACGGAGCGGCATTTGCTTTCTTCACCACCCTGCCACCGCTCACCATCTCATCACCTACCGCGCCCATTGCGAATATCACCTCGACCATGGCTGTTCTAGGTGGCACGGTAGAAAGTGACCAAGGAACCATAGCCACCGGAAGGGGCGTCGTCTACTCCTCCACAAACATGGATCCGCAGATTGGTGGATCCGGTGTTACCGACGTTGTTGCCAGTGGCACTGGCACCATGGGTCCATTCACGGTGGATGTTGGTTCGTTAACACCAGACACACTCTATCACTATAAGGTTTACGCCACCAATGGTGCTGGGACGAACTACAGTGTTGTTTCCAGCTTCAGAACCCTGCCTCTGGTAGTGCTGGGTCTTACCCAAGTTGAATGGGTTCCTGAAAGCTTGTCCGGATTAGCATTTGCAGTAATCGAGGGATCCGAACAACCTCAGCCTCGGCTTGTTCCTCGGTTTGTCTATCAAAAGAGTGCTGCTGAAATGGCTGATCCCTTGAATTACCAAATTGAGATCAGCCCGGACACCACGAACTGGCTGGCTGTCGACCAAAACGAGTGGACAGTTGAAGTATATGCCGATGGGCTGACGGTCACATGGGCTTCGACGGAGAGTCCGCCTGCCAACCTCTTCTTCCGTGTCGAAGTGACAGCAGCAAATTAGAACTTGGCACGTTTCACAAAAGCCTTTTGTGAAAATTGGTTTTGGTTCTGGGAAGTTGCTCCTTCCTGTTTTCTTGGCGCATCGGTCGCACCTTTCGGCTCCCGCCCTTTTTGGTGGACGCGATGCGCATTTTTGAAGCCGGGGAGCATGAGCTACAGGGCAATGGTGATCGTTCTTGATTCCGCCGGCTGTGGAGGGGCGCTGATGCCGATGTTTATGGTGATCTGGGTTGCCGACACGCTCGGGTACCTGTTTGCGGGCATACCCGGCTACAGCCTTCCGCCTGACCGAGATCTCGGCTGGTAAGGATACCACCGCGGGCACTGGGAGTTGATGGACTGCTTACAGGAAGAGGCGTTCCATACTTGTGATATCTTCGCGGGCAAAGGGGGCGGGGAATTCCACCCGACCACGGACAATGCCCATGGGATGGCGGTGATCGACGGGCTTTGGTCGGTCAGTCAGTGGGAGATCAGTTTGTTTTCGCCAACTTCTTCGATTTCGATTCGCTCTACGGGCACCGCCGCGATCCGGAGGGATACGCTTCGTGCCTCCGCGAATTCGATCTTTGGCTTGGTGGATTTCTTGGGGAAATCAACCAAGGCGACTTGGTTGTAATCACCGCAGATCACGGGAACGATCCCTATCATTCCGGAACCGACCATACCCGTGAGCAGGTTCCCTGCCTTGTCATCGCAAAGGATCATATCTTCGATGCCGAACTCAAGGTTTTCTCCGACGTAGGAGCCCTTTTAGAACGCTATTTCGTTTGAACTGCGAAGATAGACCCGCTGGACGCGTGGGGTGATTCCGGTAAAGATCTCCCAAGTGATGGTGTCGGCGAATGTTGCGACCTCCCTGGCTGATATGTTGGGTCCGAAAAGCTCAACTTCGTCACCAACAGATACATCACTATCATCGGGAAGGGCTACCATGACCTGATCCATCGTAACCCTGCCGATCAATTTGTGGCGTTTTCCCCGGATGAGGACTTCCGCTCCTTTTCCCGAAACGTGGCGGGGGTAGCCGTCTCCGTATCCAATGCCAATTGTGGCTACCCGCGTGGGCTTCGTTGTCACGAAGGAGCGCCCGTAAGAAACACTGGCACCTGCCGGAAGAGTTCGCACGAGTGTGACTCTTGATTTGAGCGACATGACACAATGCAGTTTTTGCTGATACGATGGAATTGGCGACACACCGTAGAGGAGCAAGCCCGGCCGGGCGAGGTTACAGTTTCCTTGGGGGAAACCGAGGATTCCTCCGCTGTTGGAAAGATGCCGCCACTTGAACCTTTCCAATCCACCAAGCGATTCAATCGCAGCCTCGAATGCGCTGATCTGCAGGAAGGTGAATGCTTCGTCTTCGTCGGACGAGGACAGGTGGGATGCGATCCCTTCGATTATCAGTGATTCTAAATTCACCAATTGTGCCCATTTTTCGGGTAGCTCTTCCGGTAGGAAACCGCCACGTCCCATCCCGGTATCGACCGCGAGATGGACTGCGAGTCTCACCCCACGGCGCTTGGCAATGTCGTTGAAAGCGCTGGCTTCCGCTACGGTGGAAATGCACGGCGTGATGTTGCGTGCCACGATTTCCTCACGTTCGCCGTCCCAGCTTGCGCCGAGCAAATAGATTGGCGTGGAAACCCCGGCTTCGCGAATCCGTCGTGCCTCGCCGATGTTTGCTACTCCGAGAAATGCGATTTCGTTTTCCTCAAGGGTCTTTGATATTTCTTCAAGGCCGTGTCCGTAAGCTCCCGCTTTGACGACTGCCATAATCTTACAACTGGAAATTTCCCGCGCGAAAGCAAGGTTCTTAATCAGATTGGGGAGATTGATCTCCACCCATGCCCTGGGCTGGGATACGGGGATGTCGGGTTCGCTCACGGCTTCAGGCTAATGGAGCGGATCAACTGCGCAAGGCGGAGTGTAGGGAAAATCAGACGAGATCATTCTTGCTTGCGCCTGTTGTGAGGAGTTGCCTTGGATATGCGGATTCTTCTTTCAGCTATTCTCCTGTTCTCCTCTGTCCATGGGCTGGCCGCGAAAGGAGAGGAAACGCAAGAAATCAGAGGCTTGGCCTGGTCTGCGCTTTCCCATGATGGGAAGTTGCTAGCATTCGAGTGGCTGAATGATATCTGGACTGCTCCTGCTGAGGGCGGGAAGGCTCAAAGGATCGTGAAACACTCTGCCCGTGAAGCTTATCCTAAGTTCGCGTCGGAGGGAACGCGGCTGGTGTTTTGTTCTGAGCGGACAGGATCTGCACAGATCTATTCGGTGAAGGTGGACGGGAGTGATCTGCAACTGCACAGCAATCATTCCGAAGGCTACGTGTTGGAATCCATTTCGTCGGATGGTAGGGTGGCTGTTGCAAAAGGACTGCGTGGAAACTCTGGCTATAAGCCGTATCGTCCACTGCTGGTGGATCTATCAGATGATAGCCGCGAGCTGGAATTGTTTGATGCGACGGCTCATTCGATTTCGGTTTCGCCGGAAGGGAAGCGGTATCTTTTTTGCCAAGGTGGGGAGCCGCTTTACCGCAGCGGGTATCGTGGATCGCGGGCTTCGCAAGTTCATCTCTATGATGCTGTAACGCGGGAGTTTACGCCCCTGATCCTCGAGAAGTGGGAGGCGAAATCACCGCTATGGAAACCGGATGGGAAGGGCTTCTATTATCTCTCGAACGTGGACGGGGCTTTTAACTTGTGGTCGCGGGATTTGGAGACGGGTTCTGACAAGCAAGAGACTTTTTTTAAGGGTGAATCGGTGGTGGGGCCGACGCTTTCGGGGGATGGGAAGGTAATGATTTTCCGGGCGGGGCAGAAGGTGTATCGGTTCGAGCCGGGCACTGGTAGGCAGCCGTTGGAGGTGAAGTTTTTTGCAGAGGGGGAAGAATTTTCCAAGAAGCTGGTTAGGCGGGAAAAGGTCTCCGGGACTTCGTCGGTGACGTTCGGGAAAGGTGAGAGGATTGTATTTTCGGCGGCGGGGGATTTGTGGACGATGATACGGGGTGAGGAGCCGGTGCGGCTGACTGAGACGGATGCCTTGGACGAGCAGGAGCCGCAGTTTTCTCAGTATGGCGAGGCGGTGTTTTTTCTGAAGGATGATGGGCTTGAGATGGAGGTTTGCCGCGCGGAATTTTCCGATGGGAAATTGGGGGAGGTATCAATCATCCCGGCGGGAAAGAGATCGAAGCGCTCGTTGCGGGTGAGTCCGGACGGTGGTCGCCTCTCGTGGATTGAAGCGACGGGGGATATCGTGATTGCCCCTGCATTTGGCGAGGGCGAGGCCAAGGTGGTTACGCACGGATGGGATCCGCCGACCTATGACTGGTCGCCGGACGGGGAGTGGCTGGTGATTGGAAAAAAGGATCTACACGCGAACCGCGATATCTGGGTGGTGCGGGCGGATGGCTCGGAAAAGGCGGTGAATTTGACGCGCCATCCGGCCTTCGAGGGATCACCGAAATGGTCGCCGGATGGAAAGACCATCGTCTTCGTGGCGCGGAGGGATGAGGATGAGATTGCGCGACTGTGGACGGTTGATGTGGAGGGGCTGGGGAAAAAGGATTTCACGAAGATCGCCGCATCGGCCAAGCCCATGGATACGGATGTAAGCGAACCTATTCGGCTTGTGTGGGCGGCGGATTCTCAGTCGGTACTATTCCAGAGCCGGGATGCGAAGGACATGTCGGTGTCTTCACTTTCCGTGGAAACCGGTGAGGTAGATGAGTGGGCGGACTTCCGAGGGATACCGGTGGGAGTGGATGGTGTTGGTCTATCGTTTTGGCGCGTGGATCGGGAACCGATGGTGTTCCACGGCGGCGTGATGGATGGTTTTAAGTTTTCGTTTTCCGTGGAGCAGGACAGGAGCGCGCGGCTGCGACTGGGCTTCCGCAGGATCTGGAGGGCTCTGGGAGAGCGTTTCTATGACAAGACGATGAACGGTACTGACTGGGATGCCGTACTGGTGAAATACGAGGATGCCGCAGCAAGGGCCAAGGAATCGCGGCAGTTCGACCGGGTGGTGGCGCAGTTGTTGGGAGAGCTGAATGCCTCGCATCTTACTTTTAAATCGAAAGCGTGGGGGCTGAAAGGTGACAAGACGAAGGTGAAGAAGCCGATGGCGCATCCGGGCATGGTTTTTAAGGCGAGTTGGGACGGGCCGCTGGTAGTGGAGCGGGTGATTGCCGGCACTCCGGTGTCTCGGGTGAAAGGCGCGCCTGTGGCTGGTGACACAGTGCTCCGGATCGGCGGGAAGGAAGTGGATGCGAAGACGGATCTGGGGCGGTTTTTCAGCGGTGCGGAGGGGAATTCGCTGCCTATGGTGGTTGCCGGTGCGGATGGGAAGAAGCGGACGATGGAGCTGATGTCCGTGGACTATGATGAGGTCCGCCTGATTGACCGGGAGGCGAAAGCGGCTGCTGCGGCGCGGATGGCGGAGGAAAAGGATTTTACCTATCTGCCGTTCCGGAAAATGAAGACGGATGATTTACGGGATTTGGCGGTAGAGATCTACCGTGCCTCATTGGATTCGGATGGGCTGATCCTAGATATGCGTGACAATCTGGGTGGGCGCGTGGCGGACGGACTTCTAGGGCTTTTCTGCCAGCCGGAGCATACCTTTACCATCCCAAGGGACGGCCCGAGGGGCTACCCGACAGACCGGCGAGTTAGCCCTTCCTGGGAAGGACCCATGGTAGTGTTGTGCAACGGAAACACCTTTTCAAACGCGGAGATTTTCTGCCACGCCTTCAAGCGACTCGGACGGGGGAAACTCGTCGGGATGCCGACCAACGGCGGTGTGATCTCGGCGGTGGGGGTCCGCATCCCGGAGGTGGGGGAGTTGCAAATTCCGTTCCGGGGCTGGTTTCACGCGGAAACCGGGCAAGATCTCGAGCTGAACGGCGCGGTGCCGGATGTGGTAGTGCCGTTCTTGCCGGAGGATCAGGCGAAAGGAAGTGATCCGCAGCTGGAGGCGGCTGTGAAGGTGCTGGAGCAAGAGGTTGGAGACGGGGAACGGCGGGTGAAGGCCAAGTATAAGGAGTAGGCGTGTCTCACGCCTTGAGTTTTAAATGGTGTCTCACCATTTGCGGAAGACCTTTGCACGGGCGGTGGGACACCGCTTTGACTCAAGCCGTGAGACACGACTGCTACTCAAGGTGACGCATCGCCTCTTTTACAGCCGGGATCAGCATAGGGAGGCATTCTTCGATGGCTTTGGGGTTTCCGGGGAGGTTTAGGATGAGGGATTTTCCGCGGGTTCCGGCGGTGGAGCGAGAGAGGATGGCGGTTGGGACTTTTTCGAAACTGCGCATTCGCATGGCTTCGCCGAAGCCGGGGAGTTCTCGTTCGAGGACGGCGCGGGTGGCTTCGGGGGTGTTGTCGCGGGCGGAAGGTCCGGTGCCGCCGGTGGTGAGGATGAGTTGGCAGTTTTCCTGATCGCTGAGGGTGCGGAGGAGAGTTTCGATGCTATCGCGATCGTCGGGCATGACGTGGCGGATCCACTCGACTTCGGTGAAGCCGTTTTCGGTGAGGATACGTTCGATTTCGGGGCCGGAGAGATCTTTGTAGATCCCTGCGCTGGCGCGGTCGCTGAGGGTGAGGCGGGCGATTTTCATTGCTTGGTTTTTTCTGTTACGGTGATGCCGCCTATGGACATGGTTTTGTCCACGGCTTTGCACATGTCGTAGATGGTGAGGGCGGCGATGGAGACTGCGGTGAGGGCTTCCATTTCCACGCCTGTTTTCGCGGAGGTACGGGCGGTAGCGCGGATGTGGATTTCGGTTTCCTGGATCTCGAAATCTACGTCAACGGAATCGAGGGGGAGAGAGTGGCAGAGTGGGATGAGCTTGTCGGTGATCTTGGCTGCCTGGATGGCGGCGATGCGGGCGACGGTGAGGACGTCGCCTTTGGGGAGGGCTTTGTCGCGGAGTGCTGCGATGGTTTCCGCTCGGCAGGTGACCTGGCCGGCGGCGGTGGCGGTGCGGAGTTGGATGGGCTTGTGGCCGACATCGACCATGCGGGCGGTGCCTTCGGAGTCTAGGTGGGAGAATTCTGGCATGATTTTGATGAGGTTGCTGGTTGGTGGAGTGGCTAGTGCCGAGTGATCAGTGATCAGTGGGAAGACTGGGGGTGGGGGCTTGAGTTGATCTGCATGGGTGGGGGAGGTCGAGGAGTAAGGTTTGGTGATTTGCTTGTGGGTTGATGCGGATGAGGGCGTTTGTTTCCGCCAGGGAGAAGGTGTCGCCGGAGCTAGACCATGGGCGGGCTTCTGTGGAGAGGGTGCCATTCGATATGGATGTGCGGGCGGGCCAGAAAGTTTCGCGCGGGTTGGGTTTGATGAGGTTGGGATTGGTGATTTCTAGATCCAGGAAATCCCAGCGGGGTTTTAGTCCGCACATGAGTTCGATGGCTAGGCGGATGGCTACGTGGTAGCAGACGAAGTGGGAGACTGGGTTGCCAGGGATGACGAATGCTGCCTGGTTACCGCGGGTTGCGAAGGTTAGTGGTTTGCCTGGGCGGAGGTTTACTTTGTCGAAGTGGATGGTGAAACCGGAGGCGCGAAGGACATCCGAGCCGTGGTCGTGGTCGCCGACACTGGCTCCGCCGGATATGAGGAGAAGGTCCCAATCGCCTTTCGTGGATTCGGCCATGGCTTCGGGATCGTCGGCGAGTCGTGAGGATTCCATGGAAAGCCCGAATGGCGCGAGCAGTCCGGCAAGAAGGCTGGAGTTTGTATCGCGGATTTTTCCCGGGATGGGTGTTTCTCCCGGGGCTACTAGTTCGTCGCCCGTGGCGATGTGTTTTACCAAGGGTCTGCGTATGACAGAGGGTTTCACGTGGCCGATCTGGGCGAGAATTGCCATCTCGGTGGCACCGATTCGTGTGCCTTTTTGCAAAACTACATCACCCGCCTTCGCTTCTGATGACTTCCTGCGAATGAACAAAGGCTCGGGGAAATGATCGATTCGCACGGAGCCACCTTCACGCACGCATTGCTCCTGCATTAGCACCCGATCTCCCCCGGTTGGAAGGATGGCACCAGTGAAGATTCTCATCGCTTCGCCATGCTTGATCGCCCGATCCGGAACATCGCCCGCCGGGATTTCTCCTGCAACGGTGAACTCTCCCGGTATGGCATCCGCCCCCACCACGTAGCCATCCATCATCGAGCGATCTGCGCAGGGGTAGTCGGCATCTGAGAGAAGATCCTCCGCAAGAACGCTGCCGAGCGAAGCTGCCAGGGAGAGGTCTTGTGCGCCAAGCATGGAAATATTTGCGGCGACTGTGCGCCGTGCTTCGTCGAGAGATATCATGCTGATAGTTTCCACGAAATTGGCAGATCTGCCACCGGAATCCAACACCGCCAAGGATACTCTGTTGATTGACCAGGATTATAGTCATGCTAAGCTCGTTTATGAGCGAGGGAGGTGGAACGAAAGTAGCATTTTACGATTCGAAGCCGTATGATCGGAAGTTTTTCGGCGCGGCGGTGGAGGGGCTAGATATGGAAATCGAGTATCATGATTTTCGTCTGGAGGCGGCGAATTCAACTTCGGCGGAGGGTTGTGCTGCTGTTTGTGTGTTCGTCAATGACAAGGTTGACCGCGCGTGTATGGAGGCTCTTTCGGGAAAGGGAGTGAAGCTGGTTGCGCTTCGTTGCGCCGGTTTCAATAACGTGGATCTGGATGCTGCGAAGGAGTTGGAGATAACTGTCTTACGGGTTCCTGCATACTCACCGCATGCGGTGGCGGAGCATGCGGTGGCGCTCTTGCTCACACTGAACCGAAAGATTCACCGTGCCTACAACAGGGTGCGTGAGCTGAATTTTTCACTCGGTGGGCTGGTCGGGTTCGACCTGTATGGGAAGACGGTCGGAATCATGGGGACGGGAAAAATTGGACGTTGTGCTGCACCGATTTTCCGGGGTTTTGGCTGCGAGGTTTTGGCATACGATCCGTTTCCACAGGAAGAGTGGGCGCGGAAAAACGGGGTGGTGTATACTGGCGTTCACAAGCTCCTCGCGACCTCCGATGTGGTGAGCCTGCACATGCCGCTAACCGAGGAGACTTTCCATGTCTTGAATAAGGAATCGATTTCGAAAATGAAACACGGGGCGTATCTGCTGAATACTAGCCGGGGCAAGTTGGTGGAGAGTAAGGCGGTGATTGCGGCACTCAAGAGCGGGCAGCTCGGCGGTGTGGCGCTGGACGTTTACGAAGAGGAGGAAGGCGTATTTTTCGAAGATCATTCCGATACTGCACTACAGGACGATGTGCTCTCGCGGTTGCTCACCTTTCCAAATGTCCTAGTTACTTCCCACCAGGCGTTTCTCACGCAAGAGGCGCTTGGCGCGATTGCGGAAACAACGGTGGACAGCATCACGCGCTTTGTGAAAGGTGAAGGCATCGACGAAGCGAGGATAGTGGTATGAAAGTGAAACTAATGGCATTCGCCCAAGCTCGGGAAACGTTCGATTTTTCCGAAAAAATCGTGGAATGTGAGGTAGGTCGGACACCGCGCGAATTGATGGAGCTGGTCGCACCGGGAGTTTCCCTAGAAGGGCTGCGTGTGGCTGTTGATTGCGAGTTTGTGGATTGGGATAAGGCTATTGGCGAGGCTGCCGAAATAGCCTTGCTGCCGCCGGTATCAGGAGGATGAAACGCGTATGAAAATCGATATTAAATTCACCCCGGATGTGATCGTGGTTCCGGCCATGGAACTACCTTCGAAGGAGATTGGTGCCGTAGTCGAGTTCCAGGGACTCGTGCGGGAAATGGAGGGAGAGGATGCGTTGGAAGGGCTTTTCTATGAGGTGTATGAGGAAATGGCGAGGAATGTTCTCGAAGGGCATTTGAGCGAGCTTGGTGGGATCCACGGCTGCACGGCAGTTGAGTTCATCCATCGCTTGGGATGGGTGCCTGTCGGTGAGGCTTCGTTATATATCCGCGTGCTTAGTTCGCATCGGGTGGAGGGATTGAGGTTTCTTGCTGATTCGATTGATCGCTTGAAATTGGATGTGCCGATTTGGAAGAGGGTTTGAATTGGGAGTGAAGTTGCTAGTGCCGAGTGATCAGTGGAAGGCTGGGGCAGGGTTTGAAGAGTAACCACGGATGAACGCGGATTGGCGCGGATCAGATTCTTGTGACTTGGGTTCCGATTTCTGATTTCTGATTTTGTTTTCGCGGTGAGCATGTAGCTTCGCCGTATGGAAATGATGATTCGGGCGAGACGGAATAGGAGGACTCCTGCGATACGTGGGTTAGTGCGGGAGACGGGAATCTCTGTGGATGACCTGATTCTGCCTGTTTTTTTCCATGAGGATGCGGAGGATGTGGCCATCGAATCTATGCCGGGATGCACACGTTGGACGGTCAGTGGGTTGATCGCTGAGGTGGAGTCGGTCTGGAAAATGGGGATACGTGCGGTGGTGCTTTTTCCGAAGATCGCGGAGGAGCTGAAGAGCGCGAATGGTGCTGCGTGTGCGGACGATGAAGGGCTGGTGCCTCAGGTGATCCGTGCGATTAAGAAAGCTTGTCCGGGGATGTGTGTAATCACGGATGTTGCGCTCGATCCGTATAGCTCGGATGGGCACGATGGGATTGTGGAACGGGGCGAGGATGGCTCGCTGAAAATTTTGAATGATGAAACCGTGGAGGTTTTATGCGAACAAGCGCTCTGCCACGCACGTGCTGGAGCGGATATCGTGGCTCCGTCTGACATGATGGACGGTAGGATTGGGGCGATCCGGGTAGCGCTGGATGAAGCGGGTTTCGAGGAAACTGGGATTATGGCCTACACTGCGAAGTATGCTTCCGCCTTTTACGGGCCGTTCCGAGGAGCTCTTGATTCCGCTCCGAAGGAAGGGGACAAGAAGACCTACCAGATGGATCCCGGTAATGTGCGGGAAGCGGTTCGCGAGCTTCTCATGGATGAGGAAGAGGGTGCGGATATCGTGATGGTGAAACCTGCTGGACCCTACCTTGATGTCATCGCACGGCTGCGCGATGAGACGACCCTGCCAATCGCTGCCTATCAGGTGAGCGGGGAATATTTGATGATCAAGTCTGCTTGTGGCGGTGGATGGCTGGATGAAAAGGCGGTGGTGATGGAGAGCCTGCTGGGTATCAAGCGGGCTGGGGCGGATATGATTCTGACTTACTTTGCTAAGGATGTGGCGGGGTGGTTGAAGTGACTAGTGACTAGTGGAAGACGGAGTTATGGAAGGGATTGAAGCATATTTTCGGGAGAACTTTTCTGCACGGGGGGAGCTGGGGGCTTCTGTTAGTGTTTGGAAAGGCGGTGAGGAAATCGTTTCTCTACACGGCGGTTTCACGGATCGAGGGAAAACCAATTCATGGACTTCGGATACCTTGGCTCCCGTTTACTCGGCTACGAAAGCACCGGCTGCCGCGACCCTGCTGCATGTCCTCGGCCAGCGCGGCCTGGATCACGATACTCTCGTCAGCGAAGTCTGGAGCGGCTTCCCGCTGGATAGTGCCACCTTCGGCGAAATGCTTTCCCACCAGTGCGGACTGTCGGCGCTGGATGAGGTCGCGGACGTGTTCGATCACGCGGCGGTCATCGCCGTAGTGGAGAGGAAAGAGCCCGAGTGGACTCCCGGTCAGGGACATGGCTATCATCCGCGCACGCTTGGCTTTCTCATGGACGAATGTGTCCGTCGCCTAGAGGGCCGGAGCCTTGGCGTATACTGGAATGCGGAAATCGCCGCTCCCATGGGCATTAATCTTTGGATTGGGCTGCCGGAAAGTGAATGGGAACGGGTTGCGAAACTCGTTCCGGGTCGCACCAGTCCCTCCGCTTTCGAGGAAGGTTTTTACGCATCTTTCAATACACCCGGCAGCCTCACTCGCAGGGCGTTTTCGTCACCGAAAGGACTGCATGCCATCGCGGAGATGAACGCACCCCAAGCATGGGTGGCCGGTCTTCCGGCAATGGGTGGGGTGGGCAGTGCCAGCGGGTTGGCGAAGTTCTACCAGGCCGCCATCGGCGTGATCGATAGTCCGTTTTCAGAAGCGACACGAACCGCCCTTGCAACTCTGCAATGCAGCGGCGAGGACAAGGTGCTACTCCGTGAAACCGCCTTCACCTGCGGGTGCCAGAAAGATCCGGTCGATGGAAGCGGCATTAAGAAACGCCAGCTTTACGGGGAATCTACCGCGGCCTTCGGCCATCCCGGCGCAGGCGGCAGCCACGCCTTCGGCGATCCCGCAGGCGGCTTTTCCTTCGCCTACGTCATGAACCAGATGGAACTAAGCGTCATGCCGGGGGAGCGGTGCACGGGGTTGGTGCGTGAGTTGGGGATCTAGTTCAACGCGACGCCCCTCCCAGTTACGGAAACAGGATGCAGATGGGTTTTGGGGCTTTGACCGTTGATTGTGGTTCGCCGAGCATGCCGGTTTTCGGGTCTAGGCTAAGGACGGAAATCGTGTTGGATTTCTGGTGGCCGCAAATGAGCCATTTGCCGGAGGGATCAATCTTAAAATGGCGGGGGATTTCACCGCCGCAGGGAGCGTGCTGGACGTAGGTAAGTTTGCCGGTTTCCGGATCGCGTTTGTAAACGACGATGGAGTTGTGCCCGCGGTTTGAGCCGTAGACAAAGTTGCCGTTGGGATGGACTTCGATCTCGGCGGTTGTGCCGTCTTTGAAATCGCCGGGGAGAGTGGAGATGGTTTGGACTTCGGTTAGGGCTCCGGTGTCTTGGTTGAAGGCGGCTGCACTGATGGTGTTGGTCAGTTCGTTGATGATGTAAGCGTGCTTTTCGTTCGGGGAGAAGGCCATGTGGCGTGGGCCGGAGCCTGGAGGAGCTGTGAAATGTGCTGGCTCGTTAGCGGTGAGTTCGGATGTAGCTGGGTCGAATTTGTAGATGAGCGTCTTGTCGACTCCAAGGTCGGGGGCAAAGAGGAAGCGGTTGGCATTATCGAAATAGACGCCATGGGTGTGGGGCGATTTTTGGCGATTTTCGTTGGGGCCGGAGCCTTCGATTTGGATGACGGATGCGGTTTTTCCGGGTTTGCCGTCGGCTCCCAGCCTGATGGATACCACGGAGCCACCGCCGTAATTCGCTACGGTGAGGGTGCGGCCGGAGGCGTCGATTGCGAGGTGGCATGGGCCTTTCCCACCGCAGGGTGCGGTGCCGAGGAGGGTGAGGGCGTAGTCCTCGGCTACGGTGAAGCCAGCGACGGTGTTGTTGCCGCCGATGGAGTAGAGGATTGGTTTCTCGGGATGGAGTGCTAGGAAGCCTGGTCTTTGAAATTTGATGGCGAGGGTCGGCTCAGTGAGGGTCCCTTTTTCCGGGTCGAAGTTGGAAAGGTAGATGCCGTCTGCGCCGGTGCCGATGAATACTGGCTGGGCGTGGATGGCGAGGGAGGTGAGGAGGAGGGTGGAGAGTATTTTCATGAGTTTGCTAGTTTTCAGGGAGAAGTGGCTAGTGATCAGTGGCGAGTGGCGAGTGGCGAGTGGCG
>CAJJBR010000012.1 GCA_905182475.1 Akkermansiaceae bacterium | reverse complement strand
TTTTCCACGACCTCTCCGCAGTCTCAGCTGGGCTTCTGACCAACACCGCCACAGGCGGCTGGCGCAAGGACCTCTCGCTGCTGACGGAAAGTTGGGAGGCTCAACCGAAGGATGGCCTGCCTCTGTTCCGCATCACACCCACCTCGGAGCCCCAAACATCCACCTCGGAGACCCAAGCCACCATCCCGACAGTCGAAGACCCCCGGACAGCCGACGCGTTATTTTATCCATGGGCCAGCTTTCGCAACCTCATTGTTCCGGGCGTCGGCAACCCCCCCCCCCTCATACAGAACGGCGCGGTGACCAGCTGGGCGAACCTCTTCGACTACGCCACCATTTACAAAAGGACCACTCCCTCCGGCGGCGGGATCAAGATCTCGCCCACCGCTTACAATTTTTACGATGAGCCGTTTCGCGGCGACACCGACCAGATCTTCGGTTACTTCCACCGCGTGAGAATCCTCCCCGTGATCGCGCGCATACAGTGGATCTTCTCGCACAGCGCCCGCCCCAGCACCGACGAAAACGGCACCATCATACCCGGGATGTTCGAGCCAGGCCTGGTGGTCACCCCCGTGGTCACGATGTGGAATCCCTACAGCACGGAGATCACGATCAATCAGAATAATACTGATTTTACGCATTTGACGATCAATATCTTGAGGCCGTTTCCGGTGGCCCTGAAATACTCCTTCAACACCGACTACCACTCCGTGATGGGGAGTGGCATTTGGGGTGACGGCCTTAACATGATGAACAACGGTCCGCCCCTTATCGGAGACGAGAGAGACCGCCACGACAACGACGACAGCGATCACGGAAGAGCCGCTCTCTACATCAGGGAGCCGTTCACTCTCATGCCCGGCGAAACGCGCCTCTTCAGCCCCGAGGACGACCACCCGAAGAACCTCCGAAACGGCATCATTCAAGGAGATGCCTCTATCATCCTGAAACCCGGCTACCGCAACGGCGGCGGTCTCTACTATGGCCTACGCGACGAAAACGGCCTGGATAAGAAGGACTTACTACCGAGTTCCACCTACATCAAGGCCGACGCCAAGTTCGACACGCGATTCAACGACTTTGGTAATATGAACGATCCGAATGACCCTAAAGGCAAAGGGGTCGGCATCTACCTCGACATGTTTGCGTCTGAAAAGAAAGGGCAGGTTCTGGCCTACCGCATGACCTATTCTGAGGACATCGCCGCCGCCATCTACCCGCCGCTGACCAATCTTGCCGCGGTAACCGTCGGACAGGTCGTGGACAACCCGCTGCCGTTCCTTTCTACCGTCTTCGGAGCGCGCATGGCGAGCAACACCCATCTGGCCGCGAAGGGCTTCGTCCAGTCAAGCCCGCTCGTCAACTACACCATCCTGGGTACCGGGGTGGACAATGTCGGCCTACCCGCCGGCCAGTCCTACGGCGGCACCGCCCACCCGGTTAATTCCCCTTTCGACTACAGCTTCATCAGGCACAGCGGACCCGACAGCCGACTGCCCAACAGCGACGCAGCCAACCGCGGCTACATCGTCACCGGCTTCAATAAGTCCGACGGCCTCTCGCGCTGCGTCATCGCGGAACTGCCGTCACGCCCGCTGGCCTCGCTGGGGGAACTTGTGCATTGGGACTTCCGCTACGAGAACCCCATCCCGCCCTACGCGTTCAACCTGATCGGCAACTCGGACGCCTCCCCGCTGCTGCCCGCCAACGCGGTGGTCAACTCTGCCGATGACGGCAAGAACGACAACCTCCAACACGACGATTCCTACTGTGCCAACCACCTCCTCTTCGACGACTGGTTCCTCTCGTCAATCACGCCGGATCCCGCTCTTTTGGGAGGCACGACGGATCGCAGCCTGCAGCAGACTTTTACCGATTTCGTCACCGGCGAGACGCCGCTGGTGAACCGCAGCTACCAGCCCATCCTGGAGGACCGCGCCACCACCACCACCGCCGCCGCCAACCAACTTTACGCGGACCGGGTCGCACCGCTCGACTCATGGAAGACCATCGCATCCCGTCTCGAAGTCGAGGGCATGTTCAACGTGAACTCAACTTCGGTCGCCGCCTGGCGCGCATTGCTTGGCCACGCGCGCAACCAACGCGTCCCTTACGTCAAAGAGTCCGGCACTTCGTGGCAGGCGGAGCTTTCGGACGAGACCGACCATGTCCTGAGCCGCTTCACCATCGCGGGAGACACCGAGGTCGGGAAACAGGGCAGCTCAGGCGACCGCCTCGACGCCACCGAGTTCACGGGCTATCGCACCGTCGATGACGAGTTCCTCGATGCGATGGCGGAAGAAGTTGTCAAACAGGTCCGCGCCCGCGGCCCCTTCCTTTCCCTCGCCGAATTCGTCAACCGCCAGCTCTCGTCCGGCGACCTCGCCCTCGCCGGCACCCTTCAGGCAGCCCTCAACCAAGTGTCCGAGGACCTTGGAACCTTTTCCGTTATCAAGGCGGGCTCCACCCAGGCCGAGGCGGTGCCGGCTGAGTTCGTCGGCACCTCCGGGTATCAGTTCCCCGAGGCCGCCGAGGGCTACAGCGCCTACGGGCTTCCCGGCTGGACACGTCAGGCAGATATCCTGCGGCCTTTGGCACCCATCCTGTCCGCCCGCGACGACACCTTCACGATCCGCGCCTATGGCGACGCCCGCAGCCCGGATGGCAAGGTGCTGGCCCGGGCGGTTTGCGAAGCCGTCGTCCGCCGGACCCGCGAATTTGTCGATCCCGCCGACGCCGCAGACATCACCACCCAGCCAGAAGAGCCCGTCAATCAGACCTTCGGCCGCCGCTTCCAAGTGGTCTCATGGCGTTGGCTTGCGCACGATGAGATATGAGTCTTATGATCCGCCATCGGGTGGCTTGCCCATCCGTCCCATCCGTCTCACCCAATATCGAAGAATCCGTCCCATGAAATTGCTGTTTCTCATCCTCGCCCTTCTGCCTACCGCCGCCCTCGCCCAAAAGCCTAAGGATCATACCTGCCGCATCCTGTTTCTCAGCGGACCGGACAGCGCACCGGACAAGATTCACCTGTTCGACGGAGCCAGCTCCATCGAAGTGGATCTGCCGCGGATGAATTTCTCCCAGGTCTACAAGCTCCGGCCGGGCGCGCTGCGCCTGCATCTGCTGCCCTCGCCCTTGGATGATCCCGAGAAACTTCCATCTGGCGCTCCGGCCGCCACGCTTGCCGAAAACATCACTGATTTCTACCTCCTCGTCACCAGCGATCCCGCCAACCCAGTCGTGCCCATGCGCATGGAGATCATCAACGCTAGTGCGGACAAACTCAAGGCAGGCCAGATGCTCTGGCTCAATCGGACAAAAAACTCCGTGAGCGGCACCGTGGGATCTGAAGAGCTCGTCATCAACCCGGACTCCAGCGTGACGCTCGATCCACCGGCTACCGGCAACAAGGATTACCCGGTCAAGCTCGACTTCAGCCTCCCCGACAACGAACTGGCCCAGCGCTTCTGCGAGACCCAGTGGCGCCACGACCCACGAAGCCGGAGCGTCGCCTTCATCATCACCGAACCAGGAGCTCGCGCCCCGCGCATTCTGGTCTTTCCGGATTATCGCCCGAAATAAGCGTGGCGACCGAACCGGATTTGAAGCGCTCTTCACTGAAGATCGCCAGCCCTTTTTAATTCCAGTGTTCTGTCACACTTCGATTGAAGGATAGAGGCGTTGGATTTTGATGCGGGCGGCTGCGGTGTCGTCTACATCCCCAAAGGGGATACGGATTTAAGCAAGCCCAGGGTTGCCGCAGCAGGGTGGAGGCTCAGACATCCTGAGCTCGGTGGAAATTGGGTGACCTCAGTGGGAAGTAATTGAGACACAGATCTTTGCCGGCCAAGGAGTGGCGGTCATTCTGCCTCCAACCGGAGCGCAGCGGAGATAGAGGGACACGAAAACTGAACCCTCCCTCAAATAAGAATCTGGAAATCGCTGAGGATGTGGCCAGGGTTGCTGGGCAGCAGAATGCAGCCCCTCCTTGGGGCTTCGCCTGCTTGGTGGATTTTGTTGAATCAACCTCCAGAACGGGATCAATGTTTTTGCTCTCCAGTGCCCACGCATCCTATGCCTTCATAGGTAGTTCAGGATGTCTGAGGCTACCCTGGGAACTACGCATTCCGGATACCCCAACCCCAACGGGGTTGGGGTATTTTTAGTTTCTGACCGCCCAGCCGAGCGTTGCGGCTCCCAATCATTGACTTGCAAGACCCGACTCATCAGCTTTACCTCGTGAATATTCACGAAAAACCCCCGCTTCTTCGGGTCGCCGTTCTCGCCGCATCATTGGCCTTTCTTGGAGTCCTCGCAAATTAACATTTTCAGCAATTTTCATCCGGACTCCCTGTGGTTTTCAGGGGGTGTGGAGGTAGCGAATTCGTTTGGGAAGGATGCAGGATGCCTCCCGAACGGCTTGGCGCAGGATGCGCCAGCCACTTGCGTTTTCTCACCTCGTGGCTGAATCAAGTAGACTGTCACGGGGATCCGATCCGATTTTCTCCATTGAGGAATTGCGGCAACTCGAAACTCATTTGCTTTTGCTTACGCGGTTCCAGTTCGTCCACCAGCTTTCCCAATTTGATTTTTTTCTCAATCGCATCGAGCGCTTCAAGGCTTGGTCGGGTCAATAATCGCTTTAGCTGGGAAGGAGAACTTACCGGGACAAATTCCTTGTCCGGCGAGTAGTAAACCAGCGCACTTTTGCCGTCTTTGAGCAGGGAGATCACATTCTCGATCGATCCCGGGCTTTTGCCGTCCCAGAGGACAAAACCGTAATCTGCATTCTTCGCCATCAGCCGGTCTTTCTGGGTGTAAAAATCGCGACCTCTGACTCCCGCAGGAACTTGGACGCTGTATGTCTCCCATGACCCGACGTTGTTTCTGCAATGCCCGCCGGAACAGTAAACCGTCACCTTCGAATAGTGCTTCTCCTTCAAGAATCCTTGGAGTGCCTTATCCGCCCCGTTCGCATCGCCGATCAAGATCTGGAAAGACTGCGAGGTGATGCCCGCAAGGCGCTCCCGAATCTCCTGATTGAGGCGGCTAATGGCTCTTGATCCTGATAAAAATACGGTCTTCATCGCTTTGATCTCGTTTTGGTCATTGTGAGCGCCGAAACGCTACCCGCCTTACCCTGCTTGAGCAGAAGATCGGTCGCAACCGATAATGTCGCCCCCGACCTGTAAAGGTCATCAACAAGAAGGACTTTCAGGCCGGAAACATCGCGATCCTCCGGGATCATGATCGAATCCCTAAGCAATTTTTGTCGTTCAATGGGGTCATCCACGTCCTTCAATTGGGCACCACCGGGCTTCTTCACGAGCAAATCAAGAATCACTTCTACGTTGCGATGCTTACCGAGGGCTTGTGCGATCAAGGAAACGGGCTGGAGCTGACGGGCGCCATCTGTTGGTGGAATTGGGACGATCAGATCCATCTCTTCAATGCCTTTGATTCGGTCGAGGAGATCGACGATTTTCGGAATCACATCGGACTTGCCCTGGTATTTGAGTTGGTAAACCAACTCACCCATTTCACTGCGGGTGTTGTCCCATTTATCGTGGCCAAACTGATCAACCCCGAGATAGTGTGTGCTTATCGAACGCGATTCCCTTCTTCCAGTTTCCAGTGATTTTATAAGCCATTCGGTGCGTTTACCGTGAGAATTTTTGAAGCGAACGGTGCGTTTGTTTATTGACCAGTGGGTATCGTTTTTAACTCGGTCTGTCGAGATTGAATGATTCGGAGCGGTCCATTCGGATTGATATTTTCTGGGCGTTCGCTTGTCGATGATTCGGGAAAAACCGCTTGTGGAGCAAAAACACTTCCGTTACATGTTGCAGGACGGAAAACACCATCAATCCCGATTTTGAAAGCGCGAACCACTCGTTAGCGAGACTGCGAGAAAGCCGCAACCAGAAAGGCGAGTCCGTTTTCGGTGCCGACGTTGCCCGAGAACACGATGTAGGGAAACGGTCTAGACAAAACTCCCCCCGCCCAACCGAGCGTGGCGCGCTCCCAGCCATTGACTTGCAAGGCCCGACTCATCAGCTTCGCATCGTGAATATTCACGGAAACCCCCCGCTTCTTCGGATCGCCGTTCTCGCCGCATCATTGGCCTTTCCTGCCATGGCGGCTGAGCCCACCGTGCACTCGTGGCCGCAATTCCGCGGATCCAGCGGCCAAGGTATGGCCGAGGGCACCGGCCCACGAAAATGGAGCAGGGACGCCGGCATAGCCTGGAAGGTCGAACTGCCCGCCCACGGCTGGTCTTCGCCGGTGATCGCCGCCGGAAAAATCGTTCTAACCGGCGCGCGCAAGGTCGACGAAAAGACCATCCTCAGCACCTTCGCCCTCGATATCGCAAGCGGCGAAAAACTCTGGAATGTGGATCTTTTCACCCCGTCGCCCGAAGAGACCTCCGCCCTCCATGGCAAAAACAGCTTGGCCAGCTCCACTCCCATCATCGCCGACGGCATCGTTTACGTCCACTTCGGCCACATGGGCACCGCGGCGCTGCGGCTCGATGATGGCGAAGTCGTTTGGAAACAGCATATCCGCTACCAGCCGATGCATGGCAATGGCAGCTCGCCTATCCTCGTTGGCGACCGACTTGTCTTCAACGCCGACGCCGAGAAAGACCCCACCGTCATTGCTCTCCGCAGGGATACCGGCAAGATTGCCTGGCGAACTCCGCGCGATCAGGAAGTCCGCAGCAGCTTTTCCTTCAGCACCCCAACCGTTGTCGAAACCGATGGCCGCCGCGAAATTCTCAGCGCCGGCAGCGGCATGATTGGAGCTTACGCCCCGGACGATGGCCGCCTGCTGTGGAAGGTCACCTACGGCGAGGGTTACTCGGTGGTTCCACGGCCGCTCGTTGCCGGCGGCATGGTTTACGTCGCCACCGGCTTCAATGTGCCGAAGTTGCTGGGGATCAGGCTCGGCAACGCGGTCGGCGATGTCACGAAAACCCATCTCGCGTGGGAAGCCACCCGGAGAATGCCCAAGACCCCGTCAATGATCGCCACCAACGGACAGATTTTGGTGCTTAATGATACCGGCACACTCAGCGGCCTCGATGCGAAATCCGGCAAATCGCTGTGGGCTCAAAAACTGCCCGGAAATTTCTCCGCCTCGCCCGTCCTGGCCGGGAACATCCTCTATGCCGTCAGCGAGGACGGCGTCTGCTTTATCGTCGAAATTTCGCCAACCGGAGCCGTAATCCTCGCCGAAATCGACATGGCCGAGCCCAGCTTGGCTTCTCCCGCCCTGCTCGACAGCGCCCTCTACCTCCGCACCGAAAACCATCTGTGGAAAATCACTGGCGAGTGATTTTAGGTCATCGCGTCATGAAAAATCCTGTTGGGCAGTGAGCATCTTCCGGTTCTGCCAAACGAATGCCAACCATGACCAAAAAGCGGCGTTTGCGGCAATCAGCAACACCAGCAGGATGATCCACACGATCGAAGTCCCGATGCCAGCAGCTTGCAACGACGGCAGGATTGAAACCATAGCTGCGACCACCCCGATCGCTATCCCCCAACGGATGCATTGGGCGGTTTCCAGCAACACCACCCGCCGGGTCACGGCGAGCGGGATACCGATGGTGCGAAGGATGGCGAATTCATGGCGCCGATCCATCAGGTTCCGCGCCGTGACCAAGCCCAAACCCGCACTGCCCACGATCACCCCGAGACCACCAAGCACTTGAAAAATCGAGATGTAGGTGTTTTCCACGCCGTGGAATGCCGCCAACCGCTCACGACTACTTTCCACTCTGGCACCACTCTCGGACAGCGTTCGTTGCAGAATCGCACGCGCCGGCTCAAGGTCGGTTTCGCTCTCAATTAGATAAATTCGGGGACCCTCCGCCGACGGGTAGTGCTCCAAAAACCGGGCTTCATCGACCACCAGACTGCCTTGAAACACGGTTCCGTCGAGCGTCCCGGCAATTTCCACCGCAAAGTCCCGACCCCATTCATCCTGATAGATAATCCGGTCGCCTAACTTCTTCTTCAGCACCCACAGCAGGGTGGTCTCATCCACGAAGGCACGCATCACACTGCCCTCGCGCAAGCTGTCCCAGCTTTTCTCGATGCCATCAACCACGCCCTTTATTGGAAAAGCCCCGAGCCGCGCCAAGGCCGCGGAATCCGTCGCCAACAAACGCGGACGAGCCACGCTGTTGAGATTGAAGCAACTCGCATCATCCCCCGCACCGATCCGCAGCGGCAGAATCTCGCCAAACGACTTCCTCGCCTCGCCAAGACCGGCCGGGTCATCCGCCGCCGCTCCATCAACACGCTCCGCCGCAGTGGTGGTCTCCACCCAGAAGGCAAAACCTCCCGCGCCGCTGTCCCGCTCGCGCCAATTGTCATTTTCGTGTTTGCGGAACGCCGCCACTGACACCACCAAAAACACTCCGCAGGCCACCGTGCCCACCATCACCAGGCTGCGGGTCTCTCGCCGACCACAATTCAAGTCCGCCATGCGCCGCGACGATAGCCCGCCGCCCGCCGAAACCCTGCGTCGCAGCACCCAGCGATACGCCGCCAGACCACTCAACAACAGGGCCAAGCCCGCGAGAAAAAACGCCCCTTGGGGACCCAGTAACCCGCTTCCAGCAAGCGCGCCCAACCCGCAGGCAGCGAAGCCCAGAGTAAGCCATGGCACCCGACTCGCGGGTGGTCGCGCCACTTCTTCCGTGCCCGCCTCCAGGCGCAGGCTTACAGTCCGCCGCGCCTGATTGCGTGTCACCAGCCAGATCACCAGCATCATCAAACCAGAGAATATAACAACGCCGGCCAGCAAGGTGGTCGGCTCCACATGAAAGCGGAACAACCGCGGTCCGTCGCCCTGGCTCCAGATCGTTTCCAGAAAACCCAACAGGAAACGCGTGTATCCCGCCGCCAGGCACGCTCCGGCCACACTTCCCACCAGCACCAAGCAAAGCCCCTCCGCCATCCGCCACCGCAGGATCTTATTTGCAGGGATCCCCAACGCATCTAACAAACCGCTTTCACGGTTTCGTTGTTCGATGTGAAAACGGAACAACATCGCTGTCAGGGCCACCGCCGCCGCCATCAGGAACAGGCTCATCCCCAGAAACAAGCCCGCGAAATCCACCGCCGCCGTAGCCGCCGCCATGCCCGCCCCCCGGATATCTTGCACGACCAGGCCGGCAAGCGCGGGAGTCATCCCGTCCAACAACTTTTGCGCAATCTCGTCCCGCGATCCCAGCGCCACAGGCACCCGCAGCGCGGTGAATTCCCCCCAACGATTTCCGAACAATTCCCGACCTTTCTCCAAAGCTAGGAACAGCTTGGGCGTGCCACGGTAATCGTCCCAATACGTTTCGTCCTTGTCTCGGATCCGCTTCGTGTCGATCGGCACCCCTGCGTCCCATTCCGCGGTATTCTCAGCGGAGGCCACGCCCGGGAAATCAGGCATCCACATGCGATCCGCCGCCAAGCCCGTCAGCGGCACCACGCCCACCACCGGGAAATTCGCACTCCGTTCCACCAGGCGATTCTGCCCCTCCAGCGCGTAGTAAACGATGCGCACTTCATCCCCCACCCCCGCGCCGAGATCTTCGGCCTCCCAAGCGTTCAGCACCACGCCGTGAAAATCCTTGGGCAGGAAGGCTGCCGCCTCCGGCGTGAGCGCCGTTACCATCGAATACGGTGTTTCTTTCCCGTTCGCGGCAATCGTATTGGCCATGTAGGTGATCACCGGCTGCGCGGCCGGGAAGCTCTCCCGGATGGCATCCGCCACCTGCCGGTCGAGAAAGATCCGTGACGTTCTCACCTCGTTCGCTCCAGCCAGAGGCACCTCCGTCACTGACAATCCGTAATCCTCCAGAGTGCAGCGACGCCTCACCAGCGACAACAACTCATCATTGCCGAGGTTCTTGCGGTTGCGCATCAACATCAGATTCGCCTTGTCCACGAATCCGATCGCTTGCTGCAGGCGTTCGATCGGCACAAACACCGTGGCTTGCGGCAATTGCGTAGTCTCCAAGCTGAAGCGCCCGAATTGCTCGTCACCACAGATCTCACCAACTCGTCCACTCAGTACCACCAACTCCGATGTTTTTCCCGCCAAGGGAGCGTCCCGCGCGATCAGTGCGGGTTTCTCGAACCGTAGAACCAGCGTTCCGTCCACCCCGAAATCCAGTGTCCGCGCCAAGTAATCGTTGACCAAAAACTCGCGTCCCTGCGGCGTAGAAATCCCGCTATCACCCGGCCCGAGTTTCCAAAACCGCTGATCCACGCCAAGCACCTGCACGCGCCCCATGGAACGACCGCTTGCCTGCACCGTCGCCGTCGCTTTCAGGAACAAGATCGGCGCCGCTTCCACATCAGCCATGTCATCGGCCAGCGCGGAGCGGAAAAAGCGATCGCCGCCGGTTAGCACGACATCCACCTTGCCCAGCCGCACCTCAGCCACATGGCGCAGCGTTTCCTTGACCGAGTCCCCGGCCATCAGCGCACCTAACAAGATCATCGCACCCAGAGCGGATCCCGCCAGTACTCCCAGATAGGACTTGCGGAAAAACCACAGGCCGCGCAGCACGAAGGATGCCCCGGTCATTACGAAACTTCCTCCAATTTCCCCTGAGCCAGCGCGAAGGTGCGCCCGATCCTACGAGCCAGCATGATGTTGTGCGTTACCACAATCATCGTCACCCCCTCCTCACGATTGAGTTGTAGCAACAAATCCGCCACCTTGTCGGAACTTGCCTGATCCAGCAGTCCGGTCGGCTCGTCGGCCAGCACCAGGCTCGGCCGGTTGACCAGAGCCCTCGCCACCGCGGTTCGAAGCTTTTCGCCACCCGACAATTGCCACGGCAGGTGACTGAGCCGGTGCTCCAAGCCCACCCTCTTCAAGAGTTCCCGCGCCCGCTTATCGGTCTCCTCCGCCGGCTCCTCCCAGTCACCAGCCAGACGGGGCACCATTACGTTCTCCAGCACAGAGAGCTGTGGCAGAAGATGATGTTGTTGAAAAATGAATCCCAACGACCGGTTACGGAAGTGTGACGCTTCCTCCGGCGTGAATCCGGTGATGTCCTTGCCATCGATCAGGATGGATCCTCCGCTCGGGCGATCCAAGGCTCCTAGCAGATTCAGCAAAGTCGTCTTGCCGCTTCCGGACGGACCGACCAACGCCACCGCCTCTCCCTCTCCGACCGTGAGATCCAACCCTTCCAGCACCTTCACCGACTCGCCGGGTGTCTCA
Source organism: Akkermansiaceae bacterium (assembly GCA_905182475.1). Classification (GTDB taxonomy): domain Bacteria; phylum Verrucomicrobiota; class Verrucomicrobiia; order Verrucomicrobiales; family Akkermansiaceae; genus Luteolibacter. Next base: position 13,903 of record CAJJBR010000012.1, on the reverse strand, counting down.
TAGACCCTGGACAGGTTTCTCGCTTCGATCATAGCGGGATGATAAACGGAATCATGCACGGGTAAACCGTTTTCAGGGTGCCGGATGCCGCCACAACCAGCGCGGCGAGCGGGTAATTCGCGAAATCGATGAGGTTCCGGTTGGTGGGCATCGATCCGATAGGATCTCAGATTTTCCCGTTGCGCCTCTTGGCCAGTTGCGCGAGGACAAAATCCGTGCCACAAATTGATCGCCGCAGACCGAAGCTCGGCGAATCCCGATGACGAACGAAAACCATGGCACACCTATACCAGTGACAGACGCAGCCGCTTTGCAATCCAAGGAGGATCGCTAAAATGAGCACCGGACTGAGAATCGTCTTTCTAACTGCAGGCACCGGTGGGTGGTATTGCGGAGCGTGCATGCGAGACAACGCTTTGGCGAAATCCCTGCAAGCCGCGGGGCACAATGTTTCCCTGCTGCCGATGTATCTACCACTCCATCTGGACGAGGACTCGCTTGTGACTCCCGATGCCGCGCCGATGTTCTTCGGCGGGATCAACGTTTACCTCCGGCACAAGATCCCCTTGTTCCGGCACACACCCGCGTGGCTTGCCAAAGCGCTCAACCATCCGTGGCTGCTGCGCGGTGTGGCCAGCAAAAGCCACATGACCTCGCCCCGCGATCTCGGCGAGATTACCCTGGCGATGCTGCGTCTTGAAGAGAGCCGTCTGGGCAAAGAGCTGGATAAGCTGAGCGACTGGTTGAAGCACGAATCCCCCGACATCCTCTGCCTTTCCACCGTGCTGCAGGCGGGCATGATCCGCGAATTGAAACGCCGTCTGGGCGTGAAAATCATCTGCTGCTTCCAAGGCGAGGACTCATTCCTCAACAGCCTGCCGGAGCCCTACCGCAGCGAGTGCTGGCAGGAGCTGGCACTGCGGAGCCGCGAGGCCGATGCGCTGGTTTCACCGAGTTCATTCTACGCGGAGTTGATGAAAAAACACCTCGGAGCGAACGATCTGGCGGTCACCATCCTTCCTAACGGAATCGATCTCGAAGGTTATGCGCCGCAGCCCGAAAAGCCGGGTTCTCCGGTGATTGGATATTTGGCGCGGATGATCCGAGAGAAGGGATTGGAAATCATGGTGGAGGCGTTCATCCACCTGCGGACAGTGCTGGGGCACCCGTCGGCGCGGCTTCATCTGGCAGGAGCCGCAACTCCCGATAACCAGCCGCTGATCGAAACCATGAAACAGCGCCTCGCGGCGGCCGGGCTCACCGAGGATGTCCAGTGGATGCCTAACATTTCGCGCGAGGACAAGGCGGCCATGCTCGGGTCGCTGACCTTGTTCTCGGTGCCGGCGATTTATCCGGAGGCCTTCGGCTTGTATGTGATCGAGGCCATGGCGTCGGGCGTCCCCGTGGTGCAACCGGAAGCATCTTCCTTCCCAGGGATTCTGGCTGACTCCGGAGCCGGAGCACTGGTTCCCGCAGGAGACCCCATCGCGCTCGCACAAAAGTGGCACGAGCTCCTCATGCAACCGGACGAACTCCGCCGGATGGCGGAAAGAAGTCGCCGCACCGCAGAACAGCTCTACGACATCGGGGTCATGCGAGAGGGATTCCTCGCGCTTGCCCGCGACCTTCCCGGCAACTCCGGAGAACGTGCTTCCTGCGTGGGCGAATCATAATTTTCCCACTGCCATCGAATCGCACGTCAAGCTCGTCCTGCTGCAATGGATGATCATTATCGCGGCAGCTTGGCTTTTCGGGAGGCCCGGGAGGAAGGGAACCGCGATTTAGAAATCGCGACCTGCCGGGCGAATCACCCTGAAACTCCGCAGCCGTTGCAGTCGCGATTTCTAAATCGCGGTTCCCTTCCCAAGCTTGCGCATTTCCCGCATGCCTTCAGCACGCATGGGCTTGGTTTGGGAAGTTCATGGGGCGAAACCCCCATACTGTTGTTGCATCTCGCCTACAGCGAGGAAGACCTAAAATTCAAATCTGAAATTCCGCCGTTTCCGGAAGCGCCAAATCACAAATCCCAATGCACGCCAGTATCAATCAATTTTCTGCTAAAAACGAAGCATTCCAAATTTACGAAGGAATATTGCACAGCCTGATTCGAGCTGGTGCAAAACGCTACATCCCGAAGGCTTTCTCCATCTGCTCACGGACTATCTTGAGTCGGTCGATGCTCGGCGGTTACCCAGCCAGTGAAACCGATATCACTGAGCGCTTTCTGCACGTCCTTCCATGGCAGGTCTCCTCCGCCGATCTCGGTGAACTTACCGTCGTCGTCGGCGGGTGAGAACGCAAAAAAACGCTGACCGAGTAGATCTCAATGCCTGCCACTAGTGCTGCGAATTTCTTAAAATGAGTGGTGGGCGAAGGCGATTTTTTCCGGGAACAAGGCGCAACGAAGGAGTGATGCGAGCATCAGGACTGAGGCGCAACGCGGTTCCCGGGAAAAAGCTCCGAGCTTCCCTGGCTACGACTAACGGGAGCATTTTTCTAAACCTCAAAAAATACCCAACGCTCATTTTAAGGGATTCGTGGCACTAGGCGGCCCGCAGCCTTACTGGTTCCGGTTAGGGTGATCAGACGCCCATCCCAAAGAGTCGAGTTTCGCCCACCACCGGATGGGTAATTTTAATTGTCGCTGGACCAACAAGCACCCCTACCCTGTGGTGAAGACCGATGAGCCTATCTGGGGCGACAACAAGACCTGCTCGTTTGGCTTAATGCACTTCGATACCACCCGTAAGGATCCGCAGGTGAAATTTGAGTCCATCGACATCGACGCAAAAACTCACGAGGAACACACACAGCGGCTGAGTAATTTTAAGGTGCGCTGATCCGTATCTACAATCTTCTCCAGGATGGGCATGGTCTCTGAATCCATTGTAAGATTCCAGACAAGCGCTGGCTTGTGGAACACCTGGCGATTGTGCATACAGTGTGTGTCAGTCGGCTTGTAGGGAACTTCATAAATGACGCGAAGAACTTGAAGGAGTTTGCCAGCACTCGCACCAGATTAACCAATCAACCAACCAGTATGAAAAAATTAATCGGCAGTCTCATCCTCTCCGCCTGCCTCATCGCGCCCGGCATCGCCGCCCCGACTGCCTTGTTGATCACCTCTGACGAACTTGAAGATGCCTGGAAGCCATTCGTCGAGTGGAAAGCAAAGCAGGGCAAACCCACCAAGGTCATCACCACCGAGGAGATCGAGAAATCTTACAAGGGCTCTGACATCCAGGAGAAAATCCGCCTCTGCGTGCGTGAGCACATCGACAAACACGGGATCCAGTGGGTGATCCTTGGAGGAGATAGCCAGCTCGGCGGCAAAGGCATCGTGCCGGATCGCGATACCGTTCACCAGACCCGGTGGGGCAAGAATACCGACATCCCCACTGACATCTACTTCATCTCCCCGACGAACTGGGACGCCGATGCGGATGGCGTCTACGGCGAGTTCGAAGACGATAGAGAGGCGATTAGCTATCCCGACGGGAGTGTCGGGCTTGGACGCATCCCGGTGCGCAACGCCCAGGACATCAAGGCATACACCGACAAGGTGATCAGCTACGAGACCGACTACCCAAAGGGAGATTTTGGCAGCACAATGGTCTACACCTGCACCGTCGCCGGCGCTTATCCCAAGGTTCGCCGCAGCTGGGATGATCACGTTTCCAAAGCGTTGCCCGACGGGAAAATGTCGCGCTACTTCGCAAACAAGACGCCATGGGACAAAAAGGAAGACGGCGATTTCCAGCTCAACACCGCCAACTGGATCGAGTTGATCAACGGCAAGAGCGTCGGGAAATTTCACTTTCACGGTCACGGCCTGATCGAAGGCTGGGAGCTGGAGGGGCACCAGATGTTCACCAGCGAACACGTCTCCAAGCTAACCAACAAAGGAGCCTACCCGATTATCACAACCGTCTCCTGCTTCACCGGCCACTACGATGCCGCCCAAGATCCCTGTATCGCCGAGTCGATGCTGCGCGCCCCCGACGCAGGAGCCATCGCCATCGTCGCCCCGTGCCGCGAGGGCAAACCTCACTTCATGGATCCAAGCAAGGACTTCCCGCTGATGATGCGCGAGGGCAAGATGGACGGCACCACCACCACCATGACGCACTTCTGGGAAATGGGTATCCGCGACAATCTGACCACCGGCGCAGCGCTGATGAAGACCAAGGCCGGGCTGGCTCCTAAAGCGAAGAAGTCCGCGATGTTTCACATGTGCCTCTCGGAGCTGAACCTGCTCGGAGACCCGACGATCGCCGTGCATCCAAAGTAGCGAATCAGAAAGGACGATTGCTTGGGCTCAACCCCGATAGAAGTCGATCCAGTGTAGTTTTAGCGTCTCTGGTTTCGCTTTGAGGAACTCGGCAGGCACATCGATCTCGAAGTAGCCTTTCAACGGAATCTCTCTATTCGCTCCCTTCTGAGGGACAATCTTCACAACGAGCTTGCCCGGGCGAGGCGGCGGATTCTTCTGCGAACTCACCGACGTCGTGAGTGTCTTGGTACCGTTCGATATTTCGAAGTTCTCCAAGCCTTTGAGGTGCAACCGGATCCGAAGCTTCTTCGGCCACACGCCATCTTTGGCGACGATAGCGGTGCGTCCGATGCCACGCTTCGATCGGATGTTCACCACGATGGTGGCATCATCATCATCGATAGAGAGCGTGTGCTCGTCCTTAGGATCGATCGTCAGAGTCGGCGGAGCAGCAACTACCAGTGGGACGGCGAGGATGGATAGGATTGCTATCAGCGTGGGAGGCAATGAGAGATGCATGGGGTAGGTTGAACCAGCCACGCCACGATGTCTGTAGAAATCGGTATCTCGGCATGGATGCGGAGTGATCTAGCCGTGCCGTGCCAATGCCGTGCGATCAACAGCAGGCTTGTGTGGGCCAAGGCTTCAGCAGACTGAAGGCACTCACCGGCCTGTCGGCAATATGGCGATCGAAGATCGCCCCTACAGCTCGTTGTGAACGTGGATTAGGGATTCAGGGGAGGCTGAAACGGGTCCGGTTCGGACCGTGTGGAGTGAGCGCCCGGATGCGAGGCTTGCATGAGGCGGCCAATTCAAATCTTTCCTTCAAGGAAAGGAACCAATTCTTCCACGCCGAAGTCGGCGAGGATTTGTCCGTCCCAATTCATGGTTGGCGCTTTGCTTTGTCCTGAGAGGCGAACCATCTCATCCATCGCATCGCGGTTGCTGCTGACGATGATTTTCGAGACTTCGATTCCGTTACGTTCAAGGTAGCGATCGACCTCGACACACCAAGGGCAACCGTTTTTCAGATAAAGGATTCTTGTATTTTCCATGTGAGAATGCTCGTTGGCCTTTCGCCCGAAATCAAACCAAAGATTCCGTTAGTTCTTCACCTTGACCTTGTCACCGGCCAGCCAGGTTCGGATCACCCCCGGTTCGCCCGTCAGGCAGCCGATCATCCTCCAGTTCGATCTCTGGAGTGCGCCAGCGTTTTTACGACTTTCTTCCACTACAGCCCATGGCCTTGATCCGGAGGAATGGATAAATTTCATCCCGTCGGATCGATTCACGATGAAGCCGACGTGGGTATCCAGCCCGACGAGATAGATCCCGTCATCCATTTCTTCGACATTGTCCGCATAGATGGGATACTCGGTTCCTACTTCCAAGAAGCAATCCTCGCGGGGAATGAACGTATGCAGAATGTTCGCGGAGGGTTGCTGAGCGAGTTTGTAACGGTTTACTTTAAAGCCCGCATCTCGGATCACGGTGGAGACGAAATACCCGCAGGCGATCTTCCCCTCCCCCGGTTTCTCGGCAGTTCCGTTAAAATCGTAGGGCGTTCCCAGCCAGCAGCGCATCATCTCCGGCATGACTAACTCAAGGATCAGACGGGCGTCATTCCCCACGGCTTGCTTCTCTGCCTTTGTCCTCGCCTCGCGGTAGTCTCTGCCGAGGTCTACCCTCCAGCGTTTCAGTTCCCCCACCAATACCTCGTATTTTTCACGATCCGGAGAAGGCTTCTTTTTCTTGAGGACGGAAAATTCGATTCGGCTAACCTTTTCGAACTTCCAAACCCACCAACTGGTCGCAGCCATCCCCGAGAGCATAACTACTCCCAATATCAATTTCGCAACCCGCTTCACCCTTTCACTATTGTTTCTAATCGGACGCCGGGCAATCCCGGAAAATTCACGCTACAGGGCAAATACATTTGGAATACCCTCCATAAAATGCGGAAGATCTAACCGCGAATGGACGCCAATGGACGCCAATGGACGCCAATTTTCCTAAAATGAGGATCTGGAAATCGGATTCCATCCGAAGCATTCTTTTATCCCAAACAAAACAGAAGCCAAGCCACCTTCGATTCGCGCCAATTTGCGTTCATTCGCGGTTGGATTTCTTCAAATGCAGATGCCTTGGTTCACCATGCCCTTGAGATTTGCGAGGCAGAAACTAGAGTCCGCCCCATCCCATGCTGAAAAAAGAACGCGCAGCCCACCTTCTCCGTCGCTTGGAGGAGCTTTATCCGGAAACGCCAATCCCCCTCGACCACAAGGATCCCTACACCCTGTTGGTCGCAGTTTTGCTTTCCGCGCAGTGCACGGATGTCCGAGTGAACCTCGTCACCCCCGCCCTTTTCGCCCTCGCGGACAATCCTGAGGACATGATGCACCTTCCTGTCGAGGACATCCGCGCGATCATCCGTCCTTGCGGCCTTTCCCCGACAAAGGCCAAGGCAATTTCGAACCTTAGTAAGATTTTAGTGGAAAAATACGACGGGGTGGTTCCGCAGGATTTTGATGCTTTGGAGGAGTTTCCTGGTGTCGGGCACAAGACCGCATCAGTGGTGATGGCGCAGTCCTTCGGCGTCCCGGCGTTTCCCGTGGATACTCATATCCATAGGCTAGCGAAGCGTTGGAAACTCACTCCTGGAAAAAACGTGGTGCAGACAGAGCGGGATTTAAAAAAGCTCTTTCCACGCGAATCCTGGAACAAGCTACACCTTCAGATTATTTTCTACGGGCGCGAGCATTGCTCCGCACGAGGTTGTGATGGGAAGTCTTGCCTCCTGTGCAAAGAGCTATTTTCCTGAGCTGTTTTGAAACGCAGTTTCTGCTGCTGATGTGACTAGTGCTGCGTCACACTTCGATTGAAGGATAGAGGCTTTCATGTGGCGCAGGGAGTCTTCAAATTCTTTCCTGGCTGCTTTTGCCGTGGTCTTATCTGATTTGGTATTAACAAATCGTCGGGCTCGTTAAAAATCGAGACGTGACACGCCTTTCGATTTCGTACAATATCACAGGACTCTTAACCTTTTCCGCTCCCTATGGACAAATCCCTTCATGAAACCGGCGAAAGCCTAATCCAAAACCCCGGTCTTGGCCAACTCACGCGCCGTGGTTTCATTGCTGCTTCTGCCGCTACACTTGCCAGTTGCAAGGCCTCATCAACGATTTCGACAGATCCGACCGCTGCGGTAAAGACCCCGTCGAACAAGGACTATCGCACCCCATCAGTACAGGGATCGGCTCTACGCAACCAGGCAGGTAACCATCCAAGCAATTTTTCGAAAAGTGCAGGTGTTACTTTTTCCCGCGTGCAAGTTTCCGGAAACTACATCGCAATCACCTTCGATGACGGCCCGCACCCGCGGAACACGCCACGTCTTCTCGACATGCTCGCGAAGCGCAACATCAAGGCAACGTTCTATGTGATCGGCCGCAGTGTGGATCTCCACCCCGGCGTTCTCCGCCGCACAGTGGCCGAGGGTCATGAAATTGGAAACCACTCCCATACCCACCGTCTCCTTTCCAAACTCGGCGATACAGAAGTCCGCAAGGAAATGCAACGCTGCCAGGATGCAGTCGGTCGTGCAGCCGGTGTCCGCCCACGCACAATGCGCCCTCCTTACGGTGGCCTCCTCCAACGCCAACGCAAACTGATCCACGACGAGTTCGACTATCCGACCATACTCTGGTCCGTTGATCCGCTCGATTGGAAACGCCCCGGCTCATCGGTCGTGGCATCACGCATCCTTTCAGCAACAACTGCAGGCGGGATCGTCCTTGCCCACGACCTTCACTCGCAGACAGTCGATGCCATGCCAGCCACCCTCGACGGTCTCCTTAGGCGCGGTTTCAAATTCGTTACGGTCTCACAGTTGATCGCGATGAAAACGGATACTGCTGCTCAAGCATCCGTCACACGCACTCAATAAGCTTCACGAACCGTCCCCCCCCCCCCGCTTCAGTGAGCCAGGTAAACTTCGGCGAGCGCTACTTTGCCACCCGTGAGAGAATCTCACAGGTAGTAAATGGCATCAAGCAGCTTGCAGAGGAAACGCACACCGAACTCGGCGACAGCCTTTCCACTCGCGCATTCGACAACGATCTCGGTTCCCCGTTCCTCTTCGTTGTTTGTGGCGAGGTGAATGCCGGTAAATCTTCCCTGATCAACGGCCTGTTCGGACGCGAACTTTGTACAACCAACATCCTGCCGGAAACCGACAGGGTGATTTGGTACCGATACGGTGCCCCACCCCGCGATGTAACCACGACACCTTCACTCGAAGAACGTTACCGCCCCATCGAGTTCCTGCGGGATTTCAATCTGGTCGATACTCCAGGAACAAACTCCCTAGTCAAAGGCCATCAGGAAATCACCGAAAGATTTCTCCCTGTAGCCGACCTAATCCTTTTCGTATTCCCCGTGACCAACCCATGGGGCGCGGCAACCTGGAACCTCATTTCCCGCCTACCCCCAGAATGCCACTCACGGGTCGCATTCATCGTCCAACAAGCCGACCAACGTGGAGAAGAAGACCGCAGCATCATCGTCCAGCACATGGCCGATCTCTCGACGAAACGGATCGGTATCGTTCCAAAAATTTTCACGGTATCCGGAAAACTTGCTTTTGAGGCGAAACGAGCCGGATCCTTCGGAGAAAAAGACTACCTAAAAAGCGGCTTCCCCGCCTTGGAGGAATTCATTTCTAGACGTGTCTGTGATTCCGCAGAGCGGCGCTCAGCGCTCCAAACTTGGCGAACCCACGCCTCTACAGCCCTGCGCCGCATCGAAGATCGCATCGACAACCAAACCCGAGTTCTTGCCAACCAGCATCATTTCCTAGAATCCCTCGAAGGCGAAATCGATTCCATGCGCGAAGGTCTCGTTGCCCGCCTTCCTAAGCACCTCGCTGGCGTCGCAGAAGTTTTCGAAACCGAAGCCGTATGGGTTTCAAACTCACTCAAGAAGTCCCTCGGCGTCTTGCGCTCGTTATTCAGGGTTTTCGTCGGCGACCGCACAGGCAGCGAAACGGAATCGCTGTTCATCGACAGACTCCGGAGCGCGGTTGAGTCCGTTGCCGAGAGTGACGGACGAGATGTCGTCACCGCATGCAGGGATCATTGGAAAAAGCTCGGCTTACGGGTAAAAGAATCAATCGGCACGGAAATCGAGGATGCCTCAGAGGTCGAAGAAAAACTTGAACAAGCCCGTGTTCGTTTTGTGAACCGCATCGGTCGGGCAGCGCACCAAGGCATCGGAAACCTCCATATCCGCAAGGATTTAGAACGGGAGATCCGACGCCGCAATCTCGCACTAAAATCGTTCACTGCCACTACCCTCCTCTTCCTGATTTTCGGTGCGATCTGCGGTATCTTTGGATTCCAATGGTTACCATTCATCGCATGCGGCTTCGCACTGATCTTCGCGATTGGAGGAATCTTCATCGCAATAATCACGAAATGGAGGATTACCCGCGTTTTCCGGAAATCTCTTCTCGATACATGCGGGATTTTTGCCGAAACACTCTGCGCCGATTACGAAGATGCCCTCCGCATCTTTTTCCAAGACTACACCACTTGCCTGAACTCTATCCGCAAGCACCTTTCCAAGGAAAAGCTAGCGATTGAGCCAAAGGTCGGACGCTGGCACGATCTTTTCCTGACCTTAAAATCCATCGAGCAGGACATCTGACCACACGTCCCGGACGTCCAGATTGGGAGAATTTTTAATTAAAACGATTTATCGCCACTAGGCTTGCGTTTCTCCGCTCGGTTTTCCAAGATTGGCTCATGCATCCTGATGTCGAGAAATTGGTAGAGGCCGGTAAAATACCCCAGCCTGTCGGAGAACGTCTTTCACAACTTTCCCCTGGGAATTTTTGCCTACATAAATCCTTTGGCGCTGGGAAGATCAAAAAATGGGATTTACCGACCAAAAAAATCATCGTTGATTTCGAAAATTCCAACGGACAGGAGATGGATCTCCAGTTTGCTATGCAGAAGACCGAGTGGCTGGCGGAAAACGATTTCCGGTCGGTGAAAATCGGACAAATCGAGAAACTCCGTAAGCTGGCGAAGTCCGATGCGGTCGCCCTAGTCGTCCATATCTTGGAAAGCCACGGTGGCACAATCACCGGCGAGGCTATCGAAGCCCTCGTCAGCGGCGCAGTGATCCCTACCAAAGAATATAAGAAGTGGTGGGACTCTACGAAAAAGGCAGTAAAAGAAAGCCGTAAAGCTGTCGTGCCTACGAAGCGGACTGAAAACATCGTCCTTCGCGATTCCGACATTACCCCAGCACAGGCGCTCCTAGCAGACTTCGAAGCCGCCAAGGATATCAAGGGAATGATCAAAGCCCTCGAAGCCATCGCCGCAGACATGGGTGCCTTCGATAACGACAACGAAGCACTCAAAAAACTTCTCACCGATATTGATGACGGTGCGAAGAAAGCAGCCCGCGTCCAGCTTGGCCAAGCAATGCAACTCATCGCTGCCCGTGACGAAGTCATCGGCACGAGCAAGGCTCTCGAGCTCGATCCAAGCGCAGTTCGCCTCAGCGACCTCATCGCCGGCTCCGACCTCAGCAAGATCGCAGAGGAACTCGTCGCCCTACCTTCCACCCGTCAGCGCGCCGTTTACGAAGCGTTCGAAACCGCCTTTGGAGAAGAGTGGATTGATAAGATCGTCACCGTCTTCGACCAAGTCGGAGCACGTGGCGTTACGGAGATCGCCCGCATCCTCGGCGAAAACGAAGGTATGCCAGTTCTCATGGAGCACCTCGGTTCCGCACTCGCACGTCGCGCGCTCGGTCCCGATGCACTCATCTGGGTTTGCCGTGAGCGGAAAGGCGCTGCCGAAGGTGTCTTCGGAGCTGACGTAGGTGCCTCCATCCTCAACCTCCTTGAGAACGACCACCTTTCCGACGGCCCGCGTAAAACCTCCCGCCTCCAGACTCTCCTCAACGACGACAAGGCGCTGCTCAGCGACCTAGTTGGCGGTATGGATCTCAACGAAGCGAAAAACTTCGCACGCCGTATGCTAGATTGCCCGGTCTTTGCAGATCTTGAGAAAAAATCTCTCATGGCACGCATTATCAAGGTGCGCCCCGAGACAGTAGAACTGGTCTCCGGCCAGAACGCCGCGAAACGTGAAGAGCCTCTCCTTGTTTCCTGGGAATCCCTTGAGAAGAAAAAGGAAGAACTCCAAGAACTCATCCGCGTCAAAATCCCTCAGAACCGCGAGGATGTAAAAATCGCCAAGTCATACGGCGATCTTCGCGAAAACTTCGAATACAAGTCCGCCAAGGATTTGGAGAAATTCCTCAACCATCGCCGCACCGCACTCGAGAGAGAAATCGCCCTCGCACGGGGAACCGATTTCAAGGGAGCAGATACCAAAACGGTAAATATCGGAACCGCAGTTATTCTTACTGATGACAAAGGCACTGAACAAACCATCACCGTGCTCGGCGCTTGGGATTCGAATCCCGATAACATGGAGGTTTCCTACATGTCGGATGTCGGCAAAGCGCTCATGGGGCTCTCCGTCGGCGACGATGCGAAAGTCCGCGATATGGAATCCGAGCAAATGCAAACATTGACGATCAAGTCGATTTCAGCTTACCACGCCTAAGGAAACCTTTTCCTTAAATCACACACTAAACAAATCATGGATCTTACCACTATTGTAGAAATCAGGGGCCGCGAGGTCATCGACTCACGCGGAAACCCGACCGTTGAGGTTGACGTTCACCTCGAAGGCGGCGCAGTCGGCCGTGCAGCAGTCCCATCCGGTGCCTCCACCGGCGAGCACGAGGCACACGAGCTTCGTGACGGCGACAAATCCCGTTACCTCGGAAAAGGCGTCCTCAAAGCGGTCGAAGCCGTGAACGAATCCATCGCTCCCGAGCTACTAGGCTTTGACGCCACCGAGCAGGCATCCATCGACGCGATGATGTGCGAGCTCGATGGCACCGCCAACAAGAAGAAACTCGGAGCAAACTCCATCCTCGGTGTTTCCCTCGCAGTAGCGAAAGCAGCATCGGCCCAAATCGGAGTGCCTCTTTACAAATACCTCGGCGGCCCGAACGCGAAGGTTCTCCCCGTCCCGATGATGAACATCATCAACGGCGGCTCCCATTCCGATGCACCGATCGACTTCCAGGAGTTCATGATCGTGCCAGTCGGTGCCCCTACCTTCCGCGAATCCGTCCGCTACGGTGCAGAAGTTTTCCACGCCCTCAAAAGCGTACTGCACGATCGCGGCCTTTCCACCGCAGTCGGTGACGAAGGTGGCTTCGCCCCGAAACTCGATTCCGCGGAAGACGCCCTCGGCGTGATCTGCCAAGCCATCGAAAAAGCAGGCTACAAGGTTGGTGAAGATATCTCCATCGCCCTCGACGTCGCTTCCTCCGAATTCTTCGACAAGGAAAAAGGCAAATATGTCTTCCACAAATCCGACAACTCCGAGAAATCCGCCGAAGAGCTCGTCGCGTTCTACGCCGATCTCCAGAAGCGTTACCCCATCATCTCCATCGAGGATGGCTGCGATGAAAACGACTGGGACGGATGGAAGATCATCACCGACGTCATGGGCAACAACACCCAGCTTGTCGGCGACGACCTTTTCGTCACCAACTCCAAGTTCCTCCAGAAGGGCATCGATCTCGGTGTAGCAAACTCCATCCTCGTGAAAGTGAACCAGATTGGTTCCCTCACCGAGACCTTCGATGCAGTCGAGCTCGCCAAAGAAAACGCCTATACCGCCGTCCTCTCCCACCGCTCCGGCGAAACGGAAGACAGCACCATCGCGGATCTCGCGGTTGCAACCAACTGCGGCCAGATCAAGACCGGCTCCATGTCCCGCTCAGACAGGATCGCGAAATACAACCAGCTCCTCCGCATCGAGGAAGAACTGGGTGAAGACGCGATCTACGGCATCAACAAGCTCAAGGTGCTCAAGAAGTAACAACCTAGCGGCGATCTTCGGTCGCCACCTGCCAGCTCTATTTTTGAAGCCCCGGAGAAATCCGGGGCTTTTTGCGTTTAGGGAAAGACAAACCAGTGTTCGCCACTCCCTTTCTCTTTGCACCAAAAAGCCACTGCCTTCACAAGCCGTGGCTTTTCTATTATCAGATAGGAAACCGGTTCGATTATCGTTTCCTGTGGGCGAGCAGTGCAAGACCACCCAGAGCCCCCCCCCCATTAGTGCGGTGGTCGGCTCTGGAATCACAGGGTTTCGTAAAACCGGACATAATCGATCTCGAAATCTGCTCCGGATGCCCAACCCGTGGATATCCCGGCCAAAACTAAATCGGGAATTTTTTGCATACCCTATAAAGATATTCTACCTCCACTTCGTGGCAAATATATTTTAGCCACTGTAGCCAATTGCATTCCAGAGCACGAAAAAACCGCCGGATCGCTCCGTCGGTTTCTTAAAATGATTGGGAGATCAAAGATTAAGCAGCGAGCATGGTGGACTCTTCCTTGTCCTTGTCGCACTTCTTTTTGTCGCACTTTTTACCAGCAAGCATGGTGGACTCTTCCTTGTCCTTATCGCATTTCTTTTTGTCGCACTTTTTACCAGCAAGCATGGTGGACTCTTCCTTGTCCTT
>CAJJBR010000011.1 GCA_905182475.1 Akkermansiaceae bacterium | reverse complement strand
CAAGCTGAGCCAGCTTGACCGCCCCGCCCTCCTCACAGACCAGATCACGACATCAATAAAACTCAAAATTTACTGGCAACGGTAAGGGAACCACTTCACACAACGTCCACAGCGAAGCCCGCAATAAGCTCGCAGCCCTAGACAAAAAGGCCGACTGAAGCCACTAAATCCCTGAGGGCTACGCCGATGCGGATGATGAGGCGGATCTCAACCCCGTTGATCGGAGCTAATCTTGCGGCCGGTTCGATCCTTGGCTTTGCATTTCCCATGCGGAGGTGAATGGCAGCCTGATACTCGCCCAGCAGGCGCAGCACGATACTGCCGCGCATCAGGTTTTGTGAAATGCGCAAGCTTGGAAATGGAACGGAACTCGCTGCAGTGCTCGGAGTTTGGGCAATGGTGTTTCTCTCCGTCGCAACCATGGGCGCAACTGCCCTAGGTGGAAACGGGGAGGACTCTTCAAAGCCTAAGCCAATTAGGCCGCCTATAGCGGAAGCCTATAGCGGAAGCCTATAGCGGAAGCCTATAGCGGAAGCCTATAGGGCAAAAAAAAGCGGACCGAACATCTCCCACAGGAAAAACCCAAAAACCTGGAAGGAAGTCGTTCGGACCGCATGTCTTGCGACACATAACAATAAGCAGATGGTGCGCCAGTTCTTTCAGGTATTTTGACATTCGCGTCAACTTAGGTGCAACTCACTAAAAATCAATGAGTTGCGAGAAAATAAATTGATTTTTATCTTGACTGAGTGAGCAAGGCGGCAAGCTAGGCGTGCTTACTACTTTACTCGCCGCCCGCTCTCTTTTCAGTATTTCCCGCCTTAATGAAATTGCAAGGAAGACCAACCTCGTCACTCGAAATTCCCGGAAATTTTGCCCAGGGAATTTCCTCATCACACTATTGAAATCGGTCTGCTCGGGTAAGACATCCTTCAATCAACTGCCCATGTCACTCGGCGGCCTGGCCACTCTTGGGATGTCCAAACAGGCCGTCCACAAGCGCTTCAATAAGTTCGCCATCGCATTCCTTCTCCAGGTGATCAGCGACCTGCTCACAAACCATTGTAGCGATGCTCTTGACGAGTTTTCGCGTTCCGGTTTCAAACGGATCCTGGTCGAAGATTCCACCACCCTGAGACTTCCCAAAGCCAACGCCGAACTCTTCCCCGCGCATGGAAATTCCAGCGGATCGACAGCGGGAGTAAAATGTGATTTGTGCTACGACCTACTCAGCCAGTAACCCATCGCTTTCAACCTTCATCGTGCCACCAAACAAGACCGAACCATTGGCAAGGAAAATCTGGCACTCGCCCGGAAGGACGACCTTCTTCTCAGGGACATGGGTTACTTCGATTTGTCTGAATTCGCTTATTTGGAGGGCATCGGAGCGTTTTGGTTCACCCGCTTGCCACTTACGGTGAATCTAGTATCAACCTCGGAAATTTCTTTGGAAACACTTCTCAAAAACGCACTTGGAAACCAAATCGACATGGATGTTTTTGTCGGTGAAGTTCGTCACAAATGCCGTCTGGTTGCCGTGCGCGCTGATAAGCAAACCGCCGAAAAACGTCGGAGGGACAGGCGCAGCAAAGCACACGAACTTGGCAAAACGGCAAGCAGCGCCGCCCTTGAGCGTGACGGCTGGCATCTCATGCTGACTAACCTGCCGCCGGAGCGGATCAGTGTCGCTACGCTGGCCGGGCTTTACCGGTCGCGCTGGGCTGTGGAAATCCAGTTCCGTGCGTGGAAACAAAGCGTGCACATCGCCACTGCATTGAATCGGAAAAGTAGTAAATGGCATATCGAAGCCCTCGTCTGCGGTTCGATGATCGTTGCACTGATGGGACTCAAGCAAATGGCGATATACGCCCGTCAAGTCGGCCTGGCCATTCTCTCGCCGGAGAAGATCATGGACTGGATTACAACTGATATATTAGATCGCAAAGATCCTGAGGAATTGGCGGCAGATCCCCCGGAATTGAGGTATGTTCAACGGGATGTCCGGACGAGGAAATCCACCGTAATCCAAGAGATTGCGGCATTAAGTTGACGCCAATGGGTATTTTGATAATATTTCAGAAATCCAAACTACAGCCCCAGCGAGGCGTAGATTTGGCGTGTGGCGTGGGATTTGTTCAGGGTGTAGAAATGGATGCCTGCAAGGGAGTTGTCGAGCAACTCGGCGGACTGCTGGGCAGCGTAGTGGATGCCTGCGCGTTCAATAGCAGTCGGGTCATTATTGTCTGCCTTTCAGCGTTTGATCCTGCCCTCCGGCAGTCCCCTTCGGGCTCAGCGCCGCTTGAGTCTGTGCGACGACATTCAGTTTTACCCTCCCCCTCTCCCTCTCCCTTCCCCTTCCCCTTCCCCCCGCCCTCCGATCCGGGCAACGCCTATTTTAGGAGCCTCCCGTAAAAAGCAAATTCCTAGCAGTAGTCAGTCATGCAAGGCCTGAAAAAGTTGATGCTAGAGGACAAGGACGCAAACGCTAAGGACGTAATCACTAAGCTTTCACAGAATGCTCTGGGACGAAGGATGAACTATGCTGATTCTGAAATAATTCGAAGTCTTTTAGACAGACCAAAGAAGAACGATTACAAATTGCGTAATTTGATGATTCGTATCATTGCTGGCAAATTATTCACAAAACGATAATTTAGAATGGTTAGTAACGCAGTTTCCATTGTTAAGGAATGCGGTATGCGCACTGTGGCTAGTGTTCTGAAAACCTTAATCTGACAGACCACTAGGACACAACTCCGTTGGGGTTGGGGAATTTTTTGGTGCGGTTGTCCCGGGGTAGGTTTCACTGCGTTACGCCAACCCCGGGCTTAAATCCGTATCCCCTTTGGGGATGTAGACGACACCGCCGCCGCCCGCATAAATTTTGTCCGATGCGCTACAGGCAGGTCAGGAAAGTTCCGCTTGAATGGCCCGCGTAAAGGATTGGCCAAGCGGTTCCCAGATCAACTACTTTTGCCTTTGCCCATGGGTATCCGTTTAGTGGGTTTTAGGGATGCCGGTTGGCAAAGGGAATCCCTTTGCATGAATTCCGCAGGCAATCCAAACGAGACGACGTCTTCCCACTGGGATCTGCCGCTTCCTCCAGAAGCACCTGGTTTCGCACGCAAATCCGCCGTCCCGACGAGTTGATTACGTTTTAGGAGTGGTGATCACAAAACAGGCAAGCACCTCTCGACGCTTGCCTGTGAAATTCGTTACCTGTGGACAGGTGATTTAGCTTTTTGGTGTCGGAGTCGCGTCCGAAGTTGATGCTTCTAGTCGTTCAATGGTAGCGCTTTTACGCAGAGTCTCGAGGTAGGCTCCGACTGCTGCCTGCTTGGCGTTCTGGTCCAGGTAGCCGATGATGCGCTCTTTCGCTTCGTCGAAGCTGGTTGTGCCAGCATCTTTGCGGCCTGTCACCTTGATGATGTGGTAGCCGAAGGATGTTTCGATGACTTCACCGACCGAATTGACGTCTTGGCTGAAGGCGGCAGTTTCAAATTTAGGCGCCATTTGACCACGGCCGAAGTCGCCGAGCGAGCCGCCTTGTGCGCCACTTGGGCAACCTGAATGTGCTTTGGCGGCATCTTCGAAGGTTGTTTTCTTTGCCAGAATGTCTGTGCGGATTGTTTCGAGCTGTGTCTTTTTCTCGGCTTTCGCTTGGTCGGTCTCTCCGTTGTCAAACTTCATCAGAATGTGGCTGGCAGAGACGCCTTCCGGCTGTGCGAATTGCTTGGTGTTACTGTCGTAGAATGCTTGAGCGTCGGCTTCAGTTGCTTCAGTAATATCACCTACTTGGCTTTCGATGAGTTGGCGGGCGGCCATGTCGGTCTTGATGTTTCCTTTCAGCTCTTCGAGTGTCGTGCCCTGTGCTGTCAGCGCCGCTTCGAGTGTCATTCCACCCGGGACCGATCCTTTGATTTGTTCCAAAGTGCCAGCGATGTCTGCATCTGAGATGACGATTTTCGACTTTGCGACCGCTGCGGTTACGAGATTTTGCGTGATTAAATTATCTTCCGCTTGCTTAAGAAGCCTGGGACGCATTTCCGGGGGGACTTGTTGGCCGCGAGATTGCATCTGTTGGAGACCCATGGCCGCCATTTTATCGATTTCGCCTCGTGTGATGTCCTGGCCGTTCACGCGGATGATCACCGCATCCACCGCTGGTGCTTGAGTGGCTGCTGGCGCAGTGGCCTCAGCTTCCGTGGCCGCGAAGAGTGTGGTCGAGCCTGTGCTAGCTGCGAGTAGCAGTGCTGCTGTTGAAAATGCTTTGAGATTTGTCATGGATACGTAATGATGGTTCTTATTGTTGTGGTTGCGAGGAATTTGCTTTTTGGGTGGCGTCCTTGAGGGCGCCTCTCTGAGGAGAGGGGGCGGGGAGAATGGGGGTTGATATTCTCCGAGCCAGGTTAATTACTCCCGCCGCTAGAGAATTTTTACAAAAATCTCCAATATTATTTCGACCAAAGTGACTTGGCCGTCTTTCCGGCCAAACTCAATCGCTATTTGCCCGGCGATCGAACGAGTCGCCTTCCGGTAGCGGCACGGGCAAGTCACTTCTCGCCGGGATGTGTCTCATTCGATCGCCGGCAAAATAGCGAGGTCGATGGCCCGGGAGTTTTCTCGTTCGAAGAGGACGGCGATCCGGCCGTCCGGCAGCACGGCGATGTCGCTGTAGGCCGAGCTCCAGGGATAGATGACTCTCGCGTCTGGCCAGGTCTTGCCGTCGTCGTAACTCATTCGGAGCATCATGAACGTGCGCCACGTCCACGCCGGGTTCGAAAAGAGGAGTATCCCCGGTTTGGCACCCTCGGTCCAGCGGTAGCGTCGAATCGACGCCTGGCATCTCGGCTCGAGCAGCATCGGATCGCGACGGAATGACGAGAAGGTCTCGCCGCCGTCCTTGGAGATGGCCACGCCGCGATGAACTTCGGGCACGCCATGGTTGCGGCTGTTGAGCATCACCGCGCCGTCTTCCAGTTCGACCGCTTCGCACTCGTTGAGCCCGTGCTCCGTTTTGGCGCCGATTTCCCAGGTCTGTCCGTGGTCGTCGCTGAAGAGGATATGGCTGTGGTAGGTCTGCGGCCCGCCCGGCGGCAACGACTTGTGGTCGCAGGGTATGATCAGGCGGCCTTTGTGCTTGCCGCGCTGGAGCTGAATGCCCGCGCCGGGGCCTGTGGCGTACCAGCTCCAGTGTTCCAGCTTTACCGATCGGGTGATTTCCTTCGGCGGGCTCCAGGTCTTTCCGTCGTCGTCCGAGTAGGTGACAAAGACGCGACGCGAATCCTGCCCGTAGCCGGCCCGGATATCTCCCTCGTGGACCTTGGAACTGTTCCAGGTATGCAGGCTCCAGATCCTGCCGGTAGACTGATCCACGACTGGGCAGGGGTTGCCCGCCACGTTGCCCTGTTCGTCGAAGACGATGATCTCGTCTCCCCAAGTCTTGCCGCCATCTTCACTGCGGCGGACGACGCTGTCGATGTCGGCCGTGTCCCCGCCGCCGTTGCGTCTTGCCTCGGCGAATGCCAGGATCGTGCCCTTCTTTGTTACCACCAGCGCTGGAATACGGTAGGTGTGCGTCCCTTGGGAGCCGCTCCGGTAGAGGGTCTGCCTTTCCGGCAGGAGGACCATCTCGCCGTCGGACTCGACCTGGTAGTCGTAGACTTTCATTGTCGCCCGCCACGATCGCAGAGCTGTCATCACGCCGAGCTTGTGCGCTTGGCCGGTTTCGAGCGGATCGATCGCCGACGCTGCGGGAAACTCGTCGACCGTTGCGACCTGTTTGCCATTGATGGCCCATGTGAGCGTGCCGTTGTTGACGACGATATCGACGTCAAAAGGCTCGCCCGGCACGATGTGATCCGAGGCATCGGCGAAGATTTTCGCCTCTTTGCCGAAGACGGGCCCTTCCCCGGCGATCTTACCGAGCCGCCCGTCGAACATGAACCAATGCCCATTCACGGACACGCCGGCACCCGTTCCTTCGAGTTTATCGATCGACATTCTTGCGTGGATGCGAGCGTTCGGACTGGTGACCCCCGCCCCGGCATACACGAACTTGTACATGCCATCCATGATGAACGCCTTGTCGTCCTTCCGGTCGCCTTCGCGTGTTAACTCGCCGACCACCGAGGCGGAGTCGGTCAGTTTGCCGTCAACAATGATGTCATATTCCGTGCCAAAGGTTGTGGTTGGAAGTGCGACGAATAACAGGCTCAAGAATGCCATCGTCCGCGTTTGTTGCTTATTCATACGGACGACTTTGCAACGTATCAGGGCATCTTGTCGAGGCTAGCACGATCCTGAACCCAAGGGTCATGTTGAAGGGTGGAATTGAAAGTGGTGGGCAGGATGATTTTTGAACTGGGTGGCCTCAGTGGGAAGTAATTGAGACACAGATCTGTGCTGGCTAAGGAGTGGCGGTCATTCTTCCGCCAACCGGAGCGCAGCGGAGATAGAGGGACACGAAAACTGAACCCTCCCTCAAATGAGAATCTGAAAATCGCTGAGGATGTGGCCGGGGTTGCTGGGCCGCAGAATGCAGCCCCTCCTTGGGGCTTTGTGCTGTAGGACTTTCAGCCCATCTGACCGGGCCGAAGGCGCGATAGCTCCACTTGCTGGTCAGATTCCTTCGCGATTCATAAATCATAAATCAATCCGATTCGCTCATTGGAGGCGCGGCAGCGCTCACCGCGTCAACCACCCAAAAATTTATGATTTATGATTTTTGAAATGGGAAGTGCCTCAGGACTGACAGGTTTCCTCCCGGGCTGAAGGCCAGACAGCACGAAGCACAGGGCTTCACGAGGACAGTCCAGGAAACGGAAAACTACATCCACTAAGCCATTTCCCCGTCACGCCGTGACGGTTTAAAACGGACGAGAGTTGATCGCGTTGAGCGCGGTATAAGCGCTTGAGGTGTCACTACGCGTCGTGAGCCAGACCGGAATCGATGTCCGGGGTTGAAATCCACGGCGATACTGCCGCGCATAGAGAATCGTGAAATATCCACGCATCAGGCGGAAGGGAACCGCGATTTAGAAATCGCGACCTGCCCGGCGAATCACCCTAAAACTCCGCAGCCGTTGCAGTCGCGATTTCTAAATCGCGGTTCCTTTCCCAAGAAAAGTCTGCTGTAGGCAGAGCGCAGCTCCTTACGCCTCCAGCGGCTGCACGTCCGGCACAGAAGGGCCGGATGGCTGCATGAAAGGCTTCTTCGAGCGAAGCAACAGCGTGCCTAGCAAGAGGTCGGCGAGCGGCAGCACCACGTTAAAATTCTTGTGCATGTAGCGATGATGAAGCAGGTGATGGCCGTTGAGCTTGCGGAACCAATACGGCTTTTCGATGCGGCGCGCCTTCGGAAGGTGCATGCACCAGTGGATGTATTCGTAGAAGCAATAATACCAAGAAAAAGCGATGAAGCCGCCCGCAGTAAGCCCCCAATACCCGGTTACAATCGAGACGATCGAAAACGGAATCATGCCGATCATGACTAGAACCGCACCGTTCCACCACGCCATCGGGATGGTCATTTTGTCCTTTTCATCCAGTAGGTGGTAGCTCTCATCAGCTTTGAACACTTGATGGTGGACAACCGCATGGGCTTGGAACGCATAACGGAACTTCCAGACAGGGCGGTGCATCACGTATTTGTGCAGCGTCCACTCGAAGAACGAGGCGAAAACGATGCCGATGGAGAGGCCGATAAGGCAACAGATTAGGAAAATGGTCATATTGGTTGGATACCACCGGAAAAGGCAGTCCGGTGAGGTAGGCCGTTGCCAATGGGAAAACAAGCACTGCTTTCGATCTTTTCCCCCGTCAGTGGCTCTGTCCTCGCATTTTTTCCGGCTCCCCGGGGGTATGCAGATTTCCTCCAGGGCGATAAATCCTACGAGATATCGTGAAAAATCGCCCTCTGTTTCTTACCAGCGGAATGCGAGCCCATCAGATCCGGCGAACTTCAAGGGGATGCAAGGTTCCAGGGAAAATCTGAAGCACGTCCTGCACTAACGGCGTTATTATGGCTGAATTTCTATTTCACCTCAAACACTGCCTCTGTCTGCCCCTTGGAGGAAGTCGCTTTCACGCGGTGTATCCCCTTCTCCACCTGCCAGAACACGGAACCGGATTCGACTGCTTCCATTTTCAATCCGTCCATCTCCCATGTCAGCCGCTCCTCACCACCGGTGGCAAGAAGTTCGATCTGCTGCCTTTCAATGGGTAAGCCCGGATCAGTTAAATAGGTAGATCCGTCCAGCGGATTGACGATTCTTAATTCAGCCGTCCGAGCCACGTCCGCTCCCAAATAGTTGTGACCGCTCCGGCACCAAAGTGCGAATTCCGACGGGAGTCTAATTTTTCCATTTTCGAAAAAGGATGGGGAGTCCTCCTTTGGTTCGGTTCCGAGCAGAAAAGTTTCCATCAATTTCCCCGGGCTCGGTTCACTCCACTTCAGGCCGCTGAGGCTACAGATTTCCTCCCGCACCAGACCGCCTTTCAAATCCAGCACCACGCGGCCATCTTCTTTGAGCAGCATGTCGATAAACTCTCTCCATACAGGTGCTGGACTGGTGACTGACGCGACTTCGTTCATTCCCGTCCCATCGAAATTCCCGACCCAGACGCCGACCACGTGCTGACCAGTGGCACCGACAGTCCATGCGTCATGGAAACCCGAGCTAGTCCCGGTCTTGAATGGGATCACGTAGTCTTCGAAAGCCAGCGGAGAG
This sequence comes from Akkermansiaceae bacterium, assembly GCA_905182475.1. Lineage (GTDB taxonomy): Bacteria > Verrucomicrobiota > Verrucomicrobiia > Verrucomicrobiales > Akkermansiaceae > Luteolibacter. Next base: position 34,170 of record CAJJBR010000011.1, on the reverse strand, counting down.
TCCGCCCCGAAAGTCTTCAAACGCGCGTCGTTATCGGAGAGAATGGAGGCCACGATATTCGCAGCTTCCGGACTCGATATCGCGATGTGTCTCTGAGGCTCGGAGGCCAGCATCCTCGGGAGCGTGTATTTCCCTTGGTTTGCAAATGCGCCGAAAGCCGACGTGAGATCCAACATCCTCACCTCACCGTTGCCTAGGATCATCCCGGCTCCGTAATCATCCAAGCTGCGCCGCAGAGGGATTCCCGAGCGCTGTAGATAATTGTAGAACGGCCGGGCGCCGACTTTCGCGAGAACATACACGGCAGGGACATTGAGTGAATTTGCCAAGGCCTCACGGACTCGGACGGGTCCCCAGAAACGCTCATCGTAGTTCCTCGGGTCGTAATCCACATACTCAGCGCGGATCGCATCCGGGGTATCTGGAAGAAGGATTGCGGCGGTGAGAATTTTCTTATCTATCGCCCGGAGGTAAAGGAACGGCTTGAGCGTTGATCCGCTTGATCGTGGCGTCACCACGCCGTCGATCTGCCCACCGCGTCCCGTCCAATCCGAAGAACCGCACCACGCCCGAACGGCACCGGTTTGATGGTCGATCACCACAGCAGCGATTTGTCCGGCACGCAATTTCGACAGTCGCCGCGAATGACGATTGAGGATGATTTCGACTGAGTCCTGGAGTCCGGAATCCAAGGTTGTTCGAACCGTCCCCACCGAATCGGATGCGACTATCCTTGTAAAATGAGGTGCCGGGTTCCGAAAGGAAGGCTTTGCTTGGATTGTGGGGACTATTTCTAAATCCGGGTCACGGTTCCCCCCTAAAAACGAAACGACCTGCCGGTATCTGGCTTCGGCAGCGGCAGGATTCGACCATGGGTTGTAACGGCTGGGTGCCTGGGGTAATCCGGCAAGGAAAGCAGACTCCTGTGCAGTAAGTTTCGAAGCGGTCTTACCAAAATATCCTTGGGCAGCAGCCTCGATACCACGGAGGCGGTTTCCGTAGTCGATGCGGTTGAGATATGCTTCCAAGATCTTCCGTTTGCTCCACGAGCGCTCCAGCTTCATCGCGGAGAAATTCTCTGCGACCTTATCACTCCATCCACGGCTGCTTTTCCCTATATGAAGTTTGATCAATTGTTGGGTGATCGTGGATGCCCCAGAAACCACTTTCCTAGATTTTAGATTTCTAAAAACGGCACCGCCGAGCGCGGTGATATCTACCCCGTTGTGGACGTAAAACCTTCGGTCTTCCGCGGCAAGTGTCGCTCTGATCAAATCCGGACTAATTTCCTCCAGCTTCACCGGGCGCCATGAGCGGGCGTCTTCATTTCCGATCTCGGCGAGCAAGCTGCCGAACTGCTCGAGCAACACCGTGCTTGGTCGGGACTCGCCCAATCCAGCCGGAAGGCTCGCCTTGCGGATTACAATCTCAAGACCCAGCCACGTGAGCAGCACAAGGGCAGTGCCGATCACGGCCTGCCGTTTCAGGAAACGTTTCATTCCCCCGCTCGCGAATGGATCAGGGTATCGACCGTGCTCGCCTGAACCCGCTTGTCATAAATGGGCACGGCACTTGCGGCGGGCCAGTGAAATTCTCCCGCACCGACCACTCGTGTCAGGACTGCATATTTCCTCGTTCCCGGGGCAAGATGTTCGAAGTAGAGCAACACACGATCCATACGGCGATCCACGTGGGACAATCCGACGGTTTCATTTTCATCAACCGGAGGCACCGGGAAATTTCGCTGAACGGAAGGAAGATCTGGATTTACCATCTCCAGCCCGGCTGGGAGGTGCTCCGCGAGTTCCACCTGGTAGGCATCGTTTACTGCGTCCATCTGGTATTCAAGAAGCACGTAATCGCCGATGGTGAAGGGTTCATTGGAACTGCCTATCCGTTTCGGATTAGTCAGGTTCGTGACCTTTCTAGAAAGATCCAGACCCAGCCCTCATTTTGCCGAACCAACCGGTTCTGAATGCGTGATCCGAACCATCCACTCGCTCTCTACACCGGGACCCATTGGCTCCGAAAGCAACCCTCTCAGCTCAGAGGCCGGATGTCCAAGCCAGGCAAGGGTCACATCGTTGGGTGAACTTTCCGGCTCGATCGAAGGTGTCAACCGTTCGGTTAGAACGGCCGGGCTTTCGATACCGATCGCTCCACGCGCAGCGAGCAGTATCCACAGATTTTCCTGGGCATTGAGATCCAGGGAACCATCAAGAACCGGCTCCAGCAAACGCTCGATTTCTTCCCGGCCTGCTTCGCTCATTCCTTGGCGGCGAACTGATACCGCATAAAGCCTGACCGCTTCCGCACGTGCCCGACTGCCAAGCGTCGAGGGATTAAACTCCGTGGGAGATTCCTGTTTTTCGATCTCAGCAAGCAAGATCCTGCTCTCTTCGTCCTTTAGAGCCACTACCGGAGAATTCTCGCGCCGTTTCAAACGTGCGTCTGCCATCGCAAGAAAGCATTTCGATTCGAGATCAAGCTCCTCGCGGTGATCGTAAAGATCGCGGGCAACAGCCCTCAAACGCGAGGGTTCGACCCAGGATTCCCCTTCCGCCTCCAAAGCCAAGGCAACACATTTTTCAAAACCGCTTGGTGGAGAACCTGAAAAAATCGACGGTGAAGCCTTAAGCATGGTTCTGCTCCACATCGCCAGTGCGTCTCTCAAGTGCCATGGGATTTGCACGTTCAGTCGGTTCTCCTCCGGTGCGAGTGAACCGAATTCCCGCACCGCGAAATCCACGGTCATTGCAACCATTGCCGACGTAGCACCATCCGGCACATCTCCGTCCGGCCAGCGTGGCAGCCACCCGAATCCTGCATCGACGATCACGGACTAGCTCAGTTTTCCCATGACCTCTTGAAAAGTCTTTCCCGCAGACACCTATTGCGACATCGACGAAGGAAGGTATCCGTCCATCGAAGCAACCAGTAACGAACTGAGAGCGGCACCACTCAAATCCGCAACCGTCGCAGCGGGGCGGTCCTTCCCAGCCATGCCTACGAGTTTCGGCATCCAACGTGTTCCGGATACAAAAAGGTCGCACTCGGCACTGCTACTTGAAGAAACTCCTTCCAAAACCATATCAGGCGATAGGAAATCCGTATCAGATAGAGCTCCTCCACGATGCTCGGTTCGCTCGATATACGCACTTTTCACCGGGATACAGATTCTTACCGCATCACCAGAACCATCCGCGGTTCGCGAGTGAATGAGACCACTGCCTCCTCCAGTTTTAGCCTCACCATCCTCTCCGGATTCCCCTTCCTTTTGGCACCCAGATAAAATCATAAGTCCCAGCAACAGAATGCCGGGAAAGAATTGGTTCATCGTCTTCATATGGCTCAGTTATTTTTCAGTTCCAGACCTATTTTCCTCGCAGCTGCCGCATCATCCGTTCTCCCGAGTTGATCCAGACATTGCGCTCGGATTTCTTGAAAAAACGGTATATTTGGGGCTAATCGACACGCTTGCTCGATAGCGGACAGAGCTTCTCCTGTGCGATCCAGACTGAAGAGTGCCTGAGCTTTGAAACGGTGGAACCCTGCCCAGCCGGAAAACTCTTTAAGCGCCTCGTTACACTCGGCCAATGCATTTTCCGCTTCGCCGACAAAGATCAGGGATGCAACCCACAACATCTTCGCTTCCCCGTTTTTTGGATTCGATTTCAGGACGGTATTGGCGTCATCCAGGGAAAGCTTGTTCTGACCGATCGACTATTCCAGCCAGCCTCACGAAACGAGACGTTGCGACTGACCCAGTGCCACCCACATCATCTGATCCTTCGCTAGCATTTCCATCAGCGTATTCCAGTTCTGATCAAGATGCTGATTGCACTCCCGCTCGTCGATCCACGCCCGCCAATAAGTCACACGGCTTTCGTCTTCAAGTGAACCTCCGCTACGGATTGTAACGACACCTCGCAGGATATCCACCGCTCTTGCCCGCCTTGTCGATTGCAGCCGTCGCCTCTTCCACCTCACCAGCATACTTCACCGACCTCTCAACCACCGGGACAAGATCCCTGACTTCGACCAGATCCGGTGCAAGATTGATGGCCTTATCCAGATCTTCCTGCGCACCTTTGAAATCCATTTTCGCCAAGCGCATCTTCGCCCGCCTTGCACGCGCAATAGCGCTTTCTTCAAGCGCAAGCCAATCATCCAACAACTTGCTCACCTCACGCGCCTTCCCCTCTTCGATTCGGTTCGCACTGAGCACGTCGTAGAGACGACTTTTCATTTGCAGATCCAACCCGTCCGTTTTCAAGTAGCTCGTCCACAGGTTCGTAGCACCACCCCGATCGTCCTGTTGCCAAGCGATCTGGGCTTTCATGTTCAGTAGTTCGTCCTTCGGCAAGCCTTTGGCTTTCCATTCAGGGAAACGCCTCTCTACCTCACCGAACATCCTTTCCCCTTCCTCCGGATCATCCTCTGACATTCTACCCGCCGCTACGATATCCGAGCGCAAGGCCGCCTTCCACGCCCCGATATGGCCGGGATCCAGTTCTATGATCCTGCGCGAAATTTCAGCAACATCCATCTCGGGGAAACTGGTTGGCTCCGGCTTCCATTCGTCATTCTCATCAAACACTTCCGGCTTAGGCCAGATCTGCTCGTCGATTTGGACGATTGCAGCGTCCAGTTGTTCCTCAAGGCCGTCGAGCTTGTTCCTTTTCTCCACCTGACGGATCTTTTCCTTGTCCGCCTCGCTCAGCTCCGTTTTCGCAACCTTTTCAGGCATCAGGAAAAATGCATCCACACAGGAAGCGGCGGCTCCGGCCAGAAGCAAGCCGTTGCGCACCTTTCGCTTCTTCGCGGAGGCCACCGATGCCTCAGCAAACTCCTTCTCGCGCGAGTCCAGCGTTTCGCCATTATCTAACAGAAATCTTACATCTCCCTGCATCGCGCCCCGGTTCCAGAGAAACTCCCCTTTCCTGCCACGCGCTTCCCACCTCGCCGCAGCACCCTGCGCCATCCTTCGGGTTTCGAGAAACTTCCTGTCCCTTTCGATCTGTTCCTTAAGCCTCGGCCATTTCCGGAAAATCGCCTCGTGGCTCACATATGTAGTGGGAACTCCGTCAGAAGAAACCGCCCGGGTCAAAAGCCGGTTTTCCACCAATGCCTCGACCAAGCCGTCCCGGTCTGGATCCACGTTCGTATCCATCTCTGCGACCCTCCTCAGAGGCGGCGCATCCACATCCTCACTCAGGGTCGTGAGCAATCGCATCAAACGTGAAAGGGCGGCCTCAGCCCGTTTCTCCCCGTCATTGCCAAGCTTTTCCTGATACTCCGAGAAAGCGGCTTCCGCACTGCTCGCCACCGCACCTTCCAGCCCTCCGAGTTCCTCAAGTGCGGAAAAAGTCAGCATCCTCTTGCCTTCCTCCATCCGTTCGTAGATCGATTGCAAAACGAAGCCCAGCAGGGGCAATCCATCAGGAGCATTACGCGCCTCTTTCAGCAGCCGGTCTTCCAGTCTTTCTACGGAGGGAACAAGCTGCTCGAAATCTAGCCCCGCCGCACGCGCGGGAAGACGGATCATCAGCGAGAGATCCGTCTCGGAAGGAGACATCAGCGTCACTTGCCCGTACTGCCTCGTCCCTCCCGAAAGTTTTTCCAACTCCTGGAATTTCGTCATTCGGTCGCTCCGCATGGTCATGATGCCCCTCACCACCCCGGATTTCAAAAGCACCGTGAGCGCCTCTTCGAAACCCTCCCTCTCCTCCACGGAGATTTTTCTCTCATCGCTGAAAACTTCCTCAAATTGATCCAGCACCAGTAGCAATTTGCTCCCCGGAGCCTCCGGCAAACCCTCGTCCGACTGCACGTCTGCCGAGGCCTGTTTCAGTGCCTCGGCAATGGCGACCACCACCTTCTCCGGATTTCCGGACAAGGACTTCTCGAGCTTTCCTGCTTCCCATCCGTTCCGCGCCAGTCCCGGCAACGCCTCCTTCTCCAACAACGCCTTCGCCAGTCCAGCGAACAAACCCTCCGCAGTATCCGAAGGACGCATGTCCGCCCGCCTCCACAGCCCTATCCCTTCCGCTACCCCCGGCTCCATCAGAACCGGCACCACCCCGGCACGCACCAGAGAGGATTTCCCGGAGCCGCTCACCCCGCTCACCACCACCAGCGGCATATCGCCTTGCGCTTGTTTCCTCAAAGCATCCAGAACCTCCTCGATCGCCAGCGAACGACCGAAATACAACCCGCAGTCTTCAAAATTGAAAGGCTCCAGCCCCCGGAACGGGCTTCCCCCGTGGTAACTCGCATACCCAACCCTGCCGTCCACTGCACCATCCGAAGGTGCCGGTGCCATCTTCTCGGGTTTTAGCTCGATCAGCCGCCTCATGTGCTGCTCCAGAAAATTCTCGAACTGCTAGACTTTCTTATAATTTGTCAGCGCGGATTTGAAGGTATTGTCCGTATCGAAAAACCACTCCTGGATGAACTCCTACAGCGCCTCGAACTGCTGCAATTTCTGCTCCCTGAGTTCCTTATTCTCCAGCGGCAGAGAAAGCTCTTCTGTCTTCCGGAAAACGAGAAGATCCGGCGCTTTTTTCCTCAGGTAGGATTCCCGGGCAACTTCCATTTCATACACCGTCCCCGAGGGATACCGGCTCCCGTCCGCTCTTAGAAACGTATCGCCCAGCAACGATCCCAGCCGCGACCACAGGATACACACCACGATATCGAATTCTGATGTCAGCGGGATGTTGTCCTTCCAGTTGAACCTATCCGTCGCCCGCATCGGCTCATACTCCCAGAAATACGGCTCCAGTTTCACCCTCCCGGCGAACTCGATCCCAAGTTTCTCGACGACTTGCTTGGCTCGTGCCCGCTCGAAGGAAACATCAGCCGGGCTACTGACAAAGATGCGTAGTGTCTGCATGAGGGAAAATGATAATCTTATTACTTACGAAATCCACTCTCCATCAGTCGAGACATTTTGCACATTCTATTGGCGATCCGCATGAAAGGCATCCATGGATTTACCTCCCCGCATCCACGGCGAGGCAATCCAAATTAATTCTAGTTTTGCGAAATACTTCGAATCCACCCCACGTAGTTATCCTTTCGCGCTCTGTCTGAGACGGTTAGAAGGAAAATCCACTTCCTTTTCAATGGGCGTGAGCTAAACTCTCATGATAGTGAAAATCCAAATTTAACATTCAGGCACATGCATCTGAAATATTTCATTCTGGGCGCACTCAGATTTACCGTTTTCGCCGCTGTCGCTTCTCCGGAGAACCCCGATTTCGAAACCGTGGTTCGTCCCATCCTCGAACGCAACTGCGTCCGCTGCCACAACGCCGATAAGATCAAAGGCGGCCTGCGCATGGACACCCACAAGCTCATCATGGAAGGCGGCGATACCGCAGATGCTCTCGTCCCCGGCGACCCGGCAGCCAGCGAGATTCTCGTCCGCATCCACCTCCGCCCCATCGACGAAGGCGTGATGCCTGACGAAGGCCGCGCGCTCGAATATTCCGAAGTCGCGATACTAGATGCATGGGTGAAAGCCGGAGCGCCATGGCCCAAGGGTGCGACACTCACGGAAAAGAAACCGGAACCCATCAAACGCGTTTCCCTCCCGGAAAAACCTCCCGAATCCCTCTCCGAAGCCGCCGAGATGGTCGATGATATCATCCGCCGTGAAAACGTGAATGAAGACATCATCACCACGCCGACCATCAACGACCTTACTTTCCTCCGTCGCACCACCATCGACCTCATCGGGCGCATCCCAACCATGGAGGAAATCCGCGAGTTTGAATCATGGAGCGCCGACCGCCGCGAAAAGCTCGTCACAAAACTCATCGAGCATCCTCGCTTCGCAGATCGCTGGACCGTCTTCTTTGCAGACATGCTCCGCGTCCGCTCCGACCTCCCCGGCGGCAACCAACTCCTCGCCTACCTCAACGGTTCCATCAGCTCGGGCAAGCCCTACGATGAACTCGTCCGCGAACTCATCAGCGCATCCGGCCGCGCGAACTCGAATCCCGCAGTCGGTTTCATCCTCGGTGATGACGCAATGCCCATGGAACTCGCCGCTGCCACCTCACAGGTCTTCCTCGGAATACGTATGGGGTGCGCAATGTGCCACGACCATCCGTTCGACGACTGGCAGCAACGCGAGTTCTATGATTTCGCCGCCTTTTTCGGGAAAACAAAGAAAGTCCAGAGCCGCCAACGCGGAGTGATTTATACCACCGAAGGCAACAAAATGACCGTCCTCTGGCCGCCCGAAGACAAGGCCGCCGCCGAAGATCGCGAAGCCGTCCGCCCCCGCTTCCCTTTCAAGCTCACTAACGCCAAGGAAACGCCCGAATACCTTGTCCGTTTCGAAAAATCACGTGAACTCCGTGAGAAAAACCTAAGCTCCGGTGACGAGTCCGCCTCCCTCGACGCCCTCCTCGATGCAGTCGAACCCACCGTCGGCCGCCCGAAAGACACCGTTCTCGAAGAAGCGAAAAAGGAAAGCGAACTCCTCAACGTCCACGGCGATATTTACCGCGCCAGCGAACTCCGCTCAAAACTCGCCGAACTCATCACCAGCCCACGCAACGACTTCTTCTCACGCGCTTTCGTCAACCGCGTCTGGGCGGAACTCATCGGCCACGGCTTTGTCGAGCCGCTCGACAACTTCTCCCCCTACGTCGATCTCAACCACGCCTCCACCCTCGATTTCCTCTCCCAAGAGTTCATCGCCAGCGGCTACGATTTTCGCAGCCTCGTCCGCATGATCGTCCTCACCGACACCTACTCACGCACCACCCTTTCCGCAGAGATCCCGATCACTGTCCGTGAGTCTAGCGAGAAGAATTTCTCCGCCGCACCCGTCCGCCGCATGCTCGGTGAAACGCTCTACGACAGCATCGTCGTCGCCGGCCATCTCAAAGATTTCAAATGGCCGAAAGGCGCCAACAACAAAGAAATCACCCGCGAGATTCGCGTCCCAACCGGTGAATACACCATGGTGGAAAATCCAACCATGATGGCAGAAATGCCCGCCAAGCCGAAAATGCGCAGCGATGGCTACGATCTAGAATCTTCCCTCCAACTCGACTTCAACCAGATCGCCAAAGCCGATGACCTCGCCGAAATCAAAGCAATGCGTGAAAAATCCGACGAACAAATCGAGGCCGATAAAATGGCAGCGATGCAAAAAGAGTCGCAGCAGAAGGTGATGAAATACACCACGGAAACTAAAACCGAGATCGTCGATGACAACCCGCGCTTCAACAGCGCGATGCGCATGGCCAGCCCCGCTCCGCCTGCCCATTTCCTCCGCGTCTTCGGACAACCCGCCCGCGACGGACTAGGAGAATTCCGCGACCCCTCCTCCTCCCTCCGCCAACAACTCATGATGCTCAACGGTCGCATGACCCACGAAGCCTCCCGTGTCGGTCCACTCGAACCCATCCACCGAGTCCTCAAGAAAGATCCCGAAAAGGCCATCACCTACGCCTACCGGGAAATCCTAACCCGCGCCCCTTCCGACACCGAAAAATCCGAAGCCCGCGCCATCCTAGGCCGCAACCCCGCCCAAGGCCTAGCCGACCTACGCTGGGCACTCCTAAACAGCAACGAATTCCGCTTCCTCCCATAACCACAACCAAAGTCTCCCACTGATCACTGATCACTCGGCACTTTTCACTTCTATGAACGCCTGCAAAGACTACAATATCACCCGCCGCCGCATGCTACAAACGTTCAGCGCGTCCATGCTCGGCATGCCCATCAGCCGCCTCCTCGCCGGTAGCGAAGCCAGCCAGGGAAAAGCCGAACACGTCATCCTTTTCTGGAACAGCGGAGGCATGAGCCACCTCGACACATGGGATCCGAAACCCGGCCGCAAGACCCAGGGCGAATTCAACCCCATCAAGACTACCGTGCCAGGGATGGAGATTTCCGAAATCTTCCCTCAGCTCGCAAAGCAGATGCACAACGCCTCACTGATCCGCTCCATCGCCGGAACCAACGGCGACCACGGACGCGCACAATACGAACTCCAAACCGGCTTCAACCAGTCGCCAAACATCCTCCACCCCGGCTTCGGCTCGCTCGTTGTCCACGAACGCGAACCACTCGGCCACCTCCCGGCATTCATCAGCATCAGCGGCCAGGCCGCCCGCGCCGGACACCTCGGCCAGCAGTGCGAAGCCTACTACGTCGGCCGACCCGGCGAGAAAGATCCTTACCTCGCCTTCCCAGAAGGCATCAGCCACGCACGCGGCATGCAGCGTCTCCAGATTCTTGAGAAAATGAATGCCCGCCTCTCCGGCAACCTCGGAGCCTCGGCAATGCAAGCCTCGGAAACTGCCCTCAAAGATGCGGTCGCCCTCATGGAAAGCCCCGCTCTAAAAGCCTTCGAAATCGATGAGGAAAGCCCACAAACAATAGCCCGCTACGGCGATACCGAATTCGGACGCGGTGCCCTCCTCGCCCGCCGCTTAGTCGAACAAGGCGTCCGTTTCGTCCAAGTAAACCGCGGCGGATTCGACAACCACGGGAACATCTTCGACGCCATGCGCAACCACGGCGCAACCATGGATCCCGGCATCGCCTCCCTCCTCTCCGACCTCAAGGCAAACGGCATGCTTTCAAAAACCTTGGTAGTTGTCCTCAGCGAATTCGGACGAACCCCACGTATCAACGACGGCGGAGGCCGCGACCACTGGGCCAGAGTCTTCAGCGCCCTAGTCGCAGGCGGCGGCACCAAAGGCGGGACAATCATCGGTGCATCCGACCCCGACGGCATGGAACCCGCCGAGCGCCCAGTAGCCGTCCCCGACCTCCACGCCACCCTAGCCCACGCCCTAGGAATCGACCTCCAAAAAGAAGTCATCACCCCCCAAGGCCGCCCCATGCGCCTAATCCGAAAAGAAGCCACTCCCATCCACGAGCTCTTCGCCTAAAGCTTTATAAGGAGTCGGGACATTCCTGCCCCGACAACCAGATCACCTAAATTCCCACATCCCAACTTGAGCACAATCCTCTCTTTCACAAGAATCCGATCCGCGTCCATCCGCGTCCATCCGTGGTTTCTTCTCCTCTTCCTCTTTTACACAGCACCCGCCACCTTCGCCCAGGAGCCAAAACCCGAGCGCGGTTCCATCATAGAAGACCGCGCCGCCCGAAAACTCCTCCAAGCCGGTGACGCCCGCCTCGAAATCGGAGAAAACGAAAAATCCCTCGAAATCTGGGAGTCAGTAGTCGAGCGCTACCCACGCAGCGCTATCCGTTTCGAAGCCCACATCCGCCTCGCCGATCACCTCCAAAAGGAGATCCGCGATTTCGACAAAGCCCGCGCACACTACGCCGCCGCTTCCATCGAAGAAAACCCAGATGACGAGCAACGCGCCTACGCGTTCCTAAACACCGGCGCCTGCTTCTACGAGGGCGGGAACTACGGCAAGTGCTTCACCATCATGCGGGATGTGATCGAAAAATTTCCCGCCTCCCCTCGCGTCAACGAAGCCTATTACTACATCGGCCTCGGCCACTTCAAACTCGGCCATTACAGCCGCGCCATTGACGCCTTGGAAAAAGTCGGCACCGCTGTCTCCACAGACGATTCCAAAACCGAAAAGATCGAAGCCGGCAAACGCCTCTACATCAAAATCGACGACCTCGACTTCGCCATCCTCCCACCAGACGCGAAGATCGAAGTCACCTGCACCACCACCACCGGCGACACGGAAACCATCTCCTGCGATCCCATCGGCCGTCACCCGAGCCTCACACTCGGCAGCGTCACCACCGTACTAGGTTCGCCCGAACCAGGCAACGGCATCCTCGAAGTCCGTGGCGGAGATTCCGTCAGCGTCACCTACACCGATGCATTTACAGCAGGGAAAAAGTTCGATCAAAAGCGCATCCGCGAAGTCATCGTCGTAGGCAACGCAATCATCCACATCACCGACGGCTCCTACAAGCAACCTCTCCAAGCAGCAGTCCTAGGAAAGCCCCTCCACCTCCAAATCGCCGATGCCGACCTCGACACTTCCGCCGGCACCGAGACCCTAGAAGCCACCCTCCAAATTTTCCGCCCTAAAACTGCCGATGAAATCGACGACGAACTCGCCAAGGGAGTTGCCAGCGGAGAACTCACGGAAAGCCCCGACGGCGAGGACATGAAAACCCAGATCAATCCCCTCCTCCTCGTCCGCAGCGTCCCGGTCAGCCTCAAAGAGTCGGAAACCTCCGGCCTTTTCCGCACCTCAATTCCCCTCCGCCTCGGCACATCCGAAGGAGCCGTTTCCGGCCAACCCGGCCAGACCATCCGCCTCGCCTACCTCGATGAAAGCAACCTCACCGACAGCCCAATCCTCCGCCTCGCGCAAGCCCGCATCATCGAAGGCAACCTCGGCGAAATGCGAGTCACACGCACCGATATCTCCGACGAGGAACTCCGCCTGAAAACCAGCCTCCGCACCGCCTTTGCCCTCACCGAAGTAGGGAACCATTACAAGGAATTCGGACTTAATGCCAAGGCCGACCTAAAATACGCCGAAGCCCTCGATGTCTGCGAAAACATCCTCGGCAAATCCCAGGCCACCGGCGGAAAACTCCTCGAAGAAACCTACGTCCAGCTCTGGCGCATCTACTTCGCCATGGATCAGCTCGATCTCGCGCTAGGCATGAGCCGCCGACTGCTCGCCGAATTCCCCACCAGCTCCTTCGTCGATGAAGCCATGATCCAGCAGGCACACGTCGAGCGGAAACGCGAAAACTTCACCCGCGCCATCAGCCTCTACTCCGCCATCACCAAGCTCCCCGACAGCCCACTGCGAGGCGAAGGCCAGTTCTTCGCCGCCGAGTGCTACGAAGCCATGGCTCTCAAAGCCCCGGGAAAACAATCCGAACAACTCTTCGAAAAAGCCTTCCTCGAATACAGCAAAGTCTATGAGCAATTCCCCGACTCCGGCCGAGTAGGCGATGCCGTCGCCAAAATGGCCGCCTTCTACTACCAGAAGAAAGACTACGCCCGCGCAGTCGATGTCTTCGAAAATGTCCTCGCCGACTACCCCGACGCCAACTTCCTAGACGTCATCCTCTTCAACTACGGCCGCTGCCTCTACAAGCTAGACCGCAAACCCGAAGCCCGCCGCCGCTTCGAGCAGCTCATCAACGACTACCCCGAAAGCGAAATCGCCCCCGAAGCCAACAAAATCGCCAAAGCCCTAACCACCGCAGGTTTCTAACCTGCGAGGGGCTGCATCCTGCGGCCCAACAACCCCAGCAAGCAGTAGAGCTTCTACCCACAGTGGGAAGAGCTGTATTACAACTCGCCACTATCAGTACCATCTCAAAATTCCAGTGTTCTGAAACACTGAATCTGACGGATGGGCGAAGCCCATTTTTTCCAAGAGCAAGGCGCAAGAAGGGAGTGAAAGCCGCCATACCATGCCCTACTGAGGAGGAGGGCACACGCCGCTTGGCCATATCAACGTCAAAGAGCACGCGCGCCACTAGCGGGGGCGCACGTTGAGACGGGGATTGGGGTTCATATTAGGGTGACGTTGCCGACAAGGCGACTAGTGGTGGTTGCTGTGCCTCGTCTTGTTCTGTCTTGTTGGTTTTCGGTCAGATTCCCTTGTCGTATCCGAATTCGATCAATCGACCCTGCTCGAAAACGACCAGCCAGCCGGGAAAAAAGGGGTCACAGAGAAAAAGGGTCATCTTCGGATCAACCCCGAATTAAGAGCCATCGGAACACGAAAAAGGGAGTCTCGAAAGACTCCCTAACTCATTAAAAACCACCCATTGATCCTGAAAGTGCTCGAAAGAGGAATCGAACCTCCACGGGATATTATCCCACTAGATCCTTAGTCTAGCGCGTCTACCAATTCCGCCATCCGAGCTTTGGACTTTCCGGTTTGGGTGGGCGCAGGAAATATGTGCTGGGCGACTCCTTTGCAAGCGAATCTTTGAATTTTTTTTCGTTCTTCAATCAGTCCTACACAAACCCATGCTGATCGCGCTTTCTAACTACATGAGAATGCGATTGTCAGATGGACAAATCGCGCGTAATCTCCGCCCCATACAGTATGTAATTTATGCATTTGCGAAAAAATCTCCATTTCAGCGCACCTGTCATCGCCGTTCTTGCGTGGTTGTTTGTGTTCTGCCTGCTGCCGGGAAACCTTCACGCAGCAAACAACGGATGGGACGTGATCAAGATTGGCGGTCGAGACTACATCTCCGTGGAAAGCATCAAGAGATTCTACAGTTTCACCAAACTCACCCGCACCGGAAACTCGGTGATTCTTGAGAATCCTAAGGTAGAGATGAAACTAAAGGTAGGGGGCAACGAATGCCTGATGAACAACGTCAAATTCGTTTTCTCCAACTCAGTAAGCGCTTCTGGAAAAAAGGTCTACGTCTCCCGCATGGATCTTACGAAACTGATTGATCCGGTGCTCCGCCCGAATTTCATCCGCAATGCAGGGAACTTCCGAACCGTGATCATTGATGCGGGACACGGTGGCAAGGATCCCGGTGCAACCAACCCCGTCGGGAACGAATCGAACTACAACCTCGGTCTTGCAAAACGCCTTAAAGGACTACTCGAAGGAAAGAATTTCAAAGTAAAAATGATCCGTGAGTCTGATCGCTACTACTCTCTCCAAGACCGTGTAAACATCGCCAATAGCGTGAAAGAGAACGCAATCTTCATCAGCCTCCATTTCAACTCTGGAGGAAGAACAGCACGTGGCATTGAAACCTTCACCCTCTCGCCTCCCGGAGTGTCCCACTACGGCCGCGGACTCAAGGCCAGCGATGCCCAAGTAAAAACAGGCAACGAACATGACTCCGCGAACATCGCCCTTGCCACCGCCCTGCACGGTTCAGTTCTACGGCGTCTCGGAAAAAACACCCTCGACCGTGGCATCAAGCGCGCACGGTTCAGCGTCCTTTCCGGAGTCAGGCACCCAGCCGTTCTTTTTGAAGGTGGCTTCCTGAGCCACCCCTACGAAGCCCGACTAATCGCAAACGAATCGTTCCAAGCAGCCATGGCAGCCGGAATGGTTGATGCGATCGCACGCTACCGTTTCGCAGTAGGCCACAAGCCTGCCGCTCCGAGACGCTAACTGGTAGTTAAGGCAAACGATTCACATCCTTGCAGTAGATGTAAGACGCCTTCTCTGTCCCCATTGCGACAAACCACTGAGGGCAATACGCAGCCATCCACATCACATCCCCGGCCTTCACCGGATAGTAGCTTTCCTCTAAGCGGCAAATGCCCTGACCTGAAAGCATCTTCAAGCCATACTCCATAATATGGGTTTCGACAAATGGTAGGGTCGCCCCGGGATCGTAGGTAAAAATGTTCACCGCAAGATCGAAGCGGTCGTCCGTCGGTAACAATGTCTGCAACCTAGCGTTCTTGTTCCCAAGGATCGGCTCACCCGGAACATCCTTCGCAGAGCCCGCGACAATCTCAGGTTTCTTCAGACGGGAGATCGGATCATAGACTTTCCGGAAAACGGTGACTCGCGAGCCTTTCCTGCCCTTGAGCATGATCTTAGTTGCAGCAGGAATGAAGAAGCCCCCCCCCCGCCACCGCGCTCTTCCCATTCCAAGTCAGCTCTCCAGATTCGACGTAAAACACATGCTCGTTCTCCCCGGTTGGGAAGAGCGCCTGCCCATCGTCCTCATCGAATACCACGGTAAGCTGGTTCACGCGTGAACCCATCGCCGGAGACAGGTGCACGAAACCCGTAGTGCCTATCCAGCCCGGAAACACGCTAGGCACATAGCCATCTTCGGCAATCAATGCGTGCCTCGCTGCAACCCGGGTTCTCGTCGTTCCAAACAATTCCATGGCGAAAACTCTAAATGCCCGGGCGTAAAAATCGACCCCTTGTTTCACAGCCTAAGCGTTCTCCTCGAAGCCCAGTTCCTGCAACACACCATTGCCTTTCCATTCTAATGTAGGGAGAAAGGCGGTGACTTGAAAGTTGCTCCCCTTTACTGATAAGAGCGCCGTCCTTTCCGAGCAGAAAGAAATCCGCATCGGCTCCGACTTCGAATCCAGCCCCCGCAACCTCAAACCGATGGAAAACGTTTTTGCGCCATTTATCAGACAGGCCTTCCAGAGAGATCCCCTTTTCCAGGGCGCGGTTGCACACAAATCCGAAATCCGGCCCAATTCCTCCACACGGGCAATCGCCCGCAGTAAAACATCCGCATTCATCAGCTTCCTCAGTAAGTATTGTAAGCCCACGGAGTACAAACCAGTGGCACGTGGTATTCCCCCTCCCCTTTTATCCCGAACCGGATCATCAGGTTCTTAAAAATCCCATCCTCATAACCCTGTCCGGCAAAGTAGTCACCCACCTCGAACACCAGCTCATACTCACCCGAGCCTTCCTCCAAAAGCGGAGCATTCAACCTACCATCCCCATTCGTGACCCCGCGAGCCACTTCCGCCCCGTCCTTGAGCAGTTTCACGAGAACCCCAGCCCCGGTTTCCCAGAAACAGTATCCAGCACATGCGTAGTCAACTTTCCCATAGATTCCTATCTTCGCACCTTACAGCCCTCCTTGCAGCACAATCCAAACCACTCCAAAATCTTCTTTCACCCGGTTCGTAATCGTTTCATCTTCCTTGAAGTTTAAAGTTTTAAATTTAGAGTTTCCCCACCCATGCTCACCCTCCTGAAAATCCGTAATCTCGCCCTCGTTGACGAACTCGCATGGGAACTCGGCTCCGGCCTCATTTCCGTCACAGGGGAAACCGGGGCTGGCAAATCCGTCATCGTCGGTGCCCTAAAAATGATCCTCGGGGAGCGCGCAGACAAAGGCCTCATCCGCACCGGCGAGGCCACCTGCACCATCGAATCCATCTTCGATCTCAAAGACCCCTCCGAAATCAACGCCATCCTCGAAGAAGGCGGGCTCGATCCCTGCGAAGACACCCAGGTCATCATCCGCCGCGCCATCGGAACCACCGCGAACCGCCAGTTTATCAACGATTCCCCCGTCACCCTCAGCCTTCTTAGAAAAGTAGGAGAACAACTCGTAGACCTCCACGGCCCACACGATCACCAGTCCCTCCTCTCCCAAGAGCGCCAGCTCGCCATGCTCGATGCCTACGCAGGCACCGATTCCATACTAGCCAACTACCGTAATGGCTACCGTACCTGGCGAGAGAAATCGCACGAACTTGAAGAAATCCAGAACGCATCCGATGCCTCCGAGCAGGAACTCGAACTGCTCCGCTACCAGCTTGAGGAAATTCAGAACGCAAACCTCACTCCGGACGACGGCGACGACCTCCAAGAACGCTACCACCGCTCCTCCAACTCAACCCGCCTCGTCGAACTAGCGGCTCAGGCCGGCTCCGCCCTCACCGATGACGACGGCATCCTCTCCCGCGTCTCAGACCTCCAGCGTATCGTCCGTGATTTGGAAAAGTTCGATCCCTCCATTTCTGAAAAACTCGCTTCCCTCGATACCGCATCCATCGAGCTCCAGGATCTCGAAGCCACCCTCACTAACTACACTGAGGAGCTCGATATCGACCCCTCGGAAGCCGCCACCATCGAAGAGCGCGTCAACCTCGTCGAATCCCTCAAACGTAAATACGGATCAACCATCGAGGACATCGTCTCTCGCCAGGAAGCCATCGCCGAGCGACTCGACAACATCGACAACCGCTCCGAGAAAATCGAATCCCTTACCGCCGCCTTGGCAAAATCACGAAAGGATCTCGAAGCCATCGCCAAAAAACTCACCATCCAGCGCAAGAAAACAGCACCCAAGCTCGCCAAAGAAATCGCATCCCAGCTCAAGGAACTCGGTTTCAAACAATCCTCCTTCGAAGTCGATCTCACCGCGGTGAAAGACCCCACCCTCCACGGACTAGAGTCCTGTAACTTCCTCTTCGGCCCCAACCCCGGCGAACCCCTCCACCCCCTGCGCCAGATCGCCTCCTCCGGGGAAATTTCCCGAGTCATGCTCGCCGTAAAATCTTCTCTCGCCGAACAAGATGCCACACCCCTCATGGTATTCGATGAAATCGACGCAAACGTCGGTGGAGAAATCGCCCGTGCCGTCGGCAAGAAAATGGCACTACTTGGCCAGCTCCACCAAGTTATCGCCATCACCCACTTCCCGCAGGTAGCAGCCATCGCCGCTCATCACTTCGTAGTAGAGAAGGAAGTCTCCTCCGGCCGAACCCGCTCAAAACTCTACCCTGTAGAAGGTGAAAAACGAATCGACGAACTCGTCCGAATGCTAGGCGGCGGCGGAAAACAGGCTCGCGATATGGCGGCCTCGCTACTCGAAGATTAATATAGCGATCGAAATTAAATCTCACCACGGATGGAACGGATCTACACGGATAAGAGAAAGAAATCTGAGTTTTTCAAGATCACAAAACCCAAGTCTTATCCGTGAAAATCCGTTCCATCCGTGGTTAAAATCTCCTTACCAGCATCAAATATTAGTCCTCCAATATCCATTTTGAAACTGGTCTTCATCGCCACCGGAGACATCGCGCTCCCAACCTTCCGCCATCTGATTAAGCACGGCCCGAAACCGTGCCTTCTCATTACCCAGCCCGACAAGCCGGTTGGACGCAGCCAGAGCAGCACGGTTCCACCGGAGATCAAGACCGTCGCGATCGCCAACGGGATCCCTGTCTGGCAGCCGGAGAAGATCGGGAAAATCGCCGATAAACTCACTGATATCGTTCCAGAATTCATCGTAGTCATGGCCTACGGGCAGATCATAGGGAAAGCCGTCCGTGAGACTGCGAAGAAGGCGATCATTAACCTCCACGCCTCCATCCTTCCGAAATACCGAGGCGCATCCTGCATCCAGTCTGCAATCGCGAACGGCGATGCGGAAACTGGTATCACCATCATGCACGTGATACGGGAGTTGGATGCCGGGAACATCATTTCGGCAAAGACCATCGCCATCGGAGACGATGAAACTGCAGGAGAACTCCACGACCGCCTCGCCGACCTCGGCCCCGCTGCCCTTTCCGAGGCATTGGAAATCCTTTCGAAAAATCCGGAGGCCGGGACTGCCCAGAATCCCGACGGAGTCACCTACGCACCCAAGCTCCTCCGAGAGGATGGCAGACTGGATTTCTCCGAATCCGCAGAGATCCTCGAAAGAACCATCCGCGCCTACCACCCGTGGCCGGGGACTTTCACGGAGGTTTCCGTAAAAGAGAAAACCAAGCGCCTCAAGATCTTCCCACCCGTGGAGATCCGCGAACATCCCCTCCCCGCCAGAGAACTCCTCCTGCACGAAGGCGAACTCCTCATCGGCTGTGGGGAAAAATCACTGGCTCTTTCCGAAGTGCAACCGGAAGGATCGAAGCGCATGCCCGCCGGTGCGTTTGCGAACAGCTTGTGAAAGCATTTCTGGCTAGATTCACGACTCGACGCGCAGCGCAGCTATTGGGAAAAAGCCTCGAGCTTTCTGACTCTCCGTGACCATCGGAAGCCTTTTTCTCAAGACCTTAAAAATCCCCATCCGTCAGATGAAGGTTTTCAGAGCACTAGCCTTTCACCCAAGGCTGCATTTCGCTGCGAACTTGAAGGATCGTGACCACACTTCCAGGTTCATCGATCACGTAAAGCACCCTCCACCCAGGCTTTTCCTTCCATGGGCGAAACCGCTTCTGGGCACTTCCACGCCGGGAACTATTCTTCCGTTTTCCGTAGCGAATCCGTTTCGTCCCGGGTGAGTGGTGAGTCCATCTAGGCACTGCTCCAGAGAATCCATCCAGAAATCGGCGATTTCATCTCCGGCTTTTTCCTCCAACCAAACCAACTGCTCCCTGATGGATACCAGCGCGGCGTCATCCAAGACATACTGGAAGCTCATTTTCTAGCTTTCCGTCTCGCCACAGTTTCCTCCCTCAAAGATGCGAATGCCTTTTTCCCCGCTATCCCCCGCTCTCCAGCTAGATGTCTTTCGATGGCTTTTCTCAGCCTCACATCGAGAAGATATTCTTGCGCGTCATGAGCCATTTTCTCGAAAGCTTCCGGCGAAAGAACAACCGCAGCAGCCTTTCCGTTCTGAGTGAGAACCCTTGGTCTGCCGGTATCTGCCAAGTCCTTCGTATGCTTCTTAGTATTGCGAGCAAAGTCCGTAAGGCTCACCACATCTTCACTGAGAACCATCTTCATATTGGAAAATTAGCACATTATTCCGTGCTATATCAACTTCTTTTCCTGGCAATCAACGCTACCTTCATCTTTCCAAGTCCCTCCAGCATGCGTGATCTCGAGCAGCCGAAATTGAAACGCACATAGCCAGGCCAGCCAAAGAAAGTACCGTCGGAGAGAAACAGCCCAGCTTCTTTCTCAAAGAAGTTCGCAGGATTCTCCACACCCAAATCACGGGCGTCGATCCAGGCAAGATACGTCGCTTCCGGAGCGATGATCGAAAGCCCCTTGCACTCCTCGGTAATGAAACGCACGAGCTCGTCGCGGTTGGCTTTCAGGTAAGCGACAAGCTCCAGCCTCCACGGCTCGCCTTCATTGTAAGCGGCCTCGGCGGCGTAGTACGACAGAGCGTTGATCTCCGCGAGCGTGTGGCCTTTGGCAGAGTTGAACTTCCTGCGTATCGAATCGTCGGGAATAATGGCGAAGGCATAACCAAGCCCGGCGATGTTCCAGGTCTTGCTCGGAGAAAGCAAAGTGATGGTGCGCTTCGCTAGGTTTTCCGGAAGCTCGAGTGCGGAGAAATGCGGCGTCTGCGTTTCATCGAAAATGAGATCGCAGTGGATTTCATCGGACACTAGGACGAGGTCGTGGCGCTCGCAGAATTCCGCGAGCAGAGTGATTTCCTCTGCGCTAAACACACGCCCAAGCGAGTTCTGCGGGTTGCAAAGGAGGAAAATCTTCGTTTTTTTCGAGACGGCTTCCTCCATCTTTTCAAAATCAAACTCCCAGCGACCGTTTACGAAAACATGATCAACAGTCAGGAGAGCCGCCCCCGCATCCTTGTGGACGCCGAGAAAGGGCGGATAAACAGGAGTGCAGGTCATCAGCTCCCCCGCGTCTCCGCAGAAAGCCCGCGCAGCGAGGGAAAGTGCAGGCACCAGCCCACCGAGATGGATCAGGTGATCTTCATTCAGCTCCACTCCTCGCCTTGATTTCAGATAACCACGTATCGCATCGACCACTCCGGTGTGCGCGTGCGGATAACCAAAGACCCCATGATCCACCCTGTCGTGCAAGGCTTTGAGAATGGCTGAATCCGATGCGAAATCCATGTCCGCCACCCAGAAGGGATCGAGCTCAGGCCTGCGGTCGAACTTGATGCAGCCCGTCCCTTTTCTCTGTATTACCGTGTCGAAATCAAAATTCATGGCCGGGAAGGTGCGCGGAGTGACGGCAATTTGCAACCGCCAAGCCTTGCTATTGAGTGAAGATTTAACCACGAATTGACGCGAATAACCGCGAATCCAATCCTATTTTTTGAAGTGAAAATACTCTCAAATCCAATCTTCATTCGCGGTTATTCGCGTCAATTCGCGGTTAAAAATCACTCGGGAAGCGGCACCTGCTTAGATTGGCGAAGATAGAGGAAGAGATCGCGGATTTCGGGTTCTTCGAGACCGATCATTAGCCCCTCAGGCATGAGTGAAAGCTCGCTGGTTTTGAGTTCCTTCACTTTCTTGCGAGGCACTGACACATTTCCGGAAAGGGTTTTTAGAACGACCGTTTCCGCATCGTCGCTGACAATTACGCCACTCACAAATTGCCCGTCAGATTTCTCAACCGTAGTCTGCTGGTAGTCCTTCCCGATGGTGGCGTTCGGATCGAGGATATTCTGGAGGAGGTAATCCACGTCCTTGAAATTCCCCGGAAGCTCGGGGCCGATCTTTGCCCCCTCGCCGTGGAGGATGTGACATGCGGCGCAGCGCTGATTGAAAAGGATACGGCCTGCGCTGGCGTCGGCATTTAGGATGGCCTCTTCGCCCAGGAATTTTCGAAAATGAGCCATCTCCTTTTCTTTCTCGGCAGATGTCTTACTCACTGAACCCCAGTTTTTTTCGATCCATGCGTTCATCGCATTATCATCCAGTCCGCTAATCTGCCGAACCAGTTGCGCACTGAGATCGCGCTGGGGAACGGTTCCCCCATCCACCGCCTTGAGAAGATCCATGGCACCCTGTCTGCGGGAAACAAGTGTTTCCAACGCGGCCGTCTTTTCCTGATTTGTGAATCCGACATAGGCCGCGAGGATGATTTTCGTGTTGCCATCCCGAGGGAAACTCGTGAGCCCACGCAGGGCAATCTCACGCAGAGAATTCGGAGTCCGAACCAGAGAGACCAGGGTCGCATGTAATTCCGGATCACCGATTCTGAGCAAAGATTCCAGAGCCTTTTTCTTATCCTCCACACCTGTATCAGCCGATGCCACAATCGCTCTCATTTCCGCGATCGCTTCCTGGCCGCCAAAGGTAGCGGCGAGGCTCTTGACCTGCTCCACGAGATTCTTGTTTTCCAATTTCACGAAACGGAGATAAAGCCCACCCCAGCCTTCCGGCGCCCTGAGGTTCTTTTTTCCTTTGAGTGAAATGTTGATGCCGGTGAGAACATCCAAAGCTTTTCCTTCGGACTCCATCTCACTCAAGACAGCGACCAATGAAGCAAGTTTTCCAGGATCGGCTCCGACTGCCACTCGGCGGGCGATGTTGCGGTTGAGCATCGGAATTTCAGATCCGGTTAAAAGCTCTGCAGCAAACCCGGTGTCCGCGCCGACGAGCGGTTCCGCAGCATACCAGAGAAGTTGGGGGATGTTCGGATCATTGGCATCCTCTTTGCGGCTCGCGAGGGTGAGGAGGGAATTCCCACGATCCTCCGGGGAAAGGCGTCCCAATGCGCTTGCGAGAAACCTTCTAACGACCGGCGACTCATCTCCAGCTGCCAGCCCAGCGATGTTCCCGGGAAGTTTCCCATCTTCCGCAGCAAGTTGGACTGCCCATGCTCGAACAAACTCCGCATCCTGCGAGAGCAGTCCCAGTAGCAAGGCCTGGTCCAACCCGCCCGTCACATGCAGTGCCCACAGCGCCCTGAGCTTCCGGCTCGTATCGGGGTTTTCCGAGAGGATCTTTTTCAATCCGGTATGCACTTCGGCATTCCCGCCGCGCTCGGCCAAAATCCTACGGGCGCGCCTGACGAACCAATCGTTTTCGTGCAGTTGGTATGCTACGAGTTCTGCATCGCTAGCCTTCTGCAAATCGACCTTCACTGACTCCGGCTTTCCATGGGCAATACGGTACATCCGTCCGTTTGATCTATCCGTGTATTTCCTCTGCTGGTGGCATGGCACGCGATCATACCAATCGATTATAAACACGGAACCATCCGGCCCGTATTGCAGGTTGATCCCGCGATACCACGGATCTTTGGAAACGAGAAAGTCTCCGTTTTTCACATTTTTCAATCCCGAGCCATGCCTTTCGAATTTCTCGTTCCGCATCCGGTTCATGTGGATGTCTCCGAAAAAAAAGTTATTTCGGTATTCGTCTGGCCATTGCCCGCCGAGATACACCATCGCCCCGCAATAAGCGCGCTTCTCGTAGGCGAAGGTGGCCACGGTTGTTACGTCATTGTAGGTAAACTGATTGAAATGGGACCCCGCCTGCCTTGAGTAGCGTGCACCCTGGACAGCCTCCCACATGTGGGAAATCACGCACGCGGCGAAGTATCCCCGGCCATTGTCATCGAAGTCCAAGCCCCACTGGTTGCTTCCACCCTCCGCATAAAGTTCGAATTTTTCCGTCTTCGGATGGAGGCGCCAGATACCGGCATTGATGCCCACGCGATCCGCATCGGGCACACCCGGTTTCCCTACCTTTGAATGGGTGAAAATTCCTTGTGTTCCGTAGAGCCAACCGTCCGGCCCCCAGATAAAACTGTTCAGGGTTTCGTGAGTGTCTTGTCCGCCCCAACCGTCGAGCACCACCCTTGGTTCACCGGTGAAGACATCTTCATTCTCTTTCCTCGGGAAAAACAAAAGATTAGGCGGTGCTCCGATCCAGACACCTCCATGACCCACGGCGATGCCGGAAGCGAAACTCATCTTATCGTAAAACACGGTCTTCTTTTCCGCGACGCCATCACCATCGGCGTCTTCGAGAATGAGAATCCTGTCCTTCTTTTCACCGGGGCAGTTCGGATAATTCGTGTTTTCCAAAACCCAGAGACGACCCCGGTCGTCCGTGGTGAAGGCGATTGGCTGGACGATGTCCGGCTCGCTTGCGACCACGTTGGCGGAAAACCCATCCGGGAGGACAAAACCCGTGACGGTTTCTTCCGCTGGCAGCGCATCCGTCTGAGCAACGGGCCTTCCCTTGTCCTTCAATGGATTCGCGGAAAGCACCGCACAACAAGCCAACCAGCCCAAAAATAATCTCATCTTTTTCATACTTAGAATCTCCACTTATTTATCGAACCCGGCATCGTACGACGATAAAAAATTTCACTTCGGTTGAGAACATTACAGCAGCCCCCGTCACCCTTCGATCTTCACATTCGGTATATGTTTGAACGCGATCTTCGGTTGCGCGGTATCCAACGCGCCATGGGCACCGCCAAGATAAAGCGCCTCTTTACCGAACTTCCCCGTGATCCGGTCCATCGTTTTGTTCAGAAGATCAATCCGTCCATTTGATTCCCTGTCGAAAAGCGAAGGAGTGAACTGCGCCTCACGGATCAGCTTGTGGAGGACGATATTCGCTCTCAGTATGTCCACTTTCTGATGCGGGCGCGCCGCCCACAGTGTTTTAAGCATGTGCGTGAGGAAAAGCGAATCGGCAGTCTCTACAAAACCGGCGGATCCCGACCAACTCTCCCGGTTGGTGAACCGAAGATCCAGCTCAAGGGCACCAGCGAGAAATCCACCGTCCCTCATCCGCAAAGCCGCCTTCTGGATGAGACGATGGATCACGGGAAGAGCTTTTGGTGGATTTCTCATTTCGGGCGCTAGGACGTGGCCATGACTGATCGAGCGCTTGGTAGGGTTCGCATCGTAGTCCTCGGTGACTTCCCCGCGAATTCTGTGCCAAAGCCGTTCCCCCTCGATCCCGCCCCAGATTCCCCTCAGAAGTTCCTTCGGAGCCGCGCAAAGTTGCTCCACCGTATGGATTCCTTGGGAATGGAGGCGCAGCTCCATGTTCGTGCCTATCCCGTGAAGATCCCCGAGGGAAAGCTCATGCAGCACCTCCGGCAAATGCTCTGAACGGATGATAAAAAAACCGTCGGGCTTTCTCATTTTCGATGCGGTTTTTGCCAGCCACCCGTTGGGAGCTACACCAATGGAACAGCGTACCGCAGGGCTGAATTCGGAGGTAAGTTTCGCCTTGATCGCGCGGGATATGGTTTCCACTGCGGAGTCCGTCCGGAGATTCGTCGGCAGCCAGCAGACCATTTCATCGATGGAAAGCACGTGATCCACATGGGTGCAGGATTCCACGATTTCTACAATCCGGTGGTGGAAATTCACGTAGATTGGAGGCCGCGAAGGGACGATCACAATCCCAGGACACATGACCCTCGCATCCGAAACGCGGGTGCCGGTCTTCACACCGAAAGCCTTCGCCTCGTAGCTGGCAGCGATGCAGCAAGTGCTCTCAGCCAACATAGGCGCAACGCCAACGGGGATACCGCGTAAGCGTGGATTCAGATGCTGCTCGATGGACGCGAAATAGCTGTCCATATCGAGGAACAAGGATCGTAGCGGATGGTTCATAGGAAAGTATTTCCAGGGAGAAAATATACTGTTCACAAGAACAAATCAAGAGGGAGATTGCAAGCCTTTGAATTTCCGAAAAGCACCCATTGGGAATTCCATTTCTCCAGAAAT
Organism: Akkermansiaceae bacterium; assembly: GCA_905182475.1. Lineage (GTDB taxonomy): Bacteria > Verrucomicrobiota > Verrucomicrobiia > Verrucomicrobiales > Akkermansiaceae > Luteolibacter. Next base: position 8,307 of record CAJJBR010000011.1, on the reverse strand, counting down.
TGCCCACCATCCGCGCGATGACCTATCCTTTCTCCAAAATCGGCCGCCTCATCGCAAGCGGCAGCGGCATCGGCGACCTGATGGACGATCTCGGCCACGCCCTCGCAAACGCCGGACCGAATATGAAAATGCTCGGAGGCGGCCAACCTGCGCAAATTCCGGAGATCAACGAAATCTGGCGGCAACGCCTCGCGGAAATTTCAGCAGATAAGGAATCCGCGACCCGACTCCTGAGCATCTACGATCCCCCACAGGGCAACCCGGCCTTCGTCGCGGCGGTGGCGAAGCTACTCAAAGACTCCTTCGGATGGGACCTCGGCCCGGAGAACATCTGCCTTACCAGCGGAGGTCAGACCGCGTTCTTCTATTTATTCAATCTCCTCGCCGGAGAAATGCCGGATGGCTCAAAACGGAAAATTGTTTTCCCTCTAGTCCCTGAATATATCGGCTACGCAGCACAAGGTCTTGATTCAAGTCTGTTCCGCTCCGTCCGCCCAACCATCGAGCACACGGCCGACCATGAGTTCAAATACCACATCGACTTCGAAAATCTGGACATCGACCCCGACACCGCCGCCCTCTGTGTTTCCCGCCCGACCAATCCGACTGGGAACGTCCTCAGCGATTCCGAAATCTCCCGACTCTCGGGCATAGCGAAGGAAAACGGTATCCCTCTCATCATCGACAATGCCTACGGAGCCCCCTTCCCTGGGATCATTTTTACCGAGGCCACCCCTGTGTGGGACGACCACATCATCCTCACCCTCAGCCTTTCCAAGCTCGGCCTCCCCGGCACCCGAACCGGGATTGTTGTGGGCTCTCCAGAAATCATCAAAGCGCTCTCATCCATGACTGCGATCACTGGTCTCGCGAACCCGAGCATCGGCCAGCAGATCACCCGACCCATCATCGAGAGCGGGGAAATCCTCCGGATCAGCAAAGAAGTCATACGCCCGTTTTACGAAGAGAAATCAAAGATCGCCCAAGCCGCGGCAAGGGAAATTTTCGGCGAACGTTTCCCATGGCACATGCACCGCAGCGAAGGAGCACTCTTCCTCTGGCTCTGGTTCCCCGGCCTCCCCATCCCCTCCTCCGTTCTCTACGAGAGGCTAAAAAAACGAGAAGTCCTCGTCATCCCAGGCCATCACTTTTTCTTCGGCTGCGAGGAAACGGACTGGCCTCACCGCAACGAGTGCATCCGGGTTTCCTTCGCCATGAAGGAAACGACGGTTCGTGACGGGCTAACCATCATCGCCGAGGAAGTAGCCAAAGCATTTGGGAAAACGGAGGAGTTATAACCGGGGAAGCCGATGCGCGGCGTCAACGGAGCGACGTCCTTCCAGGCGGCTGAATTTAGCAGAGGTTGTGTGCTCTGTGCTGCCGCCTGGAAGGACGGCTTTCCATTATTCCGCCAACCGGATCACAAGCCGCCCGCGTTCGATACGGAGTTCCTCAATACCACGAAAGCCTCCGTCGTCGCCGAAGATTTCTCCGAGGAGATCCTTTCCTTTCATACCGCCGAGCCAGTCGTTGGGAAGCGAGGCTCCCCAGACGGTCAGATCATCGAGGACGAGAGAGGGTTTCCCTTCCACCGTTTTCACCAGGAAACGGGCTTTCGCCTTGAGCTTTTTGCCGCCTACAACTGGCAAATCCTCGTCCATATCGGTCTCGATCCGGGCGTGAATCTCATCCGTGGCGAGAACCAACTTGAGCTTATCGCCGAGGTTCGTATTTTGGTTCAGGAGGCCGTTTAGCTCGCGCTCGGTCAGAATAATTTCCTTGGAGCCGGGCACGTATTCCGGTTCACCCGGATCCGCTTCAAGACTGTCAATCTTTGCCTCGACGGCTTGGACTTCCTGTTGGCTGAGCTCTACCGGTTTGATCGGTCTGTTATACCAGAAATACGCTCCGGCTACCCCTGCCACGAGCAGCAAGATCAGGATGATCGCGATCAACAGGCAGGAAGATTTTTTGCGCACTGGTGGAACCTCCGTTGTGGGAAGAACGGGATCGGCTTGGGCTTGGGCGGATTCTGTTTCCATATCCCAGCTTAACCCGTGACTTCCGCTTGGCAAGCAGCCCCTCCTTGCTCACTACTTCAGCGCCTCAAGAACCTTGATCTTGATATTGCGGAAGGAAACGAGGTCGTTGTGATCCTGGAGGCAGATGTGACCAGCGTCCGCCGTGCCGAAGCCTTCCCAGTTCGCGAACTTGGATATCGCGAGCTTTCCCTTCCAGTCGTCTGAGCCGATTTCGTATTCAACATATTTCTCGCCGTTCATCCAATGCTCGCACTTGTAGGTGCCTGCGGGCGTTTTCTGGCACTTCAGGACGAAGCTGTTCCATTCTCCCACGGGGTTGGTGGTGTCCTTGTCCGCCGCATACATTTGATACATCCAGCCAGCCTTTTGCGGATCCTTGCCTTTTACGTTATCCTGGATTTGGGCTTCCGGGCCGGTCTTGTAGGGAGGCCCATCGGTTTCGAGAACTTTCAGCATGATCCCGGAGTTCCCTGCTTCACTGATTTTCCAGTCGATGTGGAGCTCGAAGCTTTCATATTTCTCCTTGGTAATGATGTCACCCTTGCCCTTGCGAACGAGCGCACCGTCTTCCGCAACCCAGCCTTCGGGAAGCTTGTCCATCTTGTAGCCACGGAAATGCTCGGAGCCATCCTTTCCGTCGAAAAGAAGCACCCAACCGTCGGACTTTTCAGCCTCGGTGAGTGTATTGGGAGCGGAATCCGCGGCGAAAGCCAGAGGCATTGCGCAGGCGGAGAGGAGGGAGATGAACAGTGGTTTCATAACTAATTTTGAGTATTCCACGCGGTAAGCGTATCGATCTAGATACTCTTCCAATGGAATTTTCTGTCAAAATAAAAGCCCCTCCGGAGAATTTCACGGAGAGGCTTTGAAGATTCGATAAAAGGCTCTTATCAGGCCTTTTTTACATCCACCCACTGTTTGCTCTTCGCGGACTCGAGCACGGCATCGCAGACATATTGGGTTTTTAGCGCGTCGCGGAAATCCGGATAGCGTTTCTCAGCAGACGGATCGTCGAGGGATTTGAAAAACTCCGCTAGGGCGTGGGTGAACGAGTGCTCGTAGCCAAGGCAGAGACCCGGAACCCACCAGTTGCCAGCGTAGGGGTGGTCGCCATCCGTGCAATGGATGCTGCTCCAGCCACGACGGTCGCCGGGAACGCCGTGATCGAAGTAATCGAGGCGGTTCAGATCGTGCAGATCCCATGCGAGGGATTTGTGCTCGCCGTTGATCTCGAATGTGTTGAGCGCCTTGTGACCACGCGCATAACGAGTGGACTCGAAGATCGCGAGGGAACCATTTTCGAAACGCGCGAGGAAAGCGCAGGCGTCATCAATGGTGACGGGATGTTTCTCGCCGGTCTCGGTGTGGACTCGCTCCTTGATGAAAGTCTCGGTCATCGCGGAAACGGAAACCATCTCGCCGTTGATCCAGCGTGCGGTATCGATGCAGTGAGCGAGAAGGTCGCCGGTGACACCGGAGCCAGCTGCAGCTGCATCGAGACGCCAGAGTCCGGCACCGCCTTGCGGGAGGTCTTCGGAAATCGTCCAGTCCTGGAGGAAATTCGCACGGTAATGGAACACACGACCAAGCTCGCCGGCATCAACGATATTCTTCGCGTGGCTGACGGCGGGGAGGAAGCGGTAGTTATACCAGACTAGGTTTGGTAGGCCGGATTTCTCCACGGCTTCGACCATCTTCTCGCCTTCCGGGCCGTTAAGGGCGAGGGGCTTTTCGCAGAGGATCATCTTGCCGTTTTTGATGCACTCGAGAGCGATCTCAGCATGGGAGTTGTTCGGCGTGCAGATGTCGATCGCGTCGATGTCGTCGCGTTTCACCAGCTCGCGCCAATCGGTCTCGTAGGAGGCATAGCCCCATTTCTCGGCGAATTCTTTGACCTTTTCCTCGCTACGACCACAGACAGCCTGGCGGACAGGGACGTGTTCGGTATCGAAAAAGTGATCGAGCTGAGAGTATGCGTTCGAGTGTGTGCGGCCCATGAAGCCGTAGCCGATGAGTCCGATGCGGATTTCTTTTTTAGACATGTTTCAGTAATTTTTGGGGTTTTGGGAATCAAACGGCCTGATCGACTTCGATCATCTTGCCGAGGATAGTTTCCCAGGTTTTCGGGTCTTCGAGGACGGAGTTATCGAACATGCAGCCATCCCAACAGATGTGCTTGATGCCACGTGCTTCGTGATCCTTGAGCCAGTAGGTCGAGCATTTCGCGATATCGATCTTGCCATTCGGATCGTCCGCAAGGCAGTGGCGGCCCGTCTTATCGTGGGAACCGGTGCCGTGCACGGAGCCGTCGTTCTGGGCGACGTGAAAATCGATGGTCCATGGACGGAGCGCATCGGTCATCTTCTCGTAGGCTGCCCAGAATTCGCCTTCGGAATAGCCTTCCTTGAGGAGTGCGGATTCCGGCGCGTTGTAGCCGAGGAGGTAGAGGTAGGAGTGTGCGAGATCCGCTTGAAAACCAACGATCTCCGGCATCCCAATGGATTCAAGGGTTTGCACCATGATCTCCCATGATTGCATCCCACCCCAGCAGATTTCGCCTTCGGCAGCGAGGCGTTCACCGCTGTCGGCAGCGATCTTCCCAGCCTCCTGGATCGTTTCCACGAGCTTCTTGTTACTTCCGGCAGGATCTTTCGACCAGTCCTCGACACCACCTGCCGTATCGATACGGATCAGGCCGTAATCACGGACGCCGTGTTCCTTGAAAATCTTTGCGATGCGGCAGGCTTTCGTGATCGCGAGAAGGAAATTTTTCCTATCCTCCTCGGAGCCGAAGGCGGAACCACCGACCGTTCCCGGCCATACAGGAGCCACGAGGGATCCGACTTTGAGGTTTTTCGAGGCGATGAGATCCGCGATTTTCCGAAGATCCGATTCCGAGGCATCCGGATCGGTGTGCGGGTGGAAAAGGAAATAGTCGATCCCGTCAAACTTCCTACCGTTCACCTCGGCGGCAGCGGTGAGATCGAGCATGTGCTCAAGGGAGATTGGAGGATGGTCTGTGCCTGGCTCCTTGCCTACTAGGCCGGGCCACATTGCGTTGTGTAGTTTTAATGAACTCATAAGTCTGGGAGGAAATTTCCAGACTCAGCCTGCTTATGTCAAACAACTAAAGAAAAACGGAGAGAAACATACTCAAACCCACTCCGGTTAAATCACCTCACTTCCAGAGCAAGGCCACCCTCTCCACCTGTACATCCGTGCGCCTCGGCTTGAGGGTTTCTTTTTCCAAAACCAGCGAGGTGGGATCGAAATTCTCGGCAATATCCCCCAATTCCTTCTCCATCGTATCGCGGATCGCCTCAAGTTCTTCCTGAAGCCCATCGATCTTCGCCTCGGCATTGGCGACATCGCGGTGCTGCTTGTAGGCGGTCGTCGCCTTGGTTACCGTACCACCGCTCGTTGCCCGTCCGAAGCCGCGGCTCCCGGTCTTTCTTCCGAAAATCGCTTTCACCAAACCTCCCAGCACGGAAATGCCAGCGTTCATTTTTGCCGAACTAGACTCCGCCTTCTCCTTCGCGAGTTTCGCCTCTGCCGTGCGAAGCCGACTTTCGAGGGTCTTGACCTTCTTCGCGGCGGCATCGCACACCTTGTCCATTGCATCGTCGCGCTGCTCCTTCGCCTCATGGGCGATCCTCACCCGGAACTCTGCTTCTGTCTCACCGATTTCTCCCCAGGCATCCAGCAAGGGGCACGACCAGATCTCTTCCCTCTCCTCGCGGTAGAGATCGTTTTTAAAATCCTTTTCCGGTGCCTTGTAGTTCTTCGCATTCATCGCATAGCCCGGCAGATCACCGAAAGGCACCCACTGCTCCGGTTCTTCCTTCAGAGTCGCTTCTGAAACCAATCCAGTCGTGCCCCAGTCTATCCCCGTTTCCAGGATGGGGTTCACTTTGACCACCTTCCGACTGCCCTCGATGTCCGCCTTAGAGTGGATATAATGCACGGTCGCCTCCCGCAGGAGATGCGGCCTGTAGGTTTCTTCCTCCGCCTCCGCAAAAAGCTCGATAACCCCGGTCCCCACCACCGGCCTGGCAGAGGAAACGCTTTTCGCAGACCTCGCCATCGGGTTGTCGGAAGCAGCTTCCGCCTTTTTCGTCACAAACGCATCCCGCTTTGGATCCATCAGCCCCTTGATCTGTCCCCTAGCCAACGGCCCAATTAGAAAACTCATCACCCAGCGTACATGGAAAAGCACGGGACCATCCTCGTGGACGTTGTTCATCAGGAAAACCCGGCTATCCAGCCCGGAGAGAAGTTTCTCCATCTCCTTGCGGTTAAACTTCGCATCCTGCGATCCCGCAGCACCCTCCAGTCCATCCAGCACCCGCATCTTGTCGCGCTCCGTCTGAAGCCTCCCGAGAAACCAGGTCCCGATATTAGAAAGTGCCTTGTAATCCAGATCCACCGGGTTCTGGGTCGCCAAAAGACAGCCCAGCCCGAAAGCCCGCGCCTGTTTCAGCATGGTCATCATCGGGCGCTTTGAAGGCGGGTTCGCCGTCGGCGGCAGATAGCCGTAGATCTCATCCATGTAGAGCAGCGCACGCAGGGAAGTCGTCCCCCGCTGCGTCCGCATCCAGCCCAGCATCTGGTTGAGCAGTAGGCTCACGAAAAACATGCGCTCGGTATCGTTCAGGTGGGCGATGGAAAAAATGGAGATGCGCGGCTTACCGTCATCGCGGTGCAGCATCTTCGTCACATCCAGCGGCGCACCCTCCAGCCAGGTCGAGAAACCCGGAGAGGCCAGCAGACCATTAAACTTCATCGCCCCAGCGACTGCCGGGACTTTTCAGGATAAAAACTCTCCAGGTCGATCACCCCCACCTTACCGAAGTTCGGCCTCTGGATCTGGCGGATCAGCTTTTCCAAATCCAGCCCCCTACCCTCCGTCCACTCTCCTTGGAAAATCGCCCCCAGCAACACGGCTTCCTCACTCTGTGTCCCATCTACCGAGACACCCACCAGCGAGAGCAAACTCTCCACCGTACTACTGATCCTATCTCCGAAAAGCTCCCCGTCCTCCATCACTTCCGCAGGTGGCACATCCAGCGAGCTAAGGATAGATACCGGGATGCCCGAGTTACTCCCCGGCGTGAAACATTGATATCCACCTTGTCCTTGAACTGAGCAATCCGCTCCGGCGTCTGCCCCCATTCGGCCAGACCGTTCTTCCACATCGCCGCCGTCTTCTCCGAATGTTCCTCCACGGAAATCCCCTTCTTCGCCGCGTCATCGGCATTCACCCATGGCTCGAAGCTCTTCCCATCCAGCTCCGGAAACGTCAAAAGCAGGTTAGAAATATCCCCCTTCGGATCGATCACAATCGTCGGCACATTATCCATCGCCGCCTCTTCCAGCAGAGCAATGCACAAGCCAGTCTTCCCGGAACCCGTCATCCCTAGCACCACCCCGTGGGTCACCAGATCCTTGGAATCGTAGAGAACCAGATCATCCGTGACCTTCTTCCCCTCTGTCTCGAATTCCTTCCCTAGGTAAAACTTACCCAACTTCTCGTAATCACTCACTTCAACACTCATCTACAGCTACTCTGCAATCCCCTCCGGAAACCTCCAGTAGGAAAATATCCCGTTACCCGGACTGAGAAGCGGTGATCCCACCCGCGGCCGCGGCTCCATCCCCGCTACCTATCGCCGGGCAGCCGCTGTATCCGCCGTATCCGCCGCGAACTCCGCCGACAGGCTGAGGTGCTCGGAGCATCCAGCGTGCCCCCTTCAAGCAGGTCGATCGCATCAACATCCCGGACAGTCGGTTCAGTCGCCTCATTGATTTCCTGAGCAAACGCCAGATGAGGCATCAGCAAACAGGTGCAATACCGCCGCGCTTCACCTCTTGTGAAAAATCTGCTGTAGGCAGGGCGCAACAACAGCATGGGGCTTGAGCCCCATGAACCATGTTCCAGGCAATGCCCGTGCTGTAGGCACGGTGGATGGTTGCGCATTTCCCGCGTGCATTCAGCACGCATGGGCTTGGTTTGGGAAGTTCATGGGGCTAGAGCCCCATGCTGTTGTTGCATCTCGCCTACAGCGAGGAAGACCTAAAATTCAAAGCGGAAATTCCGCCGTTTCCGGAAACGCCAAATCACAAATCCCAATGCGCGCCAGTATAAGACCAGGAGCCAGCGGACGAGCAGCCTGACGCGCAAACAGCTGCGAGCCATCCAGGACGAAACTCAACTCGAAGAAATCCTCTCCCTTGTATAGAGCCCTGCGTAACTCCCGATATTTTA